>JBMFUG010000011.1:0-43729 GCA_049966695.1 Acidimicrobiales bacterium | reverse complement strand
AGCGGCTCCGGCAACGGCAACGTTCTTCTCGCCGCATCGTCCCCGAGCGGCAACAGGCCTCGGACGCGTCTCTCAGGGCCCGGCTCACTGTCGCCCACGAACGCGTCCGTGAACTTCAAGCCGAGAACCGCCGCCTGCGCACCGCCCTTGCCGAGGCGCTTGGCACGAACCGTGTAGCCGCGGCCCGGCAACCCAGCTGCTGATCTCAGCAGAAAATTAGGGAGGGCTTTCTGAGCGCGCATCGGGCCTGCGTCTAGGACAAGATCCAAATGGCAAAGCAGCTGGTCAGGAGCTCATCCCAGCCGGAGAGCTTAAGATAAGCATTGAGTCCACGTTCTCGACGGTTCGACTCAGGACCAAGGTCACCCGGGGATCTGGCTCCCGCAAGGCCGGGCTGGCCATGGCCTACAAGCTGCTCGACTCGGCCCAGGCCCGCTGGCGCAAGATCACCGGCGCCGAGCTCGTCGCCCTCGTCCGGGCTGGCGCCACCTTCATCGACGGCAAGCTACAAGAACAAGAGAGGAGCGACACGACGGCCGGAACGTCCGACACCGACACCCAAGACGGGTCCGTCGCCGCCTGAGTGAGATCTCTCATCCACAACTCTTGACAATGACTCCTCGCCGAGCTTGTTGCGATGACCCCTTGAGACCGCCCTGTCAAAATACAAGCGAGAGCTGGCACGGCCTTCGGCGAGCAACGCACGTTCTAAAGCAGAGCATCGCCCCAGACACCTTGGGGATAGCCCAGCGGTCGCCGACGCCGAGCCCCTCATCGTTAACGTCGGCGGCGTCCTGATCCGCTGCGTCTTGCTCGAAGGTCGACCGGGCCACAGCGCGGCACTATCCGCGACGCGCCCTGTGCGCGAGGCTCGGTCCCCTCGCCCGCTCCCATCGAGCCGCCCGCCTTTGGCCACGATCTCGTTGAGCAGGGCAGTGCGTACGCATGCCCTGTGCATGCATATGCAACCCGACATCGACTAACCGCATCACCCGACATCGACCAACCGCATCGGCGTGTCGGTCTCCGCGTCGCCGCAGCTCACCGGCCACATCTCGTCGCGCACGCCCTGCACACGCATGCGTACGCAGCCTTGATCAGGCCCCGAGAAAAACACCCGAGAAACTCGCATCTCCGACGAGCGCCGGAATGAGAAACCGCTGGTCAGACGCCTGCACCCCTCCACGAGGTGCACGTCTCACCAGCGGTCTTGGTGGCGGGGGGTGGATTTGAACCACCGACCTCCGGGTTATGAGCCCGACGAGCTACCAGACTGCTCTACCCCGCGGCGTACTTTGTACATTTTTACAATAGCAGCAACTGCCGCCGAGGCGACAGGCCCGCCACCTGACTGTGCAGTAGGACCACAGCAGCAGTAGCTCGGCTGCTCTGTTCCAGTAGACACAGCCATCAGAGCCTGGGCCGGCGCGAGAACACCACGCTGTCAGCGGACGCACTTAGCCACCGGGACTATCTAAGCCGCCAGCCACGCACGCGACCCGTAGACAAGCGGTCAAGCCCCCCAGCAAAGCACCACAAGCGCCAGGCTTGCCCCAAGCCAAGCGCTAAGCCCAAGCGCTAGGCGGCTTTCTTGCGTGCCGCGCTCGTCGTTGTGGTTGTGGTGCCCGTCGGGGGCCCAACTTGCTGCGCTGCCTTGGCCACAAGTGCCTCACCGGCGGCAATGTCCTGTGAGTAGTCGACGAGGTTACCCTGCTTTAGCGCCGCGCTGGCCAGTGCGAAGTCCTCCTGCGCCCCAGCGAGCAATTGCGCGACGCTCTCGTGCTGCCGGCCCGGCAGGACGATCGACGGCGGTGTCACAGCCGACGGCGGTGTGATCGCCGACGTCGTCGGGGACGTGCTCGACGAGGGCGTCACCACGGTCGTGCTGCTCGGGGCAGTGGTTGTAGTCGTGTGAAGCTTCTCCGGAGCTGTCTTGTGAGCTACAACTGGTGGTGCCTTGGCGGCAGATGTTGAGCAATAGCTGGCGAACGGGTGGCTGCCGTCACTGTTGGTCACCTTGCAAAGAGCACCGTCCAACGAGGCATTGCCAGAGTCGTACGCCGTGCCGTTGTACACGACGATCACGTCCGCCAACCTGGCCAGTTGGTTTTGTGTCTGCTCCACGTACAAGGGCTGGACATATAGAAGCGTCTGGCCCACCGGCACGGGTAGCACGCTGCCCAGTACCACCTGCGAGCCGTTTTGGTTGAGCAGCGTGATCTCCTTTGAGATCGTCGGGTTTTCGTCGATGGCTGTTGTCACCTGGTAGGGCCCGTAGACGGTTGCATTTGGCGGAGTTTCGTACACAGTCAGCTGGCCATAGTCGTCAGGGTCCGACGAGGCAGTCATGAACGCGGTCAGGTCCTGCCTGTCACCGCTGGAATGAGGTTGGAAAAGCTCGGTCAGGACAAAGCTTTGTTGGTCCTGGCCAGGCAACGCCATGAGCTCATAGGTGGGCATCACGCTCTCGGGGCTGGGGGAACTAACCGGCGATAGCGGCACCAGCGTAGGCACCGTTGGCAACGTCGAAGTCGTGGTGCCCACCTCGCCAACTGCAGGGTTTTGCGCTACGTCCCAGCGCTGAGCATTGGAGTAAAAAATAGATGCCGAAGCCTGGTGGTACCTCTGGTACATATTGGTCTGCACGACGAACAGGTCCTCAGGGTACCTCCAGTGGTTTGTTATGCCAGGAATGATGGAGTTTGCCTTTGACATGGGGGTGAACAGTTTAGGGAAGGCGTTCTCGTACGTCTCGATTATTGGGTCATTGGGCTGCTGTACGAACAGCCACATTTGACCGCTATAAGCGTTGACGACAGCCTTGACAGAGTTGCTGATGTAGTTGAAGGACTGGCCGTACAGCCCGCTAGAACTTGGCAACCTAGAGGTGTCTGCCTGTTCAGAGTAGGGGTAATTGTCGGTAGTGGTGTACGCGTCTACGACCCAGTACACTTGCCCGCCCAGCACCACAGGGTAGGGGTCGCTGTCATATGACAAAAATGGGGCGACCTTCTCGAGCATTTCGACGACGTTGCGGTACAAAATAACACGCGACTGTGAGGTTACCTGCGATGAGATAAGGATGTTGATGTCACCCAGTGTCAGCGCAAGTGCAGCCCGGCGGACGATGCCGCCCACTTGCACACCACCGCTGCCCGTGTAACTGCTGTACGCCTGGTTGCCGTTGCTGTCTTCGTAGTCGAGCTCCGGCTGAGCAGAGCCAGCAATGACGTAGTCCCCAACCGAGTTGCTAGTAGCATCAAAGTACACTCGCGGTTGGGAGTTTTGGCCCGAAAGCGAAGGTTGGCCGTGCGGTGGCAGGTCGCTCAGGCTGTAGTTGGGGTAGCCATCTGACAGATCCACGCCGGACTGGTTGGCTGGTGCGACGACCGCCCCGAAACCGTGCGTGTACTCGAGGTGGGTGTTGACCCATGAGCTCGGGCTTACCCCCGACGGCTTCAAGACGCGCGCCGCTATGAGAACTGGGGTCAGCTTTAGCTGACCGCCAGGGCCGGTCAGGTCGTAGCGGTCGACACTGGGGCCGCTCGTGTCGAAATACCCCCAGATGCTTTGCTGCTTGGCGAAGGTGGACGACATGACAGAGGGGTCTAGTAGCCGGACGTTGGCAAGGGTTTCTTCGTTAGCAGTGGCTTGGGGGGTGCCACCCGTCACCTGGGAGGCGCTTACTTCGGCGTTGCCCTGAAAAGTAACCTGCTGGACGTCTTGAAGGCCGTAAGCAGCCTGGGTCGCTTTTATGTTGCGGGTGATGTACGGCGCCTCCTTCACGTTCTCGGCAGGCTGGACGACGAACGTCTGCACGATGGCCGGGTAAACATTGGCCACCAACAGCCAGACGAGACCCCACAAGGCGACCGCTACCGCCGGCAACAGCCAGCCCTGCTGGCGTACGTTGTAGAGCAAGAGGCCAGCAGCTATAACGGCTATTGCCATCAGCAACACTAGTGCGGGGCTGATGGCGTGCAGGTCGGTGTACGTTGCCCCGTCAACCACGTACTTCTGCGACAGCACGAGCGACAAGCGTTGGAGGTAATAGCTGGCGCCTTGGACCAAGGCCAGCACAGCTAGGAGCACCGAAAGGTGAGCTTTCACACGCGGGCCAACCCGCTGGCCCACCAGGTGAGGGCGCACACCGCCGTTCAGGTAGTGGGCAACCAATGTCAGGAGCAAGGTGACGACGATCGCTGCGAAGAACCACGAAACTAGCCAAGAATAAAAGGGCAGCCTAAAGACGTAAAAACCGTCGTTCAGATGGTAGACCGGGTCCGTCGCGGGAAAAGGTGCCGCGTTGGAAAAGAGCAACCAGTTGTCCCATTGGTTGTGGGCGCTGATGCCCCCGATCAGCCCGAACACAGCAGCCACGACCACGCGCACCCATGGCATCCGGCCGGCGACCAGGTTTTGCCATCTCGACACCAGTTCGTCGTCCATCGGCAGCAACGACGGGGCCAAGCGGTCGGCTAGCCAAAGGTTGCCCCACAGGATGGCGAAGAAGACAACGCTGAAGATGGCTGACAGTGAGAGCTCGACTACCTGCGTCTTGTCCCAAACGGTACTGAAGCCGACCGAGCGGAACCATAGGTAGCTGACGTAATAAGACGCGCCCCTCTGGAGGAACGCCGCCAGCACGACCAGCACAGCGATCACGATGGCGATGGCCCAGCGTGTACGGCGGCTGGCGTGTGGCAGCCGTCTCGGTATGTCAGACGGTGCTCGCATGCCCAACCTGGCAGCCTACAGGGTCAGCCGGGAGGGCTCCGAGCGCGCCTATTAAGTCAACGGAGCCTGCCTGGTGCCATTAGCGCCCACCGACGTCAGTGTGGACAGCACTTCAGGTACGAGAGCACAACGGCAACCTGGGTGGGCCGGGGGGTACAGCTGACCCGTTGGCCAGGGCTCGCCCTTGCGCTGAGCCCCTGCCAGCGTATTGTCCTCGCAGTCGGGGCATGGGCCCTCTGCCGGGCTCATGACCCACCGCAACATCGTCCCTTCCGGCAGAGCCGTGTAGAAGCCCCGAGAATATGCGGCCATGACCTGGTCGCGGGCGACGGCCTCGATACGTTGGGTCTTCCACTCCCTGTAGGCAGCACCCAGGACATCGGCAAGCTCCGTAGTGTCTTCACCCGACGCGCTAAAGGCCTCTTCGACGCGCTGGCGGAGCGGCTCGACAATGGACCTCCCCAGCTCATCAGCAAGGTCGGCCACTTCTGGGAGCGCCCCGCGGCGGCCGCGAGCGCCAAAGGCCGCCCAAGCCAGCTCTGCGCCAGCCCGAGCAGCTTCTTCGAGCACAGGACGGCTCGCGTCTACGAAACGATCAGGATGCTCTTCCTGGCTTGGGAGCACATCTGCGCACGCAGCAGGGCCCTTCAAGCTGCGCAGCCTGTCGAGCAGGGAGTTCTGTTCGTCCTGCAAGGCTCGCTTGAGCTTCCTGGCCAGTGAGGACTCGATGTGGCCGATCGCCTCTTGGCGCTGTTCAAGAACATCTAGCGTGCCTCGGTCGACAGGCGCCCCGTTATCACCTCCAACATCAGAGCTACCCGGCTCACTGACGGCCGGCTCACCCTCTTCAGCCGGTCCTGGCCCACCGGTTGGTGGCCGGGCGACCAACGTCTCGGCGCTCGCTGTGGCATCCCCGGTCAAACCCGCTGACGTCTCTTGAGCGGTTGACGAGAACTCGCTCGTACCCGGGGCATGGTCGAACAATGTTTTCCTGGCCCGGTTGGCCGCCTGTTCGCGGCCTGCCCGGATACGAGCGAACAAGCTCTCGACATCTGCAGCAGAGACGCCGCCTCGGCCTTCGTCCCCTTGGTCGGGCGAAGCCTGCGCTGTCCCAGGCTCGTCACTACCGGCCCGAGTGGCCCCAAGCTGGCCAATAGCAGGCCCTTCAGCCCTAGGGCTGCCCGCCCCAGCCTCAACAGTGCCAGCCTCAACAGTGCCAGCCTCAACAGTGCCAGCCTCAACAGTGCCAGCCTCAACAGTGCCAGCCTCAACAGGAGCAGGCTGTGCTGCCGGGGCCTGCGCTGGCGGGACCTGGGCCAGAGCGGCGGGACCGGTGCTTTCTCCCCGCAGGATACGGACACTTTCGATCGTGTCGCTGGGACTGACGCGCGCCACCGGAGCCCCGGGTGCACCAAGGCCCTGGAAAGACGCACCGGCCGCAGCCAGCTGGGCGGCTTTCGGTGCCAGCACCACCGGTGGAGTAGACGAGCCCGGACTAGACGTTACAGTCAGAGGCCTGCGAACAGGCTGTTCAGCATTACCACCTCCCGTTCGCTCTGCCGCCGGCTCAGCGCTCGTGGTGTTAGCCCCCTCTGGCCCGTCTGCCACGTGCAAGTCCACTGGCTCGTCGGTCGCCCCGCTGGCTACCTGGCGCCCTACCGCCCCCGCTACAGCACGCGCTTCAGCGTCCGCCCTCTGGAGCTCTTCGGTCACTTCGTCAAGAGTGCGCCTGACGACAAGGTACGCGTCAAGCAAACGTTCCCGCCCGGCCCGCAGCTGTTCGATCTGGACAGTGGCCAGCTTGCGGCGCCTGGCCAAGTCGGAAAGCACCCGTTCTCGGGTGCTTTGAGCCGTCTCCACCATCTGGCGGTGCTCCTCGACAGCCTGGGCTTTCAGTTTGTCGGCCTCGGCCCGAGCATTCGAGAGCACCTGAGCTGCCGCGGCTTCAGCTTCCGACCGCACCTGTGCTGCAACTGCCTCGGCCTCGGCTCTGCGAGCAGCCATCAAGTTTTCCGCCTCGGCGACCAGCTCGGCCGCCTTGGCCTCCGCTGCACGAACAGTGCTCGCAGCTTGCGTTTCGGCCTTGGCGGTTATCTCAGCGGCAGCACTGCGGGCGCTGCGCAATATCCCGGCTGTCTCCTCGCCAACCGCCGACATAATGACCGCCTCGTCGATATGAGGGTGCGAGGCTCGCTGCTCTGCTTCACGCCGAGCCGCTGCCTCGGCCCCCAAGCGCTCGCTTAAAACCTGCACCTGTGCTGCCACTTGTGCAAGGAACTGCTTTACTTCCGTTTGGTCATATCCGCGCCAGCTCTGGGCAAACCGCCTTCCTGCGATCTGGTCGGCCGACATGTCCGGCAGATCTCCTCCGCGCGGGTGGAAGCGCTCAGTAGGCATAACCAAACAGCCTAGGCTGGCCGACAGGCGCGCTTGCGGGACCGCTTGCCCTTTTCCCTGTCCCCGCTGCCAGGCGCGCTGGGCACTTGAGCAGCTGACGTTCCGGCCGGCAGCTACTTTTCCTTCAACCCGCTCAAGTCACCGCCATAACGCTCGTGCAGTACTTGCAAGACCTGTCGGAGCGAAGTGACCGGCACAACGGCGAGACCGCCCCTTGCCTCGCTCCTCGCGTCCTGGTACTCGCCTTGCGGCACAAAGAACACTTGCGCACCCGCTTTTTCCACCGCAACAGTCTTCTCGCGCACGCCACCGACATCGCCGACATTGCCGAGCGGGTCGATCGTCCCCGTAGCCGCTACACGGTACCCGCCGGTCAGCCTCCCGTTCGAAAGCGTGTCGAGGATGGCCAAGGTAAAAGCCAGGCCAGCAGACGGCCCTCCGATCTCACCAGCGTTCACCGACACCGGGAAAGGTAGTTGCAGCTTCACTCGCGTTTGGACAGCGACACCCATGTACCCCTTCCCCCTAAAACCTTGGGCAAAGGCGCTTGCTGGGGGCTTCTCCAGCCTCAGACTGACACGACGTGGCTTACCTCCGGCACTCACTGTAAGCACCACGGCAGTGCCCGGTCGGAGCGAGCTCATCACATTGGTCAGCTGCTGGGCAGTACGCACTCGCCTCCCGTTTACAGCAGTAACCAGGTCATTGCACTGGATCCCGGCTTTCCAAGCGGGGGTTGCAGCGTACACGGTGTCCACCTGCGCACCAAGCGGCACCTCACCCACGTGGTAACCAAGCACGGCCATCGCAGCCAAAGCTGCGTCCTGGTCAGCCGAGGCCATTTGCTGGGTGTCCTGGCAGGCCAGCTCCGATGTGGGGGTGCCCGGTGAATAGTCGCTGACAGGCACAAGCTCATGGTCGCCGCCCAGCAGCCCAAACTGGTAGGCCAGCCAGTCGAGCGCACCCGCCTGGCTCACCTCCACATCGACCATGAAAAGCCCACCGTCCAGCTTGTGGGCACTTTTTTGGGGTACCTCTAAGCGAACGCAAGGTGTACCGTCGGGAAGGGCTAGCTGGCCGAAAGACGCCTTACAAGCTGGGTCGGCAGTTATGAGAGGAGCGGTCCCCGGAGAGAACAAGAAAAAGCCGCTTGCCTCGTGGGCAGCCACTCCCACGACGGCACCCACCACAACAGCAAAGGCAATGAGCCACGCCAAGGCACGTGCAGAGCGCGAAGAGACGCTTCTCTTGGTCCGCTTGGCTCCAGGAGGCCACCCTGGTCGAGAGCCGGGCCACAACGTACTGAGGGGAGCCCCTGCTGGCGTAAAAACAAAGGGCTCGTCCCCCTTCGGGCCCGGTACAGTCGGCTCAGTGCCGCTCATGGCAGATATTGACCGCCCTTCATCACAAGTGTTGGCTTCCACCCACCAGGTTGCCATGCTGCAACGCACTTGTGGGCCCTGGCGCTACCGAGGTAAAGCATGACCCAGCCCGACCAGCACTTACCAACTCGGAGGCCCCCCAGGCTGAAAGTGGCAGTCCCGCTGGGACTGAGGCTTCGCTCGCTTAGCCTAATGGGCCTCCTGAGCGTGCTCGTAGGCCTGCTTGTGGCCGCTGCCCTCGCCAGCGCCATCGGTTTCACCGTCCAAGCGCTCCTGCACGCCGTTGGCAACGGCTCCTAGCACTTGGAGGCTCAGTGGTCGTCGCCGCGCAGCCGTACTGGCGGGTCACCTTGGGGACGAGGCTTTGGCTCGCTCGTCTTTGCACGACCCCGATGCCAGTGTGCGTGGTTGTGCCCTCGGTGCTCTCGCACGTCTGGGAGCCGTACAGGCCGGTGACCTGCTTCGCGCATGGGCCGACCCGGCCGCCGCCGTCCGTCGGCGAGCTTGCGAGATCGCCGCACAGTGCAAGGCGCCCGTTGCGGCGCCGCTCAGCGTCGTGGGACTGCTGTCCGACCATGACGGCTCGGTTGTCGAGGCAGCGTGCTATGCACTAGGCGAGCTACTGTCCGGGCCACTGGGCCAAAGCACCTCCAAGCCTCCTGAGCTCGGCAAGTGCCTCGCAGCACTAGAGAGCATTGCGCGTTCGCACAACGACCCCCTCTGCCGCGAGGCGGCCGTGGCAGCACTAGGTGCCATCGGGCACCCCGCGAGCCTGCCCACCGTCCTAGCCTGCCTCGACGACAAGCCAGCCATAAGGCGTCGGGCCGTGATCGGCCTGGCTGCCTTCGAAGGCCCTGCAGCCCAGGCCGCACTGGAACGTGCCCTGTCGGACCACGACTGGCAGGTCCGACAAGTGGCCCAAGACCTCTTAGACCGCCGCCCCCAGCCTGCAGCGCGCTGAAGCTCGTTTAGCCCCAAGAGCCGACAGCTCCAGGCGAGCCGAAGGCCCGCCGTAATGGCACCTGTGACCGCTTTTACGTGTTTTACGTAAGCAGCAGGTGGCTTACGTGAGCAGCAGGTCGCGCACAGCGTCGAAGTTCTCGATGCACTTGCCAGCGCCCTTGACGACGCACTCCAGCGGGGCATCTACTACGTGGACCGGCAGGCCGCTTTCCTCCGATAGCCGCCTGTCCAGCCCCTTCAGCAGGCTGCCACCGCCGACCAGGTGAAGGCCCTGGCTGATCAAGTCCTGGGACAGTTCGGGCGGTGCAGCCCCGAGGCAGCGCAACACAGCATCGACAATTGCCCCGACTTGTTCCTCGATCGCCTCTCGTACCTCTTCGGGAGCCAGTATGACGGTCTTTGGCAAGCCGCTCATTAGGTCTCGGCCGCGTACCTCCGCCTTCACCTCATCTTCCATTGGCCAAGCCGACCCGATCGCAATCTTGATCTCCTCGGCCGTGCGCTCGCCTATAGCTATGCCGTACTCACGCCGTACGTACGCCTGGATGGTCGCATCTATGTCGAAGCTGCCCACCCTGATGGCTTCCAGCGCGACAACCCCGCCCAGAGATATGACCGCCGTCTCCGTAGTGCCGCCACCCACGTCACAGACCATGTTGCCCAAAGGCTGGTGGATCGGCAAGCCCGCACCTATAGCGGCCGCAGTTGGCTGTTCGATCAAGTACACGCTGTTGGCACCGGCCGCCCTTGCCGCTTCCTCTACGGCCCGCTTCTCGACCGCGGTGATAGCCGATGGCACGCATATGAGCACACGAGGCCGGCCAAAACGCGAGATACCGGCCTGCTTCAACAAAAGCTCGATCATGCGTTGGGTTATGTCGAAATCTGTGATAGCGCCCTTTCGCAGCGGCCGGACAGCGACTATGTAACCTGGAGTCCGGCCGATCATCTGCCAAGCCTCGCGGCCCATGTTGAGCACCGTATTGGTGCGGCTGTCTAGTGCGATCACGGTCGGTTCGTTGAGGACGATCCCCTTTCCCCGCGCGTACACAAGGGTATTGGCAGTACCAAGGTCGATGGCAAGGTCCCTAGACAGCTTCAGTCTCCCGTCTCACTGCCCCATGTGGGGCGTCCGAACTGGCATTACTGCTATGTTGGCCCTTCGGCGCAACGGGCAAGGGCGCGTGCCCGGCGTTAGGGTGGCCTGTCGCACGATGGCTCGGCGCGACAGCCTGGAGGGACCTTGAGAACTCTTCGATGCCGTCTTCCATGGACTTTGGGCGGCGGGACAGCACAACTATAACAGTGATGACCAAGCCAGCCACCAAGACTGCTCCGACCACCCAAAGCAGGGTCACCCACTGGATCGACGTGTGCGCGACCTTGCTGGACGCGACCAAACTGAAAAATGCCGCAGTCATCAACTTCCCACCCTTGTCATGTCGGCTTCCTCCCTGAGCCTGCCGCTGTTGTACCAGCTAGGGCCGTGGTCCATAAAGTTCCCAACTGAGCCAGCACGAACACCCCGGCCGCTGCCGCTCGAGCCGAGCTCGCGTGCACATATTGGGGCACGGGTCTTAGGCAGCTTGGCCGGTGACCTCGCGGTCGTGCCGGTGACCTCCTCACCGTAGAAGCCTCCGACTTGCAAGACTTCGGCACGGCCACCATGACCGTGACGTCCGTCGGGACAACCATGCCAACGCGCTCCACCAACCCGACCCTACCCGTGGAGGGCCACTGACCGCGCAGCTCATGGGCAACAGCGCTCAACTGGGTCATGGCAACCTCGACGTAAGCACCGTACAATCCTAAACGCCCAGCCGGCCCAAGCCCTCACGGGGCGACGTCACCCCGCCTGAGCAGCTCAGTAACCTCGGGGACAATGGACCCTGACGAAGAGGCGCACGGGGGTGGCGATGAGCCAACGGACGAGGGCCCGCGCTCACATTGGCTGCCGCCCGACGACCGCCTCTGGCGCCACCCGTCGGAGGTCCGCCAGAACCCTGGACCAGTCGGGCCCTCGTCGAACCGAGGCCTCTCTGGCACGCTGGCCGGTTGGCTACGCGCGGGCCAGGCACCGACATGGCTGGTGGGCATCATTTCGGGGATCGTGGGCGCACTTTTAACTGCGAGCATATTTTTCGCCACCGGGGCCGTTGGCAACGGCAGCAAAGTCTCCCTCCCAACAAGCCAGTCAGCACAGCCGGCCCTCCCCAAGACAGCAGCAAGCCCTTCCAGTGCCACTTGGGTCTGGGGGTTTGTGAACCCGTCCATAGTCGGCATTAGGGTGACAGGCGCCCAAGGCACCACCACGGGTTCCGGCGTCATAGTCGATTCCGCGGGTGAAAATACCTACATCCTCACCGAGGGCAACTTGTTCTCTGCCGCTGGAGCCGGCGCACAGGTAGAAGTTGCCACCTCGTACGCCGTCCTGCCTGGCCACCTCGTAGGGACGGACCCTTCAAGCGGGGTGGCCCTGGTGCAAGCGCGCATAAGCCCAGTCCACCCGGCGGAACTTGGTAGCGCCGCTGAACTACAAACGGGAGACGAAGTTTACGCGGTGGGCTCCCCGACTGCAGCCGCCTGGTCGGGCTCGGGCAACTACTTTTCCTCGGGCACGATCGACGACAGCCTCAACTACCTGCCTCCAGTGAACGGCGCCCAAGTCGCGCTCTTCTCGATGTTGGTCGCCAACCTGGCCGTAGACCCATCGGCCTACGGTGGGGCCTTAGTCGATAGCAGTGGAAAAGTCATAGGGATCCTGAACCCAGCGTCCAACGAGCTGGACAAGCCATCGGTGACGTACGTCACGCCCATAGACACAGCCATGGAGGAGCTTAACCCCTTGATAGCCACGGGCCACCCGGCGCCGCACGCCTGGCTTGGCCTGCTGCAAGGCACGGATGCTTCTGAAACCGACGTACCCCACGGGATGCCAGGAGGCGTGAGCGTCGCCAACGTGGCCCCCGGGTCGCCCGCGGCCAAGGTAGGTGTCGTGGACAACGACGTGATCACCGAGATCGACACCACTCCCGTGCCGTCTTCAGGGGCTCTGATCGCTCTCCTCGACACCATGAAACCAGGACAGGTGATCCGTTTGACCTGGCTGCACGACGGCAAGCTCCGCAGTACTGACGTCACCCTGGGCACTCAGCCGGAAGCTGTGAACGCGAGCTGAGCAACCGGGCCGCTCATGCAAGCTGAGCAATCAGGCGACCCGCTGTCAGCGCCGACGCCTCCACATGAGAGCCCCTCCAGCGCTGGCCACCGCTACGGCTGTCGCCGCGCCAGCAACGGTCAGCGAACGTCGCCAGCCTGGAGGCAGCTCGTCCCAGTGGGACCGCTCATCGCTCACGACAAGAGCCTCCTCCGAGGTGTACTGCGGCTGCCAGCCTGTACGACGGAGCTTGTCTCCCGCGACCACCCAGGAATATGTGGCATAGGCCTGTGCTCCCGGCGGCACACCCCTGCGCCACAGGCCCCAGCGCCAAGCAGACATTGCCGCCTTTACGGGTCGAGACAGCGACAGTTTGGCTCGCCCACCTTGCAAAGTGCTGGCCACTTCCTCCTGTACCCCATTGTCTGGGGCCACGTTGAAGGTACCGGCCAAGCCGTGCTCCCAGGCATGCACCACCGCTTCCGCTAAGTCATCAACATGAAGGTACTGGACCAAACGGCCCTCACCACCGAGGAGCGGCCGATTGCCAACAGCCAGCGCATAATGAAACGGGTGCCTGTCCGAGCCCACAGTACAGGCGGGGCGGAGCACCGCCACCGCCACCTCAGGATGGTCCTCAGCCCACAAGCCGACGGAAACTTCGGCCGCCCTTTTGTCAACTGCGTAAGCGAGCTCCGGGTTGGGACGTAGAGCAGCCTCCTCCGTAAGTGGCACCGGGTTGTCCGGCCACGCGCCGTACACAGTGGCGCTCGACAAGTGAACTAGCTGGGCCGGCTGCACGGCCTCTGCTGCTGCCAGCACGTTGCGCAGCGCGCTCAGGTTGCCGCGTCCTTTCGGGTCCCAGGCCAAGTGCAAGAAAACGTCCGCTCCCTTTGCGAGGCTGGCAAGCCGGGCTTGCGCTCCAGGCAAGGAAAGGTCGAGCAAGTGCTCTTCTACTGTCTCGTAGCTGGGTGGCAATGGTGCCATGTCCACGGCCACCACGCTGTCGACCGCCGGCCGGGCAACTAGGCGGTCCACCACTCTTCGGCCCAGCTTGCCCGCGGCTCCAGTCACCAAGACCGTGCTCACCCCCTTAGCATGGCGCGCTGCGTCACGCCAGGCCAGACGGCGCTGCAGCACCGAGCACCCACAACCCGGGTAGCCTGGGATAGTGACCACGAACGGCACGCGTGAGCGGCGCTCGGGCAGGGCCGAGAAGTGACCGAGAACCCTTTGTCAGGTGGTGGGCCGCTGCAGGACCTGCTCCGCGACTTGGCGCGCCTGCTGACATCGCAGGGCCCGCTCAACTGGGACGTCGCTCGCCAGTTAGCCGCGTGGACGGCCACCGAAGGTAAGGCCGAGGGCAACCCCGACCCTCTGGTTCGCATTAAGCTCGAAGAACTGTTACGTGTCGCCGACATGCACGTGGCGGAGGCCACTGGGCTCCCGACGTCACGTCGTGGGTGGGTCGGGCTGCGCTGCGTGACCCGAGCCGAGTGGGCGGCACGAACTCTCGAGCTGTGGAAACCCCTGCTCGAGGCGCTGGCAACCTCCCTAAGCGCCGGCCCGTCTCCTGGCGCCCCGTCGGGCATGGGCATCGAGGCACCAGGTGTGACGGGGCAGGCTGGCCCGATGGACAACCTTCTCGGCAACCTGCCTCAGGTGCTTGGTCCTCTAGCGCTCGGCGCCCAGACAGGGGCGATGGTGGGGTACCTCGCGGCCCGGGCCATGGGCCAGTACGACCTGCCCATGCCTGCTCCTGCCACGGACGAGCTCATGGCTGTACCGACAGCGATCGACGATTTCGCTCGCGAGTGGAGCTTGGCGCCGGACGATGTCCGGATGTGGGTGTGCCTACGAGATGTCGCCCACCACGCCGTGCTGAGCCGTGCTCATGTCGACCAGGTCCTCAGGGGCCACCTGAACGGGTACGTGCGCGCCTTCCACCTTGACATCAAGTCTCTCGACGAAAGGCTGGGCAACTTGGACCCGACCGACCCGGGATCGTTCCAAGAAGTGCTCGGTGACCCGGAGGCGCTCTTGGGCGCCATCCAAAATGACGAGCAAAGAAGGCTTTTGGTGCCCCTCCGAGCCCTCTTGGCAGTACTGTCCGGCTATACGGACTTCGTGGTGGACAAGGTGGGGCGAGGTTTGGTCGGGTCATTTGCAGCCGTCACCGAAGCCCTTCGGAGGCGCCGGCTAGAGGACGGCCCCGGCCAAAGGGTGCTCGGCCAACTTCTCGGGATCGAACTGGACCGTGCCACTGTTGACCGGGGCCATGCCTTCGTGAACGGCATCTTGGAGCGTGCCGGCGAAGAAGCCTTGTCGCGCCTGTGGGACAAACCAGGTGGGCTGCCTACACCAGCAGAGGTGGACGCCCCGGGGCTTTGGCTAGCCCGCATAGATATTGCCGGCGACTAGCGGGGGCTAATTGCAATACCGCTAACTTAAGGGGTGCCACTTGGCAGGCTGTGGGTGTGCCACGTGCCGGGCAGGTGAAGCCTCCGTCAGATGAGCGGTTGTCTGACCGCGTCGCGATCGGCCTGTTGACACGGGTCTTCCCGCCAGCTGTGGTCGATGCGGCGGTGGCTGCGGCTGAACGGGCGGAGGTGCGTAACCGGCTGCTGCCAGCAAGGCTGACGGTGTACTACGTGCTGGCAATGTGCCTGTTCTCCGGGCAGGGTTACGAAGAGGTCATGCGCCTGTTGACCAACGGGCTCGAATGGCTGGGCCGGTGGCGGCGGCCTTGGTCGGTGCCGAGCACGGCGGCGATCGCCAAGGCGCGCGCCCGGTTGGGGCCCGAGCCGCTGCGGGAACTGTTCGAAGCCGTGGTGCGCCCGCTGGCGGCCGAGACTACGCAGGGCTCGTGGTACCGGGGGCTGCGGGTGGTCTCGATGGACGGCACGACCCTGGACTTGGCCGACACGGCCGAGAACGAGGGACGCTTCGGCCAGCCGGGCAGCTCGCGCGGCGAGGGCCGCAGCGCGTACCCCCAGGTCCGCCTCGTCGGGCTGGGCGAGTGCGGGACCCATGCAGTGTTCGCCGCCGCCATGGGCCCGTACACCAGCGCGGAAAAGACCCTGGCCGGCGAGGTCCTGGCAAAGCTGGCGCCCGGCATGGTGCTACTGGCCGATTGCGGCTTCCTCGGCTACGAGCTGTGGCAGGCGGCCGCGGCCACCGGCGCGCAGCTGGTATGGCGGGCCAGCGACACGTTCAGCCTGCCTGCCCTGGAGCTACTAGCCGACGGCTCCTACTTGTCGCGGCTGGTACCGGGCAAGGGGACCGGGCCGGCCAAAGCAGGGGCCGGGCCGCTCGCCGTGCGCGTGGTCGAGTACGTCATCGACGACGGCCACGCCCCCCAGGGCGAGCGCTACCGCCTGGTCACCACCATGGCTGACCCCGACGGCGCGCCCGCGGCCGAGCTGGCCCAGCTCTACTCCCAGCGCTGGGAGCTCGAGGTCGCCCTGGACGAGCTCAAGGCTCACCAGCGCGCCGCGGCGGTCGTGCTGCGTTCGCGCTACCCCGACGGCGTCGAACAGGAAGTCTGGGGGTTCCTGTTGGTGCACTGGGCTATCCGCGAACTGGCCCACACCGCCGCTTTGGACGCCGGGGCCGACCAAGACCGCCTTTCTTTCACCCGCGCCCTCAGGCCCGTGCGCCGCAGCGTGACCGACCAGGCGGCATTTTCCCCCTGAGCGCTTGGCAAAGGCCCTCACCCGCGGCCTGGCTGAGCTGCAGCGCCGCCTCATCCGTCGGCGCCTGCGCGCCAACCCGCGCGTCGTAAAACGAAAAATGTCCAACTGGCCGCTCAAACGTCCCTGGCACCGGCGCCCGCCGCCGCCCGACAAACCGCCAGGCGAGGCGATCAGCATTGCCGGCCCGGCAACATCGAAGCGTCGGACCTGGAGCCGCTGCAGCACCTTAAGTTAGCGGTATTGAGGCTAAAGAGCCGCTCCAGCGCCCTCACAGGGCAGCGCCCTTGGCCGTCAGGGGCCGTCGGCTTCGGCAGGCGGTGCCTCGGGCCGCGGTACTGCACCCGGCCACCAAGACGGCAGAGTACCCCTGCGTGCCTTCACCGAACCGCCCGCGAAGGCAGCAGAGCCTAAGATGCCCACCAGGCCGACCGCTCCGAAGCCGACGGACAGGCTCATCGGCACCAGCACGGCGACCAAGCTGCCGAGGGCCCAGCATAGTTGGAAACTGCTTTCGAAACGGGCGAACGAACGCGAGCGGGAGCGGACGGGAACGTCACGCTGCACCATGGAATCAAAGGCCAGCTTCCCAGACGCAGAGGCCAGGCTCGTCCCCGCCACCAGTAGCACCGCGGCACCCCAATGCCGGCCCCAATGGACGACGCCGGCACTCAGCGCGGCTGCTCCGATGACGGCAGAAGCGGCAGTAAGGATCCACTCTTCCCGGGCCCGACGGCGCAGCCGCGGTGCAACCAGAGCACCAGCCACGTTACCGACCTGGCTGGCCCCCAACGCGAGCCCGTACCAAATAATGTCAGCTCCGTCACGCCTGAAGGTGAACACCAACAGGAACGTCACGAACCCGATAGTCGCCCGCAAACCGGCGGTCGTGAGAGCAGCCAGCTGGATCCCCCCTGGCGGCAAGCGGAGCGCCCCCGGCTGGAGGTCGGCCAGGTCGGGACCGAGCACCCCATGGTGCAGCGCTGTCGCCGAGGCAGGCCGGACAACGCCCCTACGGGCCGGGCGAAGCCTTAACGCTCCCCAAACAGCGGCGAGGTAAACCACGATATCGAAGCGGAGCAAGAATCTTGCTCCAATTACCTCGAAAAGCACTGCGCCGAACCCGCCTGCCAGCATGCCAGCCAGCGAACCGCCAATGGACAATTTGGAGTTGGCGAGCACAAGGTCGTCGGCCCGCCCTACTGCCGAAGGCACCAGCGCGGCCTTGGCGACCATGTAGAGCTTGGAAAAAACGAGCGTGAAGAAGGCGACAGGGAAAAGCAACAACGAGTGCGCCCACATCGCCATGAAGAACGCGCAGGCGGCTCGACCGGCAGCCGAAGCCGCAATGATAGCCCGACGGCCGCCTCGTACACGCTCTACGGCCGGGCCAAGCAAGGGACCGACGACGGTGAACGGGGCAACGGTCAGTGCCAGTGACAACGCAACCCGGGATTGAGCGGCCTTGGCCGAAATGTCGAAAAACACCGAGCCGGCCAAAGCCACTGCCACCATGGCGTCGCCGCCGGAAGACAGCCCGTGCACTACCGCCAAGCGAGAAAACGCCGACAACGAGCCGCCCGCCCTTGTCCCATAGCGGGTGGCTGCGTCGCTGGCTGACCCGTCGCGGGTTGCCGCGTGGGGTGTTGCAGCCTCCCCAACGGCGCCGGTGCGCTGGCCCGTTGCACCCTGCGCATTTTGCGCGCCGAGGCGCTGGCCGTTGCCCAGGACGTACGGGTACATTGCCAGGCGCCGAGCCAGCGGCCAGCCTCTTTCAACCAGCCACCTCTTTACGGCATGGTCGGGCCCGTCGGCGACCGGCTGCGATACCTGCACGCGCTGAGAGTACAACCGAACTTCGGGTTCGTGGCAGAGCCTCGCGTCCCTCAGATCTGGTCTTCTCAAGAACGCGCCCAGTTAAGCCGACCAGGTTCGTATGCCAGATGCGCAGAGCCCATCTAAATCTGCTCCTGTCCTGCACGACCGCCAAGAAGACGAGAAGTCTTGGCCCCAGGGCCTCGGCCGCCTTCTAGGTGAGCCCCGTCCCTCAGCCGCAGCCGGTGCTCCTGCACAGCCTCCCTGGGCGGCCCTTCTCGGCCCCGCTAGTGCGACAGGCCCTGACCCAGCAGTGCCAACCCCGGCTATTAGGACTGGGCCGACTGGCACGCAAAAACTCGCTCAGGCCCCCGCTTCGGGCCAACAGGCCCCCGCTTCGGGCCAACAGGCGAAGTCAGGCAGCCAAGTTGGAGCTGCGATGGCAGCGCGCGCCCTTAGTACCTTCGCCACAGACAGCACGCCTCGCGCCACGCCCGGCCACCTGCGGCACCAAGTGACCCGCCAAGCCAGCCAAGGCACCACTAGTCGTTCTGACCTCGAACAGCGCACTGGCCCAGGCCAGCCAGAGGACGCACGGGGCTCCCAGGACAGCGCTCCGGTAGGCGACCCTCACAACGACGACATACTGCCCGCCAAGCGCCGCAAGGGCTCTTTCCAGTTCCGCTGGCGCTAGGCCCGTGGCCGCGAAGCGCGCGTGCTGCTACAACCTATTTTGTTGCTTCGAGCTTGTACCCAAGCCCTCGGACGGTCGTGATCCGCTGGGGATGGGCGGGGTCGTCTTCGATGCGTGAGCGGAGGCGCTTCACGTGCACATCTAAGGTTTTGGTGTCGCCCACATAATGCGGGCCCCAGACTTGGTCTATCAGAGACTCCCTCGTGACCACGCGCCCCACGTTGGCCATCAGCACTTCGAGCAGCTCGAACTCCTTCAACGGGAGGCTGACCTCCTCGCCCCTCAGGTAAACCTCGTGACGTTCGGGGTCCAAGCGAAGCTCACCTACTTCGAGAGCATCGCCCTGTTTGCCCGGTTCGCTTGCAGGGGGTGTGCGGCGCAGGACGGCGCGCATGCGGGCAACCAGCTCACGCAGACGGTACGGCTTGGCAACATAGTCGTCAGCTCCCACCTCGAGACCGACAACCGTGTCTATCTCACTTGTTTTAGCAGTCACCATGATGACCGGCGTGCGAGACCCTCCAGCCCGGATCGCTCGGCACACGTCTATGCCCGACACCTTGGGCAGCATGACGTCGAGCAAAACGAGGTCAGGCCTAGTCGTGGCGAACTTGTCCAGAGCCTCAGCTCCGTCGTAGGCAACATCCACGAGGAACCCCTCCCGTCTCAAGCCGACGACCAGAGCCTCGACAAAGGAAGGCTCGTCTTCTACTAGCAATACCCTTAGCTGGTCGCTCATTGTGGTCGCTCATTGCCTGCTGGGCCTGACGGCCCTAAGCCAGGAACTGCGCCGCCCGCCACAGCACCACCAGCACCGGTCCCTGGCGGTGCCAGCGGGAGGCACAACGTGAAGGTGGAACCTTCGCCCTCGACAGAACGAACCGACACGCTCCCACCGTGGTAAGCAGCTACGTGACGGACAATAGCCAGCCCCAGCCCAGTGCCTCCAGTTGAGCGCGAGCGAGCCCTATCTACCCGGTAGAAGCGCTCAAATATGCGCTCCTGGTCGCGGCTCGGGATGCCGATCCCCTGGTCGCGCACCACGACACATGCTTGGTCGTCTCGGCGGCTCGCCTCAATGCAGACGGCACCACCCGGCTCGGAGTACTTGATGGCGTTGTCGACCAGGTTGGCTATGGCCGACACCATGTCGCGCCGGCTGGCCAAGACCCACAAGTCCCCATCTATGTTGGGCACCTGGAGGCGGATCCCCTTGGCCGTAGCCTGGTCCCTGAAACCGTCCACCACTTCGGCGATCAGCCCCGCTACCGCTACGGGAACGAAGGGGCCCATGCCGCCAGCCTCGATGCGGGAAAGGTCTAAAAGGTCGTCAACGATCCGGGTAAAACGAGTCGCCTCCTCCCCAACTCTCGCTGTCAACCGGGCGATGACCTCGGGGTCCTCTTCGCTGTCCAGTGTCTCGGCCAACAGGGACAACGCACCCAACGGCGTCCTCAGCTCATGGCTTAGGTTTGCGACGAAATCTCTCCGGACTGCCTCAAGACGTCTCAGCTCGGAGACGTCATCGACCAGGGCCACAGCTCCAGAGGGACGAGGACCGGTCCCAAGCGGGTGGGCTCGGATCTCCAGGGTGTGCCGGGCAGGAGAATGCAAGTCAAGTGTTTCTTGGTGCGGGGAACCTTGAAGCGCCCGTTCGAGCGCAGAGGTTATGGCTTTGTCAGCCAACAGGTCACCGTCGCGGGCATTGCTGAGCGCCCTGGCAACCGCATTGCGGAAAATGACACGCCCTTCGTCGTCGCAAACGACGATGCCCTGGCCGGCCTTGTCCAATGCTTCTACGAGCAGCTCCAACAACCTCGCGTCTTTGTCGGGGCCAGCGGCCAACTCAGACAGCCTCCGCTGCTACCGGGGGGAAGTACTTGGCTGACTTAAAACGCCCATTGCGCCCCTGCAAGGCCCATGCTGACCCCTTGGCCTGACGGGGGTTAGGGCCCAGGTCGACCCTGTCCTCGTCGGCAATGCTCACCAGTACCTCGGCAATGACGTCACCGTGAGTGCAGACCACCACGTCTTGGCCAGCTAGGGAGCGCACCAACTTCACTGCTTTGTCGCTATGGCCCTCGGCCAGCTCATCGGCAGTCTCCACCAAGAGCCCATAACGAGCAGCAAGCGGCGCCACGGTCTGCACGCACCGCTCGTACGGGCTCGAAAGGACTCGTAAGGGCGCCGGGAAGCTCCCAGCGATCGAGACTAAGCCTTCGGCTTCACGCAGGCCGTTGGGCGACAGCGGCCGCAAGCGTTCCTCACCTGGCCATTCTTTACGCGGCCACGCATGGGCGTGCCTAACCAACAAGAGCGCCACATAGACAAGTCTTGCAGAACCCTCAGGCTCTAGTAGAAACCCGTCCAAGCTGCCCAAGGCCCTGGGGCCACGCCCGCCACATCACGGCTGGAGGGCCACGCCGACGTAGCTCCAGTCGGCTACCCAATGTCACGGCGGGGACGCTGTGGCCCGTCGGTCCCCTATGACGGTCCTTTGAGAGCACAGCCCGGCTAGCGCAAACTGGCCTCGCAGCATCACGTGACAGCTTGGGCAAGCGCGTCCAGCACGGCGACATCTCTCGAGTAGCTGAGCCGCTGCCGGGCCTCGCCGATCGGCACCCAACAGGCAATGTCCACTTCGTGCTCGGCCCTCAGTTCCCCTCCGGTCGCGCTCATCGCCCAGTACCGGACGGTTTTTGGGCGACCCTGGGCGTCGTGGTAGGTGGTAGTGGGCAGCTCCTCGCCCAGGCTGCACACAAGACCTGTCTCTTCCTCCACTTCGCGTAGAGCCGCCTGCTCGTGGGCCTCGTCGTCTTCGAGCTTGCCCTTGGGCAAGCCCCAATCGTCGTAGGCGGGCCGGTGGACCAGGACGACTTCAAGGCCCCCAGCCGAGCGCCTCCAAACAGCCCCGCCGGCTGCCCGCACCGTGCCCGGAAGAGGCCCGCTCACCGAGCTGTCCTCTCCGCGCCCGCCTTTAGCTGAGAACGAGATACAGCAAGCTCTTGGAAGTGGCGCTGTGCGTTGAACTTCCTAACTGACGGCACCTTGTGCCAGGTCCCGTCGGCAGCTAGCTCCCAGGCTAGTTCGTCGTCAGCCAGTTCGACCTCAAGGATCTCCCTAAGACGCGCCTTCACCTCGTCGGAGGTGACATCGACCAGGGCTTCCACCCGACGGTCCAGGTTGCGCTCCATCATGTCAGCCGAGCCCATGAGGTACACGCCACCACCGGGGACTGTTGAAGCACCCCCCAGGTGGTACCCGTCAGGCGAGGTAGCGGCAACCTCGGCGCCAGGACTGCCAGCCGCGGACTTGTCTGCCCCCAGCCCTGCGCCAGAACGGAAAAAATATATGCGTGAGTGCTCGAGGTAACGGCCCACGAGCGAGCGGACATGGATCGTCTCCGACAGCCCAGGCACTCCGGGGTACAGGCAGCAGACCGCTCGTACTATGAGGTCAATGCGGACCCCCGCCCCTGAGGCCCTATAAAGAGCATCTATGACCTTACGGTCCACTAGGTTGTTCAATTTCCAGACTATCCGGCCCTCAGAACGGTAGGCGCGCTCTTGCTCGATGAGCTCGATGATCCTCGAACGTAGGGCGAACGGCGCCACGACGAGCTGGCGGTACGCAGACTGCCTGCTATAACCGGTCAAGAAATTGAACAAGTCCGTGAGGTCTTCACCAAGGTCGGGTGAGGCTGTCAACAACCCCAGATCCTCGTAAAGCCGGGCAGTCGTCGAATTATAATTGCCAGTACCGATATGACAGTAACGTCTTATCCCATTTCCTTCTTGGCGTACGATGAGCGCTGTCTTCGAATGGGTCTTTAGGCCCACCAGGCCGTAAACAACATGGACGCCTGCTTCCTCAAGGGCACGGGCCCAGCCGATGTTGGCCGCCTCGTCGCCACGAGCTTGGAGCTCCACCAAGGCAGCAACCTGCTTGCCGCGCTCGGCGGCGCGGATCAGGGCCTTCACCACCGGGCTGTCACCGGAGGTCCGGTAAAGGGTCTGCTTGATGGCAAGTACCTTTGGGTCGCGAGCGGCTTGCTTGATAAGCGCTTCGGTCGACATGGCAAAGCTTTCGTAAGGGTGGTGGACAAGGACGTCGCCTCTTGCGACCACCGAGAACAAGTCGGCGGCCTCGTTGTCCGCGCTAGCCAGGCGCGCGGGCGTGACCGGCGAGAACGGCTCGTCCTTCAGCTCCGGCCTATCTAGCGAGTGGACAGCCCAAAGAGCCGAATAGTCAAGGGGGCCGTCGACCTCGTAAACGTCGTCAGGCTCAAGGTCGAGCTCCCTAGTCAGCATGGCACGGGCCTCGTCGCTAAAGCCCGACTGGACCTCCAAACGGACCGCACGCCCGAAGCGCCGACGGCGCAGCTCCATCTCCACCGCTTCCAAGAGGTCGTCAGCCTCTTCCTCGCCAAGAGTCAGGTCGGCGTTGCGAGTCACCCTGAACACGCCAGCGCTTTCTATGTCCATCCCGGGGAAAAGCTCTCCCAAAAAAGCGGCTATCACCTGCTCTATCGGCACAAAGCTTTCGCCGTCCGGCATCGCCAGGTACCCCGGCAAGAGGGCGGGGACCTTGAGCCGGGCGAAGCGGCGGTCACCGCGCTCTGGGTCGCGCACCATGACCGCTAGGTTGAGCGAGAGGTTCGAAATATATGGGAAGGGGTGCCCAGGGTCGACCGCAAGTGGGGTCAAGACAGGGAACAATTGCGACTCGAAAACGGTCGTTGCGTAAGCTCGGTCGCTCTGGCCGAGAGAGGCCCACGGCACGAGCCGGATCCCGTGGTCGGCCAGCTCCTGGGCTATCACCCCCTTAAAAACCCTGGAGCGCCGTGCCAGCATGTCCACGACCTCAGCCCTGATCGCCCGCAACTGCTCCGACACCGACAAGCCATCGGGAGCAGTCCCCGACAGGCCAGCAGCCAGCTGGTCCTTCAAGCCTGCCACCCTCACCTGGAAGAACTCGTCTAGGTTGCTCGAAAAGATAGCCAGGAACTTCGCCCGCTCAAGCAGGGGCTGCTCCGAGGACTCCGCCAACGCCAGCACGCGTCGGTTAAAGTCGAGCCAGGACAGCTCGCGGTTTATGTACCTTCGTTCGGCGCCGTCTTGTGCCGGCCGGCCAGCGCCGAGCCCACCGGTCTCGCTCTGGCGCAGTGCGGCCACTTCGCTGGGACTTGCGGCCACTTCGCTGGGACCTAGCGAGCCGTCGCCGTGAACAGCGTCGCCTTGAGGCGCTGGGAACATAGGACTTCAGGGTACAGCGGTGGCTAGAGCGGGCAAAATAAACGCTAAGACGTCGTCGGGCAAGGCCAGGCGAAGACTGCCAGCTCAGAACTGGCTAGACATGTCCTCGCCCTCGTCCGGAGCGCCGAGATCCCACTCGAGCAGTACGTTCTCACGCTCGGCGTCACGAACGATGCGCTCGCGGTTGCGACGGAACTGCGGGTCATGAGGAGGCAACAGCAAAAGGCGCGCCAGGATCCGTTGGCGCAGCTCCTCTATCAGGTTGCGGTCCCCGAAGTCGGAGTCAACTCGCCAGTGGGGAGCCACCGGGCCAAGGTAGACGACCCTCACGTGGCCACGCGGCGGTTCGGGCTCCACTGGTTGCTGCGTCGACATAACAACGAGCGTACCAAGCCCGTTGGCCAGCGCTATGCACTTTTGGCCGCAGCTCGCAGGCGGTTGGCCGCGCTGACCACGGCTTGCAGGGAGGCATCAAGGATGCTTGAGTCCATCCCTACGCCCCAAGTCGCCTGGCCGGGCGCACCCTCGTCGGCAAGCTGGGCCTCCACATAGGCAACCGCAGAAGCCCCGCTCCCCGAAGTTAGGGCATGCTGGTGGTAGTCGAGGACCGACAGGCGCACCCCCAAGGCGGACAACGCGTTGACCAGGGCGTCGATGGGGCCGTTGCCCCGTCCTTGCACTGTCTGGTGCACCCCGTCCACGACCAGCTGTGCGGTCACCTCCGTCACGTGGCCACCGGGCGCCCTGTCCGTCGTCACCTCCGCACCAGCCAGGCGCAGCCCCGCGTCCTCCGGCATATAAGCCTGCGTGAACACCTCCCACAGCTCCGCGGGTTTGATCTCCGTACCGCTCGCTTCTGTCAGTCCCTGCACGATCTTGGAGAACTCGACTTGCATCCGGCGCGGAAGGTCGAGACCGTGCTCGGTGCCCATCAAGTACGCGACGCCGCCTTTGCCAGACTGGCTGTTCACCCTGATGATGGCCTCGTAAGTCCTCCCTATGTGCTTGGGGTCGATAGGCAAGTAAGGCACTTCCCAGCGCTCATAATCAGGCGGGAGGGCTGCCATCCCCTTTTTGATCGCGTCCTGGTGCGACCCAGAAAAGGCCGTGTAAACCAAGTCTCCTACGTAGGGGTGACGGGGATGGACGGGCATGCGAGTAGCCTGCTCCGCAGCGCGGCGCACGGCTTCGATGTCGCTCAAGTCGAGCTCGGGGCTTACCCCCTGGGAGAAGAGGTTGAGCGCCAAGTTGACCAGGTCGACATTGCCGGTGCGCTCACCGTTGCCGAACAAAGTCCCCTCCACGCGCTCGGCACCCGCCAGTACAGCCAGCTCTGCGGCGGCCACCGCTGTGCCCCGGTCGTTGTGCGGGTGCACAGACAGCACGATTGCATCGCGAGGACGGATGTGGCGACCGAACCACTCGACCACGTCGGCAAACAGGTTGGGCGTGTACATCTCGACCGTCGACGGCAAGTTGATTATGAGAGGCACCTCCGGGGTCGGCTCGATCACAGAGACGACTGCCTCGCATATCTCTAGGGCGAACTCAGGCTCGGTGCCGGTGAAGCTCTCCGGAGAGTACTCGTAGGACAGTTGCGTGCCCCGCAACCTGGGCTCAAGCGTCTTGCACAAACGCGCCGCGTTGGTGGCGATATCCACGATCCCTTTACGGTCCTGGCGGAAGACTACTCGTCGCTGGAGCTCCGAAGTGGAGTTGTAGAAGTGCACGATCGCCCGCTTAGCCCCCTCTAGAGCCTCAAAGGTCCGTTCGATCAGTTCCGGCCGGCACTGGACCAGCACCTGGACCGTGACGTCTTCTGGCACGAGGTCCTCATCGATGATGTGGCGGACGAACTGGTACTCCGGCACCGAGGCGGACGGGAAGCCGACTTCTATCTCCTTCAAGCCAATAGCCAAAAGGGTCTCGAAGAGGGCCAGTTTGCGCTCTGGCCCCATCGGGTCGATGAGCGCCTGGTTGCCGTCACGCAGGTCGACGCTGCACCAACGGGGAGCCTTCGTAAGTTGCCTGGACGGCCAGGACCGGTCGGGAAGGTCAAGTGGCACCATGGCGCGGTACTTTTCGTGCGGCATCTTGGAGATCGTCACTGGTGGGCGGGTCATTCTGTAGGCCTTTCTGTCTTGGCGGCCCGGCAATCGTCTGGCGGGCATAACAAAAAACCTCCTGGCCCTGGGGCGCAGGAGGTCTAGGCGAGCACCTGAAGGTGCTCGCCTAGGTGAGAAGAAGCAGGCTTTCGGGCAAGCTCATGGTGCACCCATGATCCTAGACGTGACCCCGGATGTCAAGGTGACAACCTCACTTGCGCGCGCCCGCCAACTGAGGGAAGATAGTAGCGATGTAGTTACGCCAGCGTAGTTACATTGGCTAGACTGGTGTGGCCGGCTCCGAGCCGGTGCACTTTGCAAGCACACAACGAGCGAGGGGAGCCGCCGGTGAGCGACATTGCCCGCCTCCAGCATTTCCCGGCTGACTGGACATGGCCGGGAGCGCCCGGTGCTGCTGTCCCAGTCAACGTCTGCGACATTTTTTCGCCTAGCAGCGAGGCACCCTCATGGCAGCGCTCTGCCAACTGCTTGGGAGTCGACCCTGACCTGTTCTTCCCCGAACGCGGCGGGTCCACCCGTGAAGCCAAAGAGGTCTGCCGGGGCTGTGTCGTCAGGCAAGAGTGCCTTCAGTACGCCCTTCAGAACAACGAGAAGTTCGGCATTTGGGGTGGTCTCTCCGAACGCGAAAGACGGTACTTGCGCCGCCGTAGAGACGGGAAGCCGTACCAGGTGCGCCGGGCTTCTTAGCCAATATGGCGCCACCCAAATGACCGGCGCTTCACTTCCCCCGGAGAGGCTCGCCCAAGCCGCAAGGCCAAGGTGAGCCTCTCCGTCATTTGGCACGAGCCCGTAGACGTGACTCGATAGTCCGCTCCGAGGACAGGTCTAGCTGGCGCCATCGTCCACGCGGGACGGCTTGCAGGACCGCAGCCGGGATGAGGCCGACTAGTTCTGCCCGCTCTATGTCCACGAGCGCGCTCACCTTGTCCCATACGTCGGCCGGCCCGAAGGCCCCAGGGGCGACCAAGTTGCACGACACCTGCACGCTTGAGCCAACCGGCAAGCCCAGGGCACGCAGGTGAGGACCGCGCACATGGGCGGCAACCTCTCTAGCCTTCGCCAAGTTGCTGTCACGCAACCAAAGGTTGTAGGCAACCAGCAACGGCCGGTAACCCACGACTACCGCCCCTGCGGTCGGATGAGGGGCATCAGGCCCAAGGTCGGGCATGAGCGTCCGCCAGGCTGCCTTGCGAACTTGTGGCAAGGAGCGCTCCGGGCCGTACAAGAACACCGGCAGGCCAAGCTCTTCACTGGCCCAGGCGGCAAACTGGTCCCGAGCCTCTCGGGCCAAGGCTGGGCCTCCGGGCGGCTCGGCATCTCTCAACGGTTCGCCCTCAAGGGCTACCCAAGGGACCACGTCCAGCACCCCCAGGCGGGGATGGGCACCCTGGTGGCGGCGCAAGTCCAGCACTGACACGCTACGGCGAGCCAGCTCCCTGACGCCCTGTGCCACTTGGCCGTCCGGCCCGGCCAAGGTAAAGACGCTCCGGTGGTGGTAAGGGTCACTGTGGACGTCTAGCAAGCACGTGCCGGCCGCCTCGGCAAGCTCAGCCAGGACCGTTCGGTCGCGACCTTCGCTCACGTTCACCACGCACTCAAGCATGGCCGCAGGCTAACTCCACGACACGGCCGCCCACTGCCCGGCGGCGTCCTAAAAGCGCCGGACGGCAGTCTCCCTGGCCTGCTACATGCGCACCAAAGACGCAGCTTGGCCTATTGGCGTGCTGGCGCCCGGGCAGCCACTTGGTCCGCCTGAGCCGGCGCGACACGCCGGCTGCGAGCTATACGGCGCCGTTCACGCTCAGAAGCACCGCCCCACACCCCGTGCTCGATGTGGTTCTCAAGCGCGTACTCGAGACATTGTCCCTTGACGGGGCACTCAGCGCAGTAGCGGCGGGCCATTTCTACCCCTACCCCATCGCTCGGGAAAAAGATCTCTGGTGGCAGGTCTCGGCACCGGCCCTCCGTCATCCAGGAAGTGTCCAATTTGACCTCCGTAGCGCTCGAAGCGGCGCTCTGTCTGTAATTAAACGTCCCCTTCTCGGCCAAAGCCCTACGATAACCGGGACCATCACACAACCCTCACACTCCGTCGCACGACGAGGACGGGCCTCCACGATCAGCAGGGTGACAGTTATGACAGGTAAGGACGGAGCTTTGGCTTTATAGTACTCCAGCCAAGTTTGTCATGGCGAGGATCTGCCAACGAGCGCCGCCCTCAGCTCTTCCTCAGAGGCGTCGGTCACCAAAGCCACCACCTCGTCACCAGCCTCCAGGACCGTTTCGCCATGGGGGACGATGACGCGAGGCGAGCGCAAAACGGCCACGATCGTCGCGTCACGCGGCAGGCCAAGATCGGACAGCTGCACCGAGCGAGCCGGCGAGTCCTCAGCCAAAGTGACCTCCACCAGACGCGCCTGGCCCTCGGCGAACTGCAGTATACGCACCAGTTGGCCTACCGACACCGCCTCTTCCACCAACGCAGTCAACAGGTGGGGGGTAGACACCGAGACGTCGACACCCCACGTCTCATTGAAAAGCCACCGGTTCTTTGCATGGTTGACCCGCGCGACAACGCGAGGCACCGCAAACTCCTGTTTCGACAACAACGAGACGACCAAGTTGTCCTCGTCATCGCCAGTCGCCGCCACCACGACGTCAACTTCGCCAAGCTTCGCCCTCTGAAGCACGCTCACCTCGCAGGCGTCGCCAGCCAAGAAGCCGGCTTGTGGCACCGCCTCGCTCAGCCGAGCCACCAAGTCGTAGTCTTGCTCGATCAGCAGCACTTCGTGCCCGCTCGCCAGTAGTTCTTGAGCGATCGAGACACCGACATTGCCAGCACCCGCTATCGCCACTTTCATCTCAGGTCGCCACCTTCAGAAGGGCCCGCCGAGAGGACCTTCTCGAGCGCTTCTGCCTGTTCGACGCGGACGGCAATGAGCAAGAGGTCGCCGTCTTGGCACACCATCTCGGGGCTGGCCAGGCGCGCCTCACCAGCCCGGGTAAGCAGCACGGGCCTCCAGCCCCCGTTGCCCAGACTGGCGAGGGCCCGGCCCGCCATCCACGGCGGGAGGACCCGCTCGACCAGCCTGAACTGTCCAGTGGGGTCAGTCCAGATAGACGTCGACGTCTCCGGGAACATCCGCTGCAGGATCCGGTCCACGGCCCAGCTCGTGGTCGCAACCGTTGGGATGCCCAAGCGCTGGTAGATCAGCGCTCGGCGTGGGTCGTAGATACGAGCCACCACCTTGGAGATGCCAAATGTCTCCCTGGCGATCCTTGCCGTCAGGATGTTCGAGTTGTCACCGCTCGTTACGGCCGCTAGAGCGCCGCACTCGTCCACCCCTGCCTCTGCTAGGTGGTCGCGGTCAAAGCCGTAACCAACCACGCGCCGGCCCGGCCAGTCCTGCGGCAACCAGTGAAAAGACGAACGGTCCTTGTCGATGATCGCGACGGAGTGGCCGCTTTTTTGCAGGCGGTCAGCAAGCTCAGAGCCGACCCTGCCGCACCCCACCACTATCACATGCACAAGACGATCTTTGCAGAACAACTCAGCTGGTGCTACAGAGCCCGGCACGAGCGGCGCTGGCAACGCGACCACTGAACGCACCAGCCGATCCCAGCCTCTCCAGCCTTGCCCAGCCACAACGCGCTACTTTGCGCCTAATGGACCTTGGGGGCAAATGGGCTGCGGCCCCTGCTAGTGAAGACCTGCGACGCGTTTTCCCTCAGCCCGACTTTGACGATTCGGGCTGGCAACCCGTCTCGGTCCCCGGTCACTGGCAAGCTGAGCCAGGCTTCGCCAACAGCGACGGGCCAGTCCTGTACCGCCGGCGCTTCAGCACCGAGCCTCTTGGACAGGGACAGCGAGCCTGGCTCGTCTTGGAAGGCATTTTTTACCAGGCCGACGTCTGGTTGGACGGGTCTTACCTGGGCGACACCGAGGGGTACTTTTTCCCCCACAGTTTCGATGTGAGCGAGGCTCTCCGAGCCCGCAGCGACCATGTGCTCGCCGTAGAAGTTAGCTGTGAAAGACCGGCCAAGCTCAGCGCCAAGCGTGCTCTAATGGGCGTGTTCGGGCACTGGGACTGCATAGACCCGGCGTTCAACCCAGGTGGCATCTGGGCACCGGTCCACCTGTTACGAACGGGCCCGGTGCGCATCTCTTCGCTGCGCGTGACCTGTCCGGAGGCGAACGCCAAGCGAGGAACGCTCGACATTTTTGCCACCTTGGACGCTAAGGGGCCGACAACGGCGCTCGTGCTGAGCGAGTTAGGCCTCAGCGGTCAGGGCAACCCCCGAGTGCTGGCCGAACGCTCACAGCCACTGGCGGCAGGCGCCAACTACGTCCGCTGGCAGGTTGAGGTGCAAGCACCCAAGCTGTGGTGGCCCGCCAGCATCGGCCCTCAGGCCCTGTACGACCTGCAGGTCGCAGTGTTGGTCGACGACCTGCGCAGCGACGCGAAAACGCTTCGCACAGGCTTTAGACATGTCCGCATGCACGACTACGTATGGCAGGTGAACGGGGAACGGCTCTTCCTGAAGGGCGCCAACCTGGCCCCAACTCGCCGGGACATCGCGTACGCCTCGCCCGAAGACGTGGCGGCCGATGTGCGCCTGGCCAGGCAAGCTGGCCTCGACCTGCTCAGGGTGCATGCCCACATAGCCAGGCAAGAGCTGTACGACGCGGCGGACGAGCTCGGCGTGCTCATCTGGCAAGACCTCCCTTTGCAGTGGAGCTACAGGGGTGCCCGCCGCCAAGCCGTCCGCCAGGCCAAAGCCGCTGTCGACCTCTTGGGCCACCACCCGTGCATAGTCACCTGGTGCGGCCATAACGAACCGCTGGCGGTAGTCCCCCGGCCCGGTGGCAAGACCAGTGCCCTGGACTTTGTACGCTTCGCTGCAACGCAGGTGCTCCCCACATGGAACAAGTCCGTCCTAGACCGCAGCGTCCGCCGGGCCCTAGAACGAGCCGACCCGAACCTCCCAGTCATAGCCCACTCGGGGATCATCCCCCACCCGGCCTGGGGCACTGACAGCCACCTCTATTTCGGGTGGTACTACGGCACGGCTGACGACCTCGGCCCTTGGCTGGCCGCGTGGCCTGCGCTGGCCAGGTTCGTGAGCGAGCTGGGAGCTCAAGCCGTGCCAAGGACGAACGCCTTCATGGGCCCGGGTAGTTGGCCCGACCTCGACTGGGACAACCTCGAAAAGCACCATTGCCTGCAAAAACGGCTGCTCGCCCGGCACGCGCCGCCAACTGAGTACGACAGCTTCGAGGACTGGGCCTCCGCCACCCAGGAGTACCAGGCTGAGCTAGTACGCAGGCAAGTCGAAGCGCTGCGCCGCCTGAAGTACAAGCCCACCGGCGGCTTCGCAGTCTTCTGCCTGAACGACGCGCAACCAGCCGTGAGCTGGGCACTGCTCGACCATGAACGCCGGCCAAAGCCCGCGTACACGGCCCTAGCACAGGCTTGCTCGCCCGTCCTCGTTACTGCCGACCCGCTTATGCCCTACTACCAGCCTGGCAGCGCTTTGTCTGCCGATCTCCACGTTGTCAACGACTTGCGGTCACCGCTCGGGGACGCCGTTTTGGTGGCTACGCTTAGCTGGCCTGGCGGGGGACGGCGCTGGACGTTCGCCGCTCCCGAGGAGGTGCCTAAAGACAGCTGTGCATGGGTGGGCCACTTGCACGCGGTCCTGCCCAGAGACCTTTCGGCCGGCGCAGCTATCACCCTCGACCTACAGCTTCAATGGCAGCAGCCAAAAGGGCAACCCAGCCAGGCGCTTGCCCGTAATTTTTACAAGAGCCGCATAGGCAGCCAAAAGTCCCGGACCGGGCCACCTTGACATAGACAGCTACTGTGCTTTAGCAGCGTTTTAGCCGCCATGACGGGCCAGCGCCCGCACCAATGCCCCCATCAACGCACGGGCACTGGTAAAGATATAGGTGTGGCGCGCTTCCTATCGCCCGAGTGGTTCGGTGAACTGAGCCGCCTCCAGCAAAGCGTGCTGCCTGCACCTGAAGCACCTGAGCTTGTGATAGAAGTGCTCGTCACCGCTCCCCCCGACGACCCCGGAGCAACCGTGGCCTACCACGTGGCGCTCCAGGGCAACTATGCCAGAGCGTTGCCGCCCGTGCCCGACAGGGAGCCACAAGTCAGGTTCACCACCGATTACGCCACAGCGGCTGCCATTGCTTCGGGGCACTTGTCCGCTTACGACGCCCTCTTGAAAGGCCGCACCAGGGTTTTTGGGCAGGCCGCGCTGCTCGTGGCTCACCAGAGCGTGCTCGCAGGCCGTGACCTAATACCGGCCCCGCTTAGAGCTTCGACCACTTTTTAGGTGCCCAGATGGCGCACCGCACACCCGACGGCCCGACCAGCTCAGCACAACCTGGGTGGTACGTCGACCCTGAGGAGCCTTGGCTACTGCGCCGCTGGGACGGCAAGACGTGGTCCGAACAGGTGCGGCCACGGCCTAACTGGTTGTCCCGTGACTTAGCCCTCGAAGTGCAAGAGGAAGACCTCGACCGTTGTGCTGCCGAAGGCCCGTCCCGTTCGCAAGAAGTGCGAGCTCCGCTAGCCCGGGGAGGCCGGTCGGCCCCAGGGGCGACGCCCTGGCCACCACGGAGCCCCCGCCAGGCTGCCGGGCGGGGCCCCCGGCCGAGGCCGCAGGCGCCTGGCTTGACCGGCCGGCCAAGATCGGCCGCCAGCAACAGGCTTAGCCAGGCCCGCCGGCCTCTGGTCGTAATGGCATCGCTGGTCGCGGTCGCCGCTGCGGTGGCCGTCTCAAGCATTGTGACAATGAGGCCTCCCTACGGCCCGGCCAGCCGGCTGCTGGCGCAGAACAGCCAACCCTCCCTAAGCAGCTTTGCCAAGCAAGCGTCAAAGGACTGTGCCGCCACCCTGCCCCAGTCCCGCCCAGCCCTTGAAGCTGAGGCCGACGGGCCAAGCATCGCGCTCGCGGCTCAACAGGTGGACCTCCTACGTCGCCGCTTGGCCTCCATCCCCATCAGCCAAGACGTGGCTGCCCCAGTTAAGGCCTGGCTCCAAGACTGGCAAGAGTTCACGAGCTCGGAACTGCGCTACGCCGAGCTCATCGGCCCTGCGCACTACCTCGGCAGGCAAGCGCGGCCCTCGCCCAGAGCCAGCGGGCCAGCGGCCAGCCAGGCTCTTTACGAAGCCGAGCGCGCCGCCTCCAACGCTGACACCTACAGCGTCCTCCTCCGGGCATCTGCTTGCAGGCTCGAAGCCCAGCCGCTCCCGGGAGCTTGACCATGGTCGTTTGGCACGGCAGAGTTGTAACCTCGGTTTCGACCAGCAAAACCCTGGGACCGGAGGTGCAGAGCAGTGCTCAGCGACGTTGTCGATGACCAGTTCCTCATCAAGTACCGCACTTTGCTTGACGCCGAAGATGCGGCATTTGACGAACTGGAGCATGCCTACGAAGAGGGCGACCGCGCCCACTTCGACATGGATCTGGCCGCTTGGCGTGAGGCCGTAGAACGCAGGCTGTCGTACTTGCACCGCATGGGGCTCGTAAGGGCCCCGGCCCTCACCGGCTAGCCCGCCAGGCCCCCGCCCGGGAACCGACGGCGGCCTGCCAACCTGCGTGGCCGACAAGAGCCATTAAAGCCTGTCTACCAGGGCGCTCACAGGCGGTCGACCAGGGCGCTGGCAAACTCCGAGGTCTTCACTTCCGTGGCGCCTTGCATCTGGCGGGCGAAGTCGTAGGTGACAATGCGGTCGGCGATCGTCGTTTCGAGCGCCCTCACAATGTCATCAGCCGGCTCCTGCCAACCCAAGTACTCCAGCATGAGCACACCAGAGAGGAGCACCGACCCTGGGTTTACTTTGTCCAAGCCGGCGTACTTGGGAGCGGTGCCGTGGGTAGCCTCGAAGATCCCGTGGCCTGTCTCGTAGTTGATGTTGGCCCCCGGGGCGATCCCTATGCCCCCGACCTGGGCAGCCAGCGCGTCGGACAGGTAGTCGCCGTTTAGGTTCGTCGTTGCGATCACGTCGAACTCGTCAGGGCGGGTTAGCACTTGTTGCAGAGTGATGTCCGCGATGTTGTCTTTCACAAGCACCTTGTCGCCAGGTTTGCCCCCGCAGTCGTCCCAGCTGACCGCCACATCTGAGAACTCGTCCCTCACCACTTCGTAGCCCCACTTACGGAAGGCTCCTTCAGTGAACTTCTGGATGTTGCCCTTATGGACGAGGGTCACAGACTTGCGGCCGTGTGCTACGGCGTAACGCAATGAGGCTCGTACAAGCCGCTTGCTCCCGGTTTCCGAGACCGGCTTCACACCTATACCTGAGTCCGCCCTGATGTCCCAGCCAAGCTCATCGTGGAGCAGCTCTATCAGCCGCCTAGCCTCTGGCGTGCCCTTCTCGACCTCGAGACCGGCATAGATATCTTCGGTGTTCTCCCGGAAGATCACCATGTCGACCAGTTCGGGGTGCTTCACCGGAGATGGGACGCCCTTGAACCAACGCACCGGCCGGAGGCACACGTACAAGTCGAGGATCTGGCGTAGGGCAACGTTAAGTGAGCGGAAACCACCGCCCACAGGAGTTGTCAGCGGGCCCTTGATCCCGACCAGGTGCTTGCGAAAGGCGTCCAGGGTGTCCTCTGGCAACCAGTCGCCTGTCTCCTTGTAAGCTCTCTCCCCTGCCAGTACCTCTTTCCATTCGATCCGGTGCCCGTGCTTGGCTACCGCGGCGTCGATGACTTTTCGGGCAGCCGGCCAGATGTCAACACCAGTGCCGTCGCCTTCAATGAAAGGGATGATGGGCTCGTCGGGGACTTGGAGCTTGCCGTCAGCGCCCATAGTTATCGTTTCGGCCATGGCCGGCAGCCTATCCTTCCACGTCCGCGCCCGCCTGCTCGTCTTAGCTACCCGGCCCTGCTGGCCTCAGCTACCCGGTGGGACTGCTGACTTAGCGGTCCGCGCTGGCAGGCGGGCTCCCTACGGCCGGGGCCAGGCCCAAGTTCGCGTAAATCTCACGAGTGGCCCCAGAGCGGTTGAGCGTATAGAAGTGCAAGCCAGGTGCCCCCTCGTCGAGCAGCCTGCTGCACAGTTCCGTAGCCGCGGCAATGCCAACCTTGGCCACGTCGTCGCCACGCTGCGCCGCCGCTTCCATAGCTTCGACTAGGGCCCGGGGCACCGGCGCGCCCATCTGGGCCATGCGCGGCACCTGCTTGGTGCTGGTCACAGGCATGATCCCCGGTATGACAGGCTTGTCGACGCCAAGCAAAGCCAGGCCGTCAACCAAGCGGAGGTAGTCGCTCACCGAGAAGAAGAATTGCGTGATGGCGAAGTCGGCTGATTGAAGTTTCCTCGCTAGGAACCGCCGGTCGCTAGCCAGGTCAGGCGAGCGAGGGTTACCAGCCGGGTGCGCGGCCACCCCTATGCAAAAACCGCCTATAGCTCGTGCAAGCTCGACCAGTTGCACAGCGTGGTCGAGCTCCCCTGGCGGGGCGGGAGCCGGCAGGGGGTCACCACCCAAGGCCATCAAGTTCTCGACACCGTCCTTGCGGAAGGTCACCAAGATGTCAGCCAGCTCCAGGCGGGTATGCCCGGCGCAAGTAAGGTGCGCCATCGGGGTAAGGGAAGTCCGCCGCAAGATGGACCGGACCAGGTCGGTGGTCCTCTGACGGGAAGACGGCCCGCCTCTATACGTGACGGACACGAACGACGGCCGCAGCGGCTCCAGGTCACGCAGCACCTGGACCAGCGCCAGCAGCTCCTCATCGCTCTTAGGCGGGAAGAACTCGAACGAGAACGTCCTACCTTGTGACAACAGGTCAGTTATTTTGGCCACTACGGCCCAGCGTAGGGCTAGCTGCCTTCGAGCGCGTACCTGGCTTCTGCAGCGTCGACAGTGTTGCGCAACAGCATGGCCACCGTAGTAACGCCCACCCCGCCAAGGCGAGGTGTCACCCAACCTGCGACTTCGGCACAACGCTCGTCCACGTCGGACAGCACCTTGCGGCCTTGCCAGGTTAAGCCTCCACCTATGACAACCGCACCAGGAGCGATCACCTCAGGGGTGATCATGTTGGGGGACCCTGCGGCACCGACCACGATGTCAGCCCGCCGCGTGTGCTGGGCCCAGTCCTTGACCCCCGTGTGCACGACGGTTACCGCAGCATTGGCCCCCGCCTCCTTGAGCGAGAGCAGCAAGGCAAGTGGCCGGCCCAAAGTCGGCCCCCGGCCGACCACCACCACCGAACGACCTTCGACAGCCACCCCGTAGTACTCGAGCAAGGCCTTTACCCCAAGGGGCGTGCACGGCCGCGGGTGGCCGGGCTCCCCCAAAGCCAAATAGCCCAGGTTGACAGGGTGCAGCCCGTCGACGTCCTTGGACGGCTCCACCCGCGCCAAGGCCTCGGCGTAGTCAAACCCAGCCGGTACCGGGTTCTGCAACAAGAACCCGTCCACGTCGGGATCGGCGTTCAGCTGGTCAACTGCCTCCAGCAAGTCTTGTTGGCTAGCGTTAGCCGGGATGCGCACGTCCACGGAACGAAGGCCGTAACGCTCGCATGTCTCGTGCTTCCTCGCTACATAGTGCGCGCTCGCCGGGTCGTCGCCCACCAAAATGGTAGCGAGGCCCACCGTCTTGCCCACGCTGTTGAGCTTTCTAACTCTTTCGGCCACCTCTGCCAGAACCGCATCTGCCACTGGTGCGCCGGACATGATCACTGCGGCCATTACGCTCCTAGGGGATAGGACAGGTCCCTCAAGCCGGGCTAGTGCCTAAATTGGCGCTCTCCGGTAAAGACCATAGCAATGCCGTGCTCTTCGGCTGCCGCGATCACTTCGGCGTCGCGCACGGACCCTCCTGGCTGGGCAACACAGGTGACCCCGGCTGCGGCGACGGTGTCAAGCCCGTCCCTAAAGGGGAAAAAGGCGTCACTCGCGGCCGCACCCCCCCGTGCCCTTCCCGCCGCCCTAGCGACTGCTATCTCTCCAGGCGAAACCCTGTTCTGCTGACCGCCACCGATGCCAACAGCCATCCCCTTCGCGGCCAGGACGATCGCATTGGACTTGACCGCGGCGCAAACCCGCCAAGCTAGCTGCAAGTCGCGCCAGCCTTCCTCTGTTGGTTTTGCACTGGTCACGACGCGCCATTGCTCAGGGCCGGCGACCAGGCGGTAAGGGTCTTGCACCAGCCAGCCACCGCTGACCTGGCGCACGTGCCAGCGCAGCGGCGTCGGCTCGGGTGCTTCAAGCGAACGCATGTTTTTACGCTTGGAGGCAAAAAGCGCTAAGGCCTCAGCGGTGTAACCAGGGGCAATGAGCACGTCTGCGTGTGAGCTCCTCAGCATCGCCTCGGCCACACGCTCGTCGACTACACCAGAAAGCGCGACTATCCCACCGAACGCCGACATCGGGTCGCAGTCGTAGGCTTTTTGGTAAGCCGTCTCGAGGTCGGGGCCTATGGCCGCCCCGCAAGGGTTGGCGTGCTTTACGATGACAGCTGCTGCCGGGCCCAGGCCGGAGATTTCGTGCAACAGGGCCCAAGCAGCGTCGGCATCGTAAAGGTTGAGGTAGGAAAGCTCCTTTCCTCCATGCTGGACAACATCGTCCCACCAGCTGCGCTCGCCCAAGTTGCGGTAGCGTGCCCCTCGCTGGTGGGGGTTCTCGCCGTAGCGAAGCGGCTGTGCCAGCTCCAAAGCCAAATGGACAGTGGGCGGCAAAGCCTCGGCCTCTTTGGCCATTTTCGCGTCCGCAGCGCGCTCATCAGCACCCGTCCCCGGCGCGCTTTGCTCATCGAGCCAACTGACGATAGCGGCGTCGTACGCAGCGGTGTGGGCAAAAGCCTTCCGGGCCAAGCGCCTGCGCAGCCCCTCTTCAAGTTGGCCGTCGTCTAAAAGGTCCTCGGCCACTTCTTTATAGTCGGCTGGGTCGACAACAACGCCCACATGGGCCCAGTTCTTGGCAGCGGCGCGCAGCAGTGCCACGCCCCCGATATCGATCATCTCGATGGAAGGTCCCGACCGGAACGGGTACAGGTTGCAAACCACCAGACCTATCGGTGCAATGCCGTGAACAGCCAGGTCAGCAAGGTGCTCGGGGTTGGCCAGGTCGGCGAGTATGCCTCCATGGACCACGGGGTGAAGCGTCTTTACCCGGCCACCGAGGATCTCGGGGAACCCTGTCACGTCCTGTACCGCCCGATGGGCGATCCCTGCTTGGACCAACATGGCCGCCGTCTTGCCGCTGGCCACAAGCTCGTGGCCCGCACGTTCCAATGCAGCCGCGAAATCGACAAGGCCGGTCTTGTCGTAGGGTGACAAAAGTACCCTCAATTTTCACCTCTCTGCTGGGGTTGACCTAATTTCTCCAGGAAGTTCCGGATCGTCTCGGGGTACAGCCGCCGCTCGACTACCTTTATCCTTTCGTGGAGAGCTTCTTCGGTGTCCCCGGGGAGCACCTTCACCTCCTCCTGGGCCAGCACTGGCCCCTCGTCGGCTTCTTCAGTGGCTATGTGCACCGTGGTGCCCGTGACCGCGACGCCAGCGGCCAGGGCATCGCGCACAGCATGCCATCCTTTGAAGTTGGGCAAAAGTGCCGGGTGGGTGTTGAGGACCCGGCCGGGGAAAGCCCTAATGACCTCGGGACCGAGAACAGTGCCGAAGCCAGCCATAGCAACCACGTCAACCCGGTGGCGCCGGAGCGTGCCCACCACCTTGTGCGTGTAGCCTTCGCGGTCGAACTCCGGGCCATAACTTTCCCGGAGCACCAGCTCGGCAGGGACGCCTGCTCTCGCAGCTATTTCCAACGCCCGGCAGGGCCGGTCGGCCAGGACGACACAAACGGGCAGCCCCGCAGCAAGTACCGACTCCAGGATCGTCCCGCTGCCAGACGCGAGCACTCCCAGGCGCAAATTACTAACCCTGTCTTGACCCACCACCTCCAACCCTACCCCAGCGCCAGAGCTGGCCCTGTCGGCACGAGCCTGGGCGCGGCGCCTGAGCAAACGGCGGCCGACCACTACGCCCGCCAAGGCGACGACGACCGCGACCAGGGCGTAGATGCCGGCTCGAGAGAACCAGTTATATATGGGGACAATGTGGCTCCCAGCCATGTAACCGAGCGCGACCCAACAACCCACCCAGGCCACCGCACCGATGAAGTTAAAAGCGAGAAAGCTCAGCCATGGCATTTCGGTCATCCCAGCCACGATGCCGTTCACCTGGCGGAGCCCATCTACGAAGCGAGCGGCCACGACAACCTTGCCGCCTTGGCGCGCGAAGAAAGCCTCGGCCCTGGACATGCGCTCGTCCGTGAGCAGCACGTAGCGCCCCCAACGCGCTATGGCTTCGCGCCCCACGAAGTGGCCTATCGCGTAGCCGACATTGTCCCCGAGCACTGCAGCCAGCAGCCCAAGCAGCGCGACCGCTACGACGTTAAGCCGCCCCGCGCCGGCGTAGACAGCTGCACCGATGAGCACAGTCTCACCTGGCACGAAAGGCGTGCCGAAGTCTTCCAAAAAGATGAACCCGGCCACCGCCAAGTACCCGTAGTGGTCGAGAACGGGGGCAAGCGTCTGGAACAGGCCCGGCAAGTGTGGTGGCGGTTGCGTGTCGGGCTCCCTCCTGAAGTGGCTCCCAGCTTGCGGACCACGCCCGGGGCACCTAGCCCAGCAAGAGCCAGTTTAGCAACAAGGACGCTGGACGGAGGCGCCCGGTGGCGACCCGCGAACCTGCGCCAATAGTAGCTGTGCACCCGCTGCAGCTCGTCATGCCGCTGTCTTCGAGGTCGAAGCCAACCTGCTGTGCACCGGTGACGGGCGTGCACCTACTGAGGCCTTCGGTCACCGCCATAGGTAATCTTGCAAATACCCAGAGCGGTCAGGAAGCTGCACCTGAGGACCGGTGGTGGGCACAGTGAAGACCACAACGTGGAAGCAGGGAGTAATGGACCTTTGGCCCTAGCCATGTCGTATATGTTAACTACATTCTGATTACATATGGCGTACCAGCACGAGTTTCTCGCATCGGCCATTAATCTCGACAAGCCAGGCCACTACTTCCATTGGTCCATCTTCACAGTCTCGGAGGCCAACCTGGTCCTCATAGCTGTGATGGTGGTGATCTTCGGGCTTGCACTGCTACTGCCCTTCCCTGCCCCCGCTGAGCTGCGAGCACCAGCGGCTGTTGCACCGTCCAAAGACGAAGTGCCCGACGACCAGGGCCAGGGTGCTGAGGGGCTGCAAGACGAGACGATGTGGACTGCTCGCTTGCGCAACGCAGCACTGCGCCTGTTGCCACCAGGCAAGCTACTGCCAGACAGCCAGCCAGCCTACGTTTCCTCTTGGATTTACGTGTTCGGGGTGGCCACGCTGGCCGCCCTCGGCACCGCCATAATCTCGGGCTTCGCTCTCGCGCTGGGTGGCCCGGACTGGTGGCACTACGACCCTGTAGGGCATTTCTTCAACAGCCTGCACCTGTGGAGCGTAGAGACGTTCATGGCCTTTATGGTCATCCACCTGTGGGGCAAGTTCTGGATGGCGGCTTGGCGCGGGCGCCGGGCGCTCACCTGGGTGACCGGTGTAGTCGCCTTCCTTGCCTCCGTCGTGGAGTGCTTCACCGGCTACCTCTCACAGCAGAACTTCGACTCTCAGTGGATCTCGACCAACGGCAAAGACGCCATCAACGCCACCGGCCTGGGCGGGTTTTTCGACCTGATGAACTTCGGCCAGATGCTCATGTGGCACATCGTGCTCCTACCCTTGGCCCTGGTCACCATAGTCGGCGCCCACGTCTTGCTCGTACGTGTCCGAGGCGTTTCTCACCCCTTGCCCAAGAGGCGCCCTCGTTTGACCTCAGAGCGGCGCGCTGCACAAGTCGCAGAGGCCTCCGATTGGCGGGGGCCGACCCGCCGTTACGACATCTTGAAGGAGGGCGCGGTAGCGACCCTGGTAGTGGTCGTTTTCGTGTTCCTCCTAGCGGGGTTGCTCTCCTCACCTGACGAACCACCGGTGACCGTGCAGAGCTGGGCGCGAGTGGCCCCCGCAGACTTCATGGCCACTGCTGCGAGCGAACTGGCCGGCACTTCGGAGACCGCTACTTACGGGCCGCCCTACAACCATGGCTCCGCCTACGTGCAGCGCATTGGGATCTCCTGGCAGCTACTGGCAGGTGTCCGCCAGCCCATCAACGCCGCCAGCACCTTTGTGCTGTCGCCATTGTCGAAGCTGGCCGCGACCGACCCATCGTTACGCGTGGCGCTCACCAGCTACGACCATGCGCCTGCTGCGGCACAAAAGCGCTGGGACATGGCCTACCTGAGCGCCGTCACCCACGTCAGTTTCCATAACGGCGTCCCCTCCGTACCGAGAGCAGCCGACGGCCCCGTGCCGACGTTGGTCACAAGCGAGCTCACGCTTGCCAGGTCAGGCGCCCTTGACGCCGACCTGCTAGCCCAACAGCCTTTCTACGGCACCAACTACACCAAGCCGCTGCTTTTCTTGGAAGACGGCAACTACTTCGCCCACCTGGCTCAGGCCCAGCACCTTACGGGCAACCAGTGGGGCGTGATGAACGAGACCGGCAGCTACCCGGGCCAGCCTTGGCTGTGGCTGTACACCCTTTGGTACCAGATCCCGGGCAACCACTTCTCGGGTTCAGCCAACGTCGACTTGGTTGCTATCTACCTGACAGGAGCAGCCACCTTGTTGCTCCTCGCTGTCCCGTTCATCCCGGGCTTACGCGACATACCGCGCTGGGTGCCTCTTCACCGCCTCGTTTGGCGCAACTGGTACTCACGAGGCAGCGGGCCAGAGCAAGTCGAAGGAGCCCCTCTCCTCGCCGAAGAGGCCAGCGCTTCGCCGAGCCACTGACACAGGGCCGAGGAGCCCGCCCGTTCGGCTCGCTCGCGAGCACCCAGGCGGGCTACGTTCCAGTGACGTGGTTGAACACCCCGCTCAAGACTTTCCCCATCCCGACCGCCTGTTAGGCGCCGACCCGTCTGTACGCGAGCTCGCTAGAGAACTGTACAGCCAAGTAGCTCAGCTCCCGCTGGTCTCGCCGCACGGCCACGTGGACGCAACCGTCCTAGAGAAGGACGAAATGTTCCCTGACCCGGCGGCTCTTTTGGTTACCCCTGACCATTACATAACGCGCTTGCTGCACGCCCAAGGGGTCCCGCTGGAGAACCTCGGCGTCCCAGCTCGTGGCCCGGCCGGCGCTGCACCAGCAACCAGGCCGGCTCCCCGGGACATCTGGCGCTTGCTATGCCGCTACTGGCCCGTGTTCCGGGGGACCAGCATGCGCCTTTGGCTGGAGCACGAGCTAGCCGATCTCTTCGACATCACAGGACCGCTGACCGAAGAGACCTCCGACCAGACCTTCGACCAGGTCACGGAGCACCTGCAACGTCCAGAAATGCGGCCGCGCGCCCTTTTCCAGCGCTTCGGGCTCGAGGTGCTAGCAACAACGGACTCGCCGTTGGACGACTTGGATGCTCACCAAGCCCTGGACGCAGATCCGGCTTGGCACGGCAAAGTCGTGCCCACTTTTCGCCCCGACCAGCTGGTCGAAGTTACTGACCCGGGCCGGTGGAACCAACTGCTCGAACAGTTGCACCGGGTCTCTGGCATCGACACCGGCTCGTACCGCGGTTACATAGAAGCCTTAGAGGCCAGGCGAGCTGCCTTCAAGGCCCTTGGCGCTACAGCCACGGACCATGGGCACTTTTCGATCGAGCCGACCGACTTGAGCGAGCACGAGGCCTCGCGGCTTTACGACCGCCTGCGCCTCGGCCCGCACCAACCAGGCGATGCGGCGGTCTTCCTCTCTCACATGCTGATGGAGATGGCGCGCATGTCTGCCGAGGACGGCTTGGTCATGCAGCTCCACCCCGGCGTTTGGCGCAACCATGACAGCTACGCTTTCGCGCGCTTTGGCCCAGACATCGGTGCCGACTTCCCCGTCGCGACCAGCTTCACCGCCTCATTGCACAACCTTCTCGACAGGTTCGGGTCTCACCCAGGCTTCAGGGCCGTCGCTTTTACCGTAGACGAGACGGTCTATTCCCGAGAGCTAGCGCCAATGGCTAGCTATTACCCAGGCCTGTGGCTCGGTGCTCCCTGGTGGTTCCTGGACGCCCCCGACTCCATGGCGCGTTTTTGGTCTGGCGTAGTCGAAACAGCTGGGTTTTCCAAATTAGCTGGGTTCGTGGACGACACGCGCGCCTATTGTTCCATACCGGCCCGCCACGACGTAGCTAGGAGAGCGTACTCAACTTTCTTGGCCCGCCTCGTGCTGGAACACCGCTTAAGCAAAGCGGACGCAGCTGAAGTGGCTGCCGATTTCGCTTACCGCTCCCCGAAGATAGCTTTCCGTTTTGCTTGACACGCCGCAATCCCCCTCACCCCACAAAACAGGCTGTCGCGGCCATGAAAGCGTCGATGTTCGCCCAGCGACGGGCGCGCTTGGTGCCCGGCTCGCTCGCTGCGCTGGAGCTGCTCACGGGCACCCGGGAGCTCGACGCCGAGC
>JBMFUG010000010.1:27693-47402 GCA_049966695.1 Acidimicrobiales bacterium | reverse complement strand
CCAGTACCGTTCGTTGGGGGCGAGCGCACTGGACCTGTGCGCCGTGGCTTCGGGCGTACTGGACGGGTTCGTCGATTGCAGCCGGAGGGGGAGCGCCCCCTGGGATTATCTAGGCGGCTTGCTTGTTTGCCGGGAATCCGGTGCCGCCTTTAGCGAACTGAACGGGGCCGAGCTGGTGACCCGCCAGCCAGGGCAACGCAGGACTATCGTGGCGGCGGCAACCCCGGTGCTATTGCAACAATTGCTCGACGCCCGGCGCGCTTTCGGGTGAGAGGGCCCGACTGAGCGAAACGCTTCTCGGCTAGTGCGCTAGCGGGCTATTGCTCGGCTTGGGCCCTCCCACTTGTGGGGAACGGCTGAGCTCGTGCCGTAAAGCGCCGCTTGGCCTTTGCCTGTCTTGGCGGAGAGCGTTGAGCTCCGTCAAAGTTGGCTTCGGCTATGAGGTAATGCTCACTTCTTCTGCTGAGGGGCCCGAGGGGTCGCGCTGCCAAGGCTGTCGGTACCACATGCCATCGCTCTCGTGCGCTTTGAACGCTACTGGGCCGGTGGGCGGCAGGGGTTTGTGGCGACGGGCTGCCCGTGCCCTGCACGTAAAGGCGGGCAATCGCAAGCGTTGCCGCTGTGCCAAACTGTGAAAAGCCCCTGAGGCCCCCACGGTTGTAGCATGAGCGACCGGTGTAGTTGTCTACAGTGACTTGTCTACAGTGGCTTGGGCGCTTAGCTCAGTTGGAAGAGCGCCGCCCTTACAAGGCGGAGGTCGCGGGACCGAGGCCCGCAGCGCCCACGGGCCCAACATTTTAGGTGCGGGCCTTTAGAAAATTGCACTTTGGCGCGCTCGAGAACTATAATTCTCTAGCGGCCCGCGACAAAGGTTGCGGCCAACATCCGAAAGGGGAATGCGAGTGGCCCGCAGGCAGGTTGAAGTTGTGACGTGCGACCTCGAGGACGGTGACGTTAGCGCTGCTGAATCGCTTACCTTCAGCTTCGGCGGCAAGACCTATACGCTCGACCTCTGCAAGAAGCACCTTGAAGAAGTTAGAGGGGCATTGGAGCGTTTCGCGGCAGCCGGGCATACAAGTGGTGGCCGGGGTGGGCGGGGACGTCGGCGTCCAGCGACGGCAGGCCGTGGTGGGCGCGCTGCGCGTGCTACGGGGCCTGCAGGTGCCCCCCGTGGAGAATCCCAGGCCCCTATTCGCGAGTGGGCGCGCAGCGCTGGCTACGCAGTCGGAGACCGCGGGCGCATACCCGCTGAAGTACGGGAGGCCTACGAGGCTGCACAGTCGAAGGGCAGCCGTCGTCGTTAAGCCGTAGGCTTACCTCCTTGGTAGCAGGGCCGGCTAAGGCCCGAAGTGCCGTACGGCAGGGCTACGTGCCACGGTCGGCAGGTTATTAGCCTCTACGGACGGCTGGCACCATAGCTACCTGGCTGATTGGTGTAGGGTTGCCCCTGGTTAGACGGAGGCCCCGCCGCTAAGGTGCCGGGGCCCCGAGCCCAATGGAGGCCTATGAAACTCGCGGTACCGAAAGAGACAGGTCCCGGGGAGCAGCGAGTAGCGCTGGTACCGGGAGAACTGGCGCGCTTGAAAGCACTTGGCGTAGATGTCGCTGTGCAGTCCGGTGCGGGAGAGGCAGCTCTTTACCCAGACCAGGACTACGAGGAGGCTGGCGCCACTGTTTGCGGGCAGGTCAGTGAACTTTATGAGAGCGCCGACCTCGTGGCCAAAGTCCTCGCCCCGACGCCAGAAGAAGTCGAGCAGCTGCCTGAAGGCACGTACCTTATCAGCTTCCTTGCCCCTTCCACCCACCTTGACGTGGTGAAGGCTCTTGCCCGGCGCAAGGTGACTGCATTTTCTTTTGAGCTGCTCCCGCGTATAAGCCGGGCGCAGAGCATGGACGCGCTCTCCTCGCAGGCGACCGTGGCCGGTTATAAGGCCGTGCTTATCGCCGCCAACCGGCTGTTCAAGTTTTTCCCGCTTTTCATGACTGCGGCCGGTACCATCCGCCCCGCCCGCGTGCTGGTGATGGGAGCGGGGGTGGCCGGTTTGCAAGCTATTGCCACGGCTCGGCGGCTGGGTGCAGTGGTGAGCGCTTATGACGTCCGTGCTGCAGCCAAAGAGGAGGTTAAGAGCCTTGGGGCGTCGTTCCTCGAGCTGCCGCTCGAGACCAAGGAAGGGTCAGGTGGTTATGCAGCGGCGCAATCCGAGGAGTTCTTAGCGCGCCAACAGGAGCTCATCAGCAACCACGTCGGGTCGTCAGACGTAGTTATCACCACGGCGGCCGTGCCGGGCAGGCGCGCACCTCTTCTTATAACCGAACAGATGGTGCGTGGCATGCAGCCCGGCTCGGTGATAGTGGACTTAGCGGCCGGTAGCGGGGGTAATTGCGAGCTCACGAAACCGGGCCAGGAGGTCGACGTGTTCGGTGTCCACGTTATTGCTGCTGCTGAGCTGGCAGCTTCTATGCCCACCCACGCCAGCAGCCTGTACGCGCGCAACGTGAGCTCGTTCGTACAGCTTTCCGTGAAAGAAGGGCGTTGGGCGCCCGACTTCAGCGACGAGATCGTCGACCAGAGCGCTGTCACCGCCCAGGGCTCCGTGCACCATGAACCCACCCGAGCGCTCTTGGAGGCCGATCAGTGATCACCGACTCCGTCACCTTGATGGTCATCTTCGTGCTGGCCGCCTTTGTCGGTTACGAAGTGATATCCAAGGTGCCGTCCATTTTGCACACTCCCCTCATGTCGGGCAGCAACGCGATCCACGGCATCATCCTTGCCGGGGCCATGGTCGTTGCTAGCTATGCCCACGGCGTCTTGCAAACTGCTCTTGCCGCCGTAGCCGTCTTTTTGGCTACCGGCAACATCGTCGGCGGAGCTGTAGTCACCGACCGTATGCTCGGCATGTTCAAGGGCCGTCAGCCGGGCAAGCCGAGCCAGGAGGACGGCAAATGACGAACTTCTTGGCGGTTGCCGTTGCGCCGCACACGTTCACCTGGCTGTACCTTGTGGCAGCGCTATTCTTCATCCTTGCGCTCAAAGCGTTGTCTTCACCCAAGCACGCGCGTTACGGCATGTGGACCGGCATTGTCGGCATGGTGATCGCTGCAGCGATAACCTGGGTCGCTCAAAAAGCGAACCACGATTGGATAATAGCCGTGGGCTTTGCAGCTGGAGCGGTCGTCGCCGTCCCGGCTGCCCGTTTCATCAAGATGACAGCCATCCCCCAGATGGTGGCCATCTTCAACGGGGTCGGGGGCGGTGCTGCGGCTACGGTCACGACCCTTGAGTTCCTCCATGACGCGCCGAGGGGTATTGGCCCAGCTGAGGCGGTAGAGGTCATCTTCGGGGTGGCCATCGGCTGCATCTCGTTCTCGGGGAGCATGTTCGCTTTTGCGAAGCTGCAGGGCATAATGACCGGTACGCCGGTCACTTACAAGGGCCAGCAGGTTGTGAACGCCGTCATTTTCCTGGTAGCACTGGCGGCCGCCATCACCACCGTCGCAAGCCCCCACAATGTGTGGCTGCTAGTAACCGCGCTTGCGGCTATGGCTGTCGGTGTGGGCATAGTGCTGCCTATAGGCGGTGCCGACACGCCGGTTTTGATCTCATTGCTCAATGCCTTCACTGGCCTGGCGGTGGCTGCAGACGGCTTTGCCCTTGACAACGTTGTGCTGATCGTGGCCGGTACCCTAGTGGGCGCCTCCGGTAGCTTGCTCACCAAGCTGATGAGCGACGCTATGGGCCGTTCGCTCCCGAACATCTTGTTCGCTGCTGTGGGGTCCAAGCCGACCGCGAGCGCTAGCGCTGGGGCGGCTGACCGCACTTACCGTTCCGGCGACGCCGTTGACGTGGCCACGCTGCTGGTGTACTCCAGGCGGGTCATGATGGTGCCGGGTTACGGCCTTGCCGTGGCGCAGGCGCAGCAGACGATCGTCGAGCTAGCCAAGGCTCTCCAGAGCCGTGGAGTGGAGGTCTCCTATGGCATCCACCCGGTAGCGGGACGTATGCCTGGGCACATGAACGTGCTGCTTGCAGAGGCAAATGTGCCCTACGAAGAGCTGAAGGAGATGGACCAGGCTAACGAGGAGCTGCCCAACACGGACGTTGCCCTGGTAGTAGGAGCCAACGACGTGGTCAACCCGGCGGCCAGGAACGCACCCGACAGCCCGATATACGGGATGCCGATCATCAACGTTGACCAGGCTCAGCACGTCGTCTTCCTGAAGCGCAGCATGCGCCCGGGGTTCTCTGGTGTCGAGAACGACCTCTTCTACGACCCAAAGACCATCATGCTGTTCGGTGACGCGAAGGACTCCCTGACCAGACTTTTGGCTGCTGTCAAGGCAAGCTAGTAGTTCAGGGCCGCACCGGGTCGCCGGTGCCAGCCTGGCTTGTGGCTTGGTGCCCACCTACCACAGGCCGGGGCCCATTGGTGGTTGGCTCGCTCTGTTGGGGTCGTCGGGAGGGTCGGTCCTAACAGGCGGGCCGCCTCCTTCAAGTCCACAGCTTGAGCTGTTAGGATAACCGTATGCGTAAGTGTTGGCTTTCCAAGAGAGCTGTGGGCTTACATGCGCTCCTCGCGGTTGTGTTCCCTCTGTGCTTGCTGGCTGGCTGGTGGCAGGTCCACCGAGCCTTGTCCGGGAACTTTTTGAGCTACTTGTACTCGGTTGAATGGCCAGCATTTGCCGTACTGGCTGTGGTCGCGTGGTGGCAGCTGCTGCACGACGTGCCCGTAGCGGCAGCCGGCCCAGCCCCGGTGGGGCCGCTGTGCGGCGGGGCAGCGGGGCAAGACAGTGACGACCTTGGGCCGAGCCAGCTCTCCTGGGACCCGGCGCTGGAGACGCCTGAGCTGCGCGCTTATAACGAGCGCTTGTACGAGCTGGCTCTGGGCGGGGCACGCAAAACCTGGCGCAACCCGCGGGGACTGCCCCGGGACGGCGAAAGCGGCGTGCGCGACGACGCTCAGGTTGCCGTCCCGTGAGCAGGCAAACGTCGTTCGGTGGGACGGCTGGTGCGCTCGCTCGCTACCGGGTAATGGCTTTTATAGTTGGCGTTGGCCTGGCGGTCCTTTGCTTTGTTGGCGTGCCGCTCCAGTACGCTGCCCACCACCCGGCCGTAGTCGAACTGGTTGGCCCTGTCCATGGCATCTTTTACATAATCTATTTGGTGACCTGTCTTGACCTGGCCGGCCGTTCGCGCTTTAGCCTTTGGCAGCTGCTTGGCATGGTGTGCGCTGGGTGGCTCCCGTTACTGGCCTTTTACATGGAGCGCAAGGTCACTGTTAGGGTGCGCGGGCTGTTAGCGCTCGGCTCGGAGGCGCCACCTGGGCCCGCGGCCAACTTGGTAGCGGCTGTGGCGAGGGTAAGCCGGCGGCCCGCCAAGGCGCCGGCCGGTCCTCCCGAGTGAGCACCGTCTCTCCTTACGGCACCTGGCCCTCGCCTCTTGCTGCCAGCGGCTTGGCCGCAGGGGCGCTCAAGGTCGGTTATCCCGTTTGCGCCGGTGAGCGGGTCTTTTGGCAGGAGGCAAGACCAGCTGAGGCAGGAAGGGTCGTCGTTGTACGCCGGGACAACAGCTCGGGTGAGGACGTTGAGCTGTTGCCGCCGGAGTTTTCTGCACGCACGACTGTCCACGAGTACGGCGGGCGCGCCTGGGCAGTGAGCGCCAACGGCGAGGTGCTTGTCACTTCCAATTTCGCCGACCAGCGCCTTTGGTTGTTGCGGTCGCCGCGCCAGCCCGTGCCCATCACACCTGAGCCCACGGCGCAGGCCAGCGTTCGCTACGCGAGCCCGGCGCTCAGCCCCGATGGTTGTTGGGTGGTGGCTGTGCGCGAGCGCCACGAGGAAGGGGCTGTGTTGAACGACCTGGTGGCCGTGCCTCTCGACGGCAGGGGCGGGCAACCACTGGTGCTCGCTCAGGGCCATGATTTTTACTCCTCGCCTGCGTTTTCGCCTGATGGCCGTGAGGTCGCCTACCTGTGCTGGGACCATCCTGATATGCCGTGGGACCGTACCGAGCTGTGGCGAGCCGCTTTTAGGGAAGGTCGCCTGGTCGAGGCACGGGCGGAAGTGAGCTCCTCAGCCGGCGAGTCAGTCCTTCAGCCTGGTTGGGCACCGGACGGCCGGCTCGTCTACATTTCGGACCGGACCGGCTGGTGGAACATCTATTCCGAGGGTGCTTGTGCTATGGCCCCCCTGGAAGCCGACTTTGCTGGCCCTCCCTGGGCCTTTGGCGAATCGGACTATGCTTTCCTCGCTGACGGGACGCTGGTTGCCACTTGGAGCGCGCACGGGGCCGGGTACCTGGGGCTGGTCCACGATGCCAAGACATACCCCTTCGACCTCCCTTACACTTCTTTTGCCCATCTAGCGCCAGCCGGCGAAGGTGTCCTTGCTGTGGCAGGCGGCCCAACGGTGGCCCCGGAGCTTGTCCTTGTAAGGGCTAAAGGGGTGCGAAGGCATGTCGGGCTGCAAGGCGAAGCTGGGGCCAGCGGTCCCCGGGCATGGCCGGAGCCCCTGACAAGGCCCAAAGAGGTCCGTGTAGCCCGGAAGAGCCAGTCTTCTGTGCTGGACGCGAAGTACGTGTCGAGCGGTGAGCCTTTCAGTTTCCCCACCGGTAACGGCGAGGAGGCTCATGCCATCTACTACCCACCTCACAACCCCGCTCATGAGGCGCCAACGGGGGAGCTGGCGCCGTTGGTGGTGACGAGCCACGGTGGCCCTACCGGAGCAGCCTCGCGGGTGCTGGACCTTCGGGTGCAGTTTTGGACCACAAGAGGTTTCGGGGTGGTCGACGTAGACTACCGTGGCAGCACAGGGTACGGGCGGCTGTACCGCCAGTCGTTGGAGGGCCGGTGGGGCTTGGCGGACGCGGAGGACTGCGCAGCGGCAGCTCGGTGGCTGGTGCGTTTGGGACGGGCTGATCCCGCGAGGGTGGTGATCAGGGGGTCGAGCGCCAGCGGGCTAACAGTTTTCTCAGCGCTGGCGCATTACCCGGTGTTCGCGGCGGGGACGGTCCTCTACGGTGTGGCCGACCTTGAGCTATTGGCTGCCAGCACTCACAAGTTTGAAAGCCGGTACATAGAGCGCCTGGTGCCCAAGGCGCAGTACGGCGCGCGCTCACCTTTGCAATTTGCCGGCAGCATCCGCGTACCCGTCCTGTTGCTGCACGGGCTGGACGACCGTGTCGTCCCGCCGGGACAGAGCCGGGCGATGGCCAGTGCTCTACGCTCCGAAGGGGTGCCGGTTGTACTGATCGAGGTGGAGGGCGAGGGCCATGGTTTCAGGCGTGCCAGCACCCTCGCGCGCGCGCAGGAAGCAGAGCTGGCGTTCTACGGCGAGGTCCTCGGGTTTGTACCCGCGGGCGACTTGTCAGTGGCCAGGGCAGACCTGGCAGCCGGCCGAGAAAGCGTTCGGAGGCTTGGAGCCGCCTCAGTTTGAAGTTGGCCCTGCGCCACTACCAAGTTGGCATAGCCTACAAGGCACTCCTAAGCTCTAACGTTAGTATGCCCGTGAAATCGCCAAGCCCACAGGCTAGCGTGCTCTTTGCTAGTTGGCAGACGGGCTGGACGTCAATCGTCGCGATGTGCGTCCAGGCGGCTGTGCTGGCCTGGTACTTGTTCTCTATGCGGCGCCTAGAAGGCAGAGGCCGGCGCTGGTCCCGCTATAAGGCTGCCAGTTTTGTCGCTGGCTTGGTGGTGACCGCCTACGCAGCCGAGGGCGGCATCGCCTACTACGACGACTCCAACTTCACGGTGCACGTGGTCCAGCACCTGCTCCTCATGAACGCCGCCCCTCCGTTGTTGGCTATGGGCGCCCCGGTGACCCTGGCCTTACAGTCCTCGTCCAGGCGGGCGACCAAGTGGCTGCTGAAGGTCCTCCATAGCGCTCCAGCCCGGTTGCTCACGCACCCACTAGTGGCCCTTGGCATTGGTGTCGTCACCATGTACGCCTACTTCCTCACCCCCTTGTACCCCCTGTCAGAGCAGCACCCGGTCTTGCACGCCTATGTGCACTTGCATTTCCTCCTGGCGGGGTGCTTGTTCTGGTGGCCTATCGTCGGCCGTGACGTCTTGCCGAGGCGCCTTTCGTTCGGGGCCAGGTTCATGCTCGTCTTTGTCACGATCCCATGGAACGCTTTCTTGGGCCTCGCCATAGCTTCTGTCGCTAAGCCCCTTTACGCCGCGGCGAACACCTTGGCGGACACCCAGTCCGGAGGCGACGTCTTATGGGGCCTCGGTGAGATCTTTACCGTTTGCGCGCTTGGCATCTTGTTCGTCGACTGGGCTTCGGACGAAGAGCGCAAAGCAGTGCGAGCCGACCGCCAACTTGACGCCGCGCTAGCTGCAGCACGCGCCTCGTCCGGCGAAACAGTCGAGCTGCGCTAGCGCAGTTCCTTTGCCGAGCGCGAAGATGGGCCATCATGGCGCTGACGCGAGACATCACTGCAGTACCCGACTTGCTGCGCGGGCAGCCCGAGGCTGGCCCTGTGAGGAGCCGGAGGCCCGTCTACGTTGACCTTCTACCGCCCTGCAACGCCGCTTGCCCGGCGGGGGAGAACATCCAGGCGTGGCTGGCCCACGCCCAGGCAAGCCGCTATGAGCAGGCCTGGAGGGCCCTGGTCGAGGACAACCCTTTGCCGGCCGTCCATGGGAGGGTCTGCTACCACCCCTGCGAGGGGGCCTGTAACCGGGCCGAACTAGACGAAGCTGTCTCTATCCATGCCGTCGAGCGGTTCCTCGGCGACATGGCTTTGGAGCGCGGCTGGCAGTTCTCGTTGCCTCCTGCCCGTAGTGGCAAGCGGGTGCTCGTGGTCGGCTGCGGCCCGAGCGGCCTGTCTGCTGCTTACCACCTGGCCCGTCGTGGCCACGACGTCGAGATCCGCGATGCTGGTGCCGAGCCGGGCGGGATGATGCGTTATGGTATCCCTGCTTATCGCCTGCCCCGGGACGTACTGTCCGGGGAGGTCGCCCGTATCGCCGCTCTAGGAGTGCGCATAACGGGCTCCCACAAGGTAGAAGACCTAGAAGCCGAGAGGCGTGAGGGCAACTTCGATGCCGTGTTCGTGGCCGTGGGAGCGCACCTTTCAAAGCGGGTGGACATACCTGCAGCTGACACCGGCAAGATCATCGACGCCCTTAGCTTCTTGCGCGGCGTTGCAAGTGGCGAACGGCCGATGATCGGCCGGCGCGTGGCCGTCTACGGCGGGGGCAATACCGCCATGGACGCCGCCCGCACAGCCCGGCGGTTGGGGGCGACAGAGGCCATGATCGTCTACCGCAGGACCCGGGAGCGGATGCCAGCGCACGAGGAAGAGGCTGCCGATGCTGAAAGAGAGGGTGTACGCATCAACTGGCTCCGGACCATCAAGGACTTCGAAGGCCCTGAGCTGACCGTAGAGGTGATGGAGCTGGACGAGGCCGGGTTCCCTCGTCCCACCGGGCGTTTCGAGACCCTAGCTGCCGACACGGTGATCCTGGCGCTTGGCCAGGACACGGACACGTCCTTTTTGCGCAACGTGCCCGGCGTTGAGTTCAGCAAGGACGGCACCGTAGTTGTCTCGCCCTCGATGATGACCGGCTGCCCTGGGGTATTTGCTGGAGGGGACATGGTGCCTGCCGAGCGCACAGTCACAGTCGGGGTCGGCCACGGCAAGAAGGCGGCCCGCAACGTAGACCTGTGGCTACGAGGAGAACCTTTTGCTCCTCAGCCTAAGCACCCTGAAGCAGCCTTTAGCGGCTTGCACTTGTGGTACTTCGGGGATTTTTCCAGACGTCCCCAGCCTGAGCGCCCGGTGCCCGAGCGCGTGGACGATTTTGGCGAAGTCACGGGGGGCCTCAGCGCAGAAGAGGCAACCTATGAGGCCGGCCGCTGCTTGTCGTGCGGCAACTGCTTTGAGTGCGACGGCTGCTATGGGGCATGCCCGGAGGACGCCGTGATCAAGCTCGGCCCTGGCAACCGTTACCGCTTCGATTATGACCGTTGTACGGGGTGCGGGATCTGTTTCGAGCAGTGCCCCGTGCACGCGATAGAGATGGTGCCCGAGCCCAGTGAGGCTGGGAGGGCCGTCAAGTGAGGGCAACTATCGATGGCAACGAGGCGGCTGCTTCTGTCGCGTACCGGCTCAACGAGCTGTGCTGCATCTTCCCGATAACGCCCTCTTCGCCGATGGCCGAGCTGGCTGACGAATGGTCAGCCAAAGGCCGACCCAACATCTTTGGCAGCGTGCCGTCGGTGGTGGAGCTGCAAAGCGAGGGCGGTGCGGCAGGCGCCCTGCACGGCGCCCTACAGGGTGGGGCCCTGGCGACGACCTTTACGGCTTCTCAGGGGCTGTTGCTCATGGTCCCCAACATGTACAAGATCGCCGGTGAGCTGACGCCGTCGGTGATCCATGTAGCGGCTCGCGCGCTCGCCGCCCAGGCACTGTCGATCTTTGGCGACCACCAGGACGTGATGGCAGTGCGGGAGACGGGCTTTGGCCTGCTCGCGTCTTCATCTGTCCAAGAGGCTCACGACCTGGCGGCGGTCGCCCAGCTTGCCACTTTGACTTCGCGTGTGCCGTTCGTGCACTTCTTTGACGGCTTTCGCACCTCCCACGAGCTGAACACGATCGAGATGCTCTCGGACGAGGACCTGAGGGCGCTTGTGCCGCCAGAGCTCGTGCTAGCCCACCGTGCTCGGGCGCTGTCGCCTGAGCACCCCTTCATCCGCGGCACCTCGCAGAACCCTGATGTCTACTTTCAGGCTCGCGAGGCGGTCAACCCCTACTATGCCCGGGTGCCGGGCCTCGTCGCAGATGCGATGCAAAAGTTCGCCCAGCTCACTGGCCGCCGTTACGAGGTCGTCTCCTACGACGGGGACCCACAAGCCGAGCGCGTGGTCGTGGCGATGGGCTCAGGAGCTGAGACACTACGAGGGACTGTTGCCAAGCTGTGCGAAGAGGGGGAAAGGGTCGGTGCCATGACGGTGCGTCTTTACCGGCCGTTCCCTACGGCTGCCTTCTTGGCTGCCTTGCCCTCCAGCACGCGACAGGTGGCTGTCCTTGACAGGACCAAGGAGCCTGGGTCTTTTGGCGAGCCGCTTTTCCTTGACGTACTGGCAGCTTTGGCCGAGGCGCACGACAACGGCGAACGGGAGGTCATGCCGGCTGTCATCGGCGGGCGCTACGGCCTGTCGTCCAAGGAGTTCACTCCTGGGATGGCTGCTGGGGTGTTCGCCGAGCTCGGCCGGTCCTCGCCCCGGCGCCGCTTTACCGTCGGCATTACAGACGACGTCTCTGGTACGAGCATCGACTATGACCCAACGCTGGACATCGAGCCCCCAGGTACCCTTCGGGCGCTTTTCTTTGGCCTCGGAGCGGACGGCACAGTGGGTGCCAACAAGAACACGATCAAGATCTTGGGAGACGAGGGGCTTTACGCCCAGGGTTATTTCGTCTACGACTCGAAGAAGTCGGGCGGCTACACCATTTCGCACCTTCGCTTTGGCCCCGAGCCGATAAAAGCGCCCTATTTGGTCGACCAGGCGGGTTTCATCGGCTGCCACCACTTCGGCCTCCTTGAGCGACAAGAGGTGCTGGAGCGTGCCGCCCCTGGGGCTACCTTGCTCCTCAACTGCGAGCACGCAGCCGACAAGGTCTGGGACGTCTTGGCCCGGCCGGTACAGGAGAAGATCCTTGAAAAGCAGATCTGCATGTACGTGGTCGACGCGGACCGCATCGCTCGTGAGGTTGGGCTTGGGCGACGGGTGAACACGGTCCTCCAAGCCTGTTTCTTCGCCATCTCTAAAGTCATCGAGCCGGACAAGGCGATAGACAAGATGAAGCAGGCCGTCGTCAAGACCTACGGCCGGCGGGGCCAAAAGATCGTAGATGCCAACCTGGCTGCTATCGACCGAGCCCTAGAGGGCTTGGCGCAAGTCGAAGTGCCTCAGCAGGCCACGTCGCGCACCGGCTTGGCCCCGCTCGTCCCGGCCAGTGCCCCAGAGTTCGTGCACAAGGTCACTGCGGTCCTGATGGCCGGCCAAGGCGACTCCTTGCCCGTCAGCTTGCTCCCTGCCGATGGGACTTGGCCAAGCGGGACGGCGGCTTACGAAAAGCGCAACATCTCCGACCTCGTGGCTGAGTGGGACCCTGCTCTTTGCATCCAATGTGGCAATTGCAGCTTTGTCTGCCCTCACGCAGTTATCCGCTCGAAGTACTACAGCAAGGACAAGCTGGCACAGGCACCTGCCTCGTTCCGTTCCGCTCCTCTCAACGCCCGTGGTCTGCCTGGCACTTCTTACACATTGCAGGTGTACCTGGAGGACTGCACCGGCTGCGGGCTGTGCGTGGAGGCATGCCCGGTGAGCGCCCCGGCAGAGCCTGGTCGCAAGGCCATCAACCTTTCCTGGCGAGAGCAGCTTCTTTCAGCCGAGCGCGAGAACATCGCGTTTTTTGAGTCGTTGCCGGTTGCCGAGCGGCCGCGGGTCGACTTCGGGACGGTGAGGGGAGCTCAGTTCCTCGAACCGCTTTTCGAGTTTTCTGGTGCCTGCGCTGGTTGCGGCGAGACGCCTTATATAAGGCTGGTGTCCCAGTTGTTCGGGGACCGCGCAGTGGTCGCGAACGCTACCGGGTGCTCGTCTATTTACGGCGGCAACCTGCCGACCACGCCCTGGACGTTCAATGCCGACGGGCGCGGGCCAGCGTGGTCCAACTCGCTTTTCGAGGACAACGCCGAGTTTGGCCTGGGGCTGCGCTTGGCGGCTGACCACCATGCGCAGCTTGCTCGCCAAAGGCTCACGGAGCTGAAAGATGTCCTTGGTGAGCAACTTGTGCAGGACATTTTGGGCGCTCCGCAACGTTCGGAGTCCGAGCTTGCTGCCCAGCGTGAGCGGCTGGCCGAGGTGCGCAAGCGCCTTAGCGGCCTAAGCGGGCCGGCCGTGGCTGAGCTGGGCAGCGTGCTCGAGCACCTCTTGCGCCGGAGCGTGTGGATCATAGGCGGTGATGGCTGGGCTTACGACATCGGTTCTGGTGGGCTCGACCATGTGCTGGCCAGCGGCAGGGACGTGAACGTCTTGGTGCTCGACACAGAGGTCTACTCCAACACAGGGGGGCAGGCTTCCAAGGCGACGCCCCTCGGCGCGGTCGCCAAGTTTGCTGCCGCAGGCAAGACGAGCGAGAAAAAGGACCTTGCTCTCCAGGCGATCGCCTACGGCAGCGTGTACGTGGCAAGGGTCGCGATGGGAGCTGACCCCGAGCAGACGCTACGGGCCTTCCGGGAGGCGGAGGCCTACGACGGGCCTTCGCTCATCATTGCTTACAGCCATTGCATTGCCCACGGTATTGAAAAGGACGGGGTGACGCTGCGCAACGGCCTCGACCAGCAGTACCGAGCAGTCGCCAGCGGGTACTGGCCCCTCATGCGCTACGACCCAGTCCTGCGCTCCACGGGTGCAAACCCGTTCCTGCTCGATTCCCCGCGGCCTCGACTTAGCTTTGCCGACTACGCTGGCCGGGAGCTGCGTTATGCCGCTCTCGCCCGCACTGACCCGGTAGAGGCTGAGCGCCTGGCCGCTTTGGCCCAGCAAGCGGTTTACCAACATTGGGCTACCTATGAGGAAATGGCAACACGTCCAGCAGGACGCTTTGCAGCTGATGCCAGGAAGGGGCGGTAGTGATGGTGGACCTTTCCACGACCTATATGGGCCTGGCGCTAAGCAACCCACTGGTCGCTTCGGCGTCGCCTCTGTCTTACACGCTGGACGGGGTGCGCCGCCTTGCCGCCGGCGGGGTAGGGGCGGTCGTGCTGCACTCGCTTTTTGAGGAGGAGCTGGCCCAAGAGGCAGAGCAGGCAGGTGCCCTGGCCGAAGCAGGCACTGAGAGCTTCGCGGAATCACTTTCGTACTTTCCTGACGTCCCCGGGGTAGAAGCCGGCGGGCGGCGTTACCTGTCTGTGCTCGAGCGAGCCGTGGGCGCCGTAGAAGTCCCGGTGATCGCCAGCCTGAACGGCGCCACCGCGGGGGGCTGGGCACATTACGCACGTCAGATGGAAAGTGCCGGTGCTGCGGCGATCGAGCTCAATATCTATTCGGCGCCGACCGGGGCCGGTGGGGCGGGGCGCGAGGTTGAGCAACGCCATTTGGAGGTCCTCGGCCTTGTCCGTTCGGCTGTGAAAGTGCCTGTCGCTGTCAAGCTCTCTCCCTACTACAGCTCAGTCGGTGAGATGGCGCTACACCTGGCCGGAGCTGGGGCAGATGCCCTGGTGCTGTTCAACCGTTTCTTGCACCCTGACATCGACCCCGAAGCTCTGGAAGTGGTGCCCGGCATCGGGCTTTCGCACCCCCAAGAGGGACGGCTGGCGCGCACGTGGATCGCGCTTTTGCGCAAACGGCTAAGTACTGCGCTGGCTGGCTCTACCGGTGTCGAGGGCCCCGAGGACGTGGCCAAGTACCTGCTTGCTGGTGCGGACGTCGTGATGACCACGTCGTCTTTGTTGCGCCACGGCCCCGACCATGCGCGCACCCTTTTGGACGGCCTCACCAGTTGGATGGTACGCAAGGGCTTCGACAGCGTCGGCCAAGTGCGGGGGCTTCTGGCCTCTCCCTTGGAGCCGGACCAGGCAAGCCAAGAGCGTGCCGGCTACGTGGCTGCTATACGCGCGGCTAATGCCAACCTTTCAGGGCCTTGGTAAGTCGCGGGCGGCCTAGAAGCTGAGGGCTGAGAGCTCGGGGATCCACTTTTCTGCTCTAGAGCGGGCTTCGGCCCAACGGTCCCGGTGGTCGGGCCCGGTCGGCTCTATGACCGAGCGGGGGCGGCAGGTTGACGCTGCTTCAGCCTCGCTCGACCAAGTGCGAACGGCCAGGCCCGCCAACAGGCCGGCCCCAAGGGTTGTTGCTTCCAGTTCGGACGAGATCTCTACGGGCCTACGGCAGGCATCGGCCAAGGCTTGGGCAAAAACCGGGTTGGCGCTCATCCCACCGTCCACGCGCAGCCTGGCGATCTCTAGGCCCGAGTCCGCCTCGGCGGACTCGAGCAGGTCTGCGCCTCGTTGGGCGATGCCTTCTAGCACGGCCCGCACCACCTCGGGCCGCCCGGTACCTGAAGTGATGCCTATTAGCAGCGACCGCGCTCCGAAATCCCAGGTCGGTGTCCCAATGCCAAGCGTCGCCGGGACGAAGAACACGTCGCCGGTTCTAGCGCAGCGAGACGCCACCTCGGCAGACTCAGCGGCGTCATGAAGCAGCTCGAGGTCTGTGACGAGCCAGTCCAAAGCGCTGCCCGCAGAGAGCATGATGGCCTCTGCTCCCCAGGTGAGCTGGTCGGCACGTTCCCAGGCGATGATCGGGAAGCAGCCCTTTTCACCTCGTTTCCCGAACGCCCCAAAGGCAGGAGGCTGCGCCCCGACGTTCACGTCGAGAAAGGCCCCGGTGCCGAAGGTGGCCTTGGCGTCACCGGCTTTGACGCAGCCTTGGCCGAATAGGGAGGCTTGTTGGTCGCCGACGATGCCGCATATGGGCGGCGACCCTGCCAGCGCGCTCGCTTCTGCTACCACCGCCGATGAAGCAACGATGGTTGGCATGCAAGTCGCAGGGACGCGGAACCTTTCCAGTCGGGCTGGGTCCCATGAGAGGCTGGCTGTGCCTGCGAGAAGTTGCTCTGTGGGCAAAAGACCGCTTACGCCAGCGTTGCTCGGGTCGGTCAAGTGGGCCTGGCCCTCGCTCAGCTGCCACACTACCCAGCTGTCGAGAGTGCCAAAGCGCAGGTCGCGTCGGCGCTCCGGGTCATAGGTGTCGAGGAGCCAAGCAAGCTTTGTGGCCGACTCGTTAGGGGCTAGGCGCAGGCCCTCGGCTTGTAGCTCGAGGCATGTGCCGGCAGTACGGAGGTCTTGCCAGCTGAGAAAAGGCCCGACTGGTTCACCGCCCACGGCGTCCCAGACAGCGGTCGTGCCTCGCTGGTTGGTCACGCCCACCCCTTGTACCGGTCCTGCCTGGCTCAGTGTGCTCCTTGCCGCGTCGAGCGCTGCGTGGGCCAAAGCTGCCCCGTCGACTTCGACGAGGCCCGGCCCAGGGCGGTGAGCAACCACCGGACGCTGGTGGCGAGCCTCCACCTTGCCGTCGGGTCGTACGACGGCTGTCCTGATGGCGGTGCTGCCTATGTCGATGACGAGGATGGAGATGATGACCTCCTTATTGGTTGTTAGCCGACGATAGCGGCTTGGCAGCGAAGTGCCCGAGCGCCTGGTGCTGGTGCCGTCAAGCTCGTTAACTTGTCCCCGCTCCGGCATTGGTACGTTTGGGAGATGCCGTCGTTGTCGGACATAGGGGGCTGGCCGGCCGTGCTCGGCCGGATCGCTGGTGGGCAAGACTTGACCGCGGAAGAAGCTGCCGCTGCGACGCGGGAGGTCTTCGAAGGGGCGGCAACGCCTTCGCAGATGGCGGCTTTTATTTTTGGGCTGCGTTGTAAGGGCGAAACTGCACAGGAGCTCTCCGCCATGTTGGGGGCCATGCTGGAGGTCGCAGAGACCGTCCCGGTTGCCCCTGAACTTGCTCGAAGGCTTGTCGACACGTGCGGTACCGGTGGCGACCGCGCCGGCACGATCAATGTTTCGACGATCGCAGCTTTGGTTGTAGCTGGCGCGGGTGTACCTGTTTGCAAGCACGGCGGGCGCGCGGCATCGTCGAGGACGGGCTCGGCTGATGTCCTGGAAGCGTTGGGCGTAGAGATTTCCCTGCCCCCAAAGTCGGTGGCCCGCTGCATAGAAGAGGCCGGGATGGGCTTCTGTTTTGCTCCTCGCTACCATCCGGCCATGCGCCACGTGCTCCCAACACGGCGCGAGCTGGGTGTCCCGACAGCGTTCAACCTGCTGGGGCCGCTCGCCAACCCAGGCAGGGCACCCTACCAGCTTGTGGGGGTTGGTGACGCTAAGGTGGCCGAGCGGCTTGCCGCGGTCCTCGGCCAGTCCGGCTCTGAGCGTGCTTGGGTGGTGCACGGCGACGACGGCTTGGACGAGCTGTCAACAACTTCGCCCTCTGTTGTCGTCGAGTGGCGCGCTAGGGCTGGGCTGCGGAGCTTCACGGTCGTGCCGAGCTCTTTGGGGCTGCGCCCGGCACGACGCGAAGACCTTCGGGGTGGCGACCCGGCTGTCAACGCCCAGGCTGTCAGGGATGTACTGGCTGGTAGCGCTGGGCCTCACCGGGACATAGTGCTGCTCAACGCCGCTGCCACGTTGGTCGTGGTAGGGGAGGTCGACGACTTGGAAGCTGGTCTTGCTGCAGCAGCCGAGTCAGTGGACAGCGGCCGGGCTGCCAATTGCTTGCAGCGTTTGGTCGAGCTGTCGCAAGCCGAGGCGGCTCGTTCCCAGCGCTAGTGCACCGAGGGCCTGCCGGTTCGGGTGCTCGGGCAACCTGCTAATTGGAGCTCAGCTCGCCGAGGGCCGCTTCCATGGCGGCTATACGTTCCGACAGGCTGAGGGCAGCCGGGCCAGCTGGCCCCGATAGCTGGGCCCGCCGGGCGGCTAGGTGGCTTACCCGGGCGGCCGCGTCCTCCACCAGTGCCACTTGCTGGTCTAGAGCCGCCAAAGCCCGAGCCCTGGGTGCCCCTCTGGCCAAACGACTGGTCGGCACGAGCTGCTGGTCAAGCCGGACTGCCTCAGCGATCACCTCTTTGGCTAGCTCGGCGATGCTGTCGGCGAGCGTGCGGCCTCGGCGGCGCCGGCGCGGCGTGGCCAGAGAGCCGACCACTGAGCTCGCCACTTGGCAGGCAGAGCGGAGCCTTCGGTGGAGCATTGCTGCTGGGCTCGGGCTCCACAGCCACGCCAGGGGAACAGGCCCGACCCTGCTGGGGCCGACCCTGTTAGCTCGCTGAAGATAGTAAGTGGCGAAAGCAGCTCCCGCCCCGAGCAAAACGACAGGGGCAACCAAGAACACCCAGAGCGTAAACAACGCATCGCCCACAGTTGCATGGTACGACTAGCGCTGAGGCCTGGGCAGCGCGCAGGGCACATCAGTAGGCAGCAGGAGGCCTAGCCGCAGGGTTGGGCCGACGTAGCGTTATCGGAAGGGCGGGGCTCATGCAGCATTATCCAGCGCCGAGCTCCCACATGGCGTCCAGGTCCTTGCGGCTGTAGGCCTGGAACGCCACGAGCGTCTTAGTGTCCCGCACTCCTCGGAGAGAATGTACCCGGCGGGTAACAACTTCGGCCAGGTCCTCTTGACGGCGCACACGGACGACCGCCACGATATCTGCTTGGCCGGCGACTGAGTACGCCTCTGCTACGCCCTCTATTGCTGCGACCTCTTCGGCCAGGTCAGCCACTCTAGGGGGGTCGGCATCGATGAGCACGAAAGCTGTGACCACTTCGACAACGGTACTCCTAAGCCAGGCGTCCCGCTCCATCGGAAGGGGCGACGTCGAAGGTACTGGGCTGAGCGAACCCGGCTTCGCCGAACGCCCTCGAAATCGCTCCGGACAGCGCCTGCGCGCTTGCCCCAATGGAAATGGCACAGCCACCAAAGCCAGCTCCTGTCAGGCGGGCTCCGTCAGCGCCTGAGCGCACGGCCGTTTCCACAGCTAGGTCGAGCTCAGCGCATGAGACCTCGTAGTCGTCTCTTAGCGAAATGTGAGAAGCGGTGAGCAAGTCACCAAAAGGCTGGTTCTTGCGCAGGCGTTCGACCGTCTCTAGGACCCTCAAGTTCTCGGTGACCACATGGCGTGCCCGGCGAAGCTGCTCTCCGCTTAGCTGTGCCTCGACCTGGTCCAAAGTCGCCTGGCGCAGAGCCTTCAGGCCCAACTTGGCGGCTGCTTGTTCGCAGACGGCTCGGCGGTTGGCGTAGGCGCCGGCAGCGTTGGCGTGCTGGACACCTGTGCTGATCACTACCAAAGGCCCGGCGTCAAGCGGCACGAGCTCCCAGCTTTGCGACATAAAATCGATCACCACGGCGTGCCCGGCGCGCGCAGCGAGCACCGACAGCTGGTCGAGAAGGCCACAAGGGACCCCAGCGAACAGCGCCTCGGCTTCTTGAGATATCTTCGCCAGCTCTTCGGTGCTCCAGCCCGCTTGCGCGATGTCGTCCACCGCCACAGCCAGTGCCACGGTTAATGCAGCGCTAGAAGACAGCCCTCCGCCGATAGGGACTGTCGAGCTGACGGAGATGTCGAGGCCTGGAAGCTCCACGCCGTGAGCTTGGGACGCCCATATCACGCCCAGGGGGTACCGAGCCCAGCTTGGGATGTCGACAGGCGCTTTGGGGCTGAGGTCCTCCGTGCGCGCCTCAACTTGCTGGCCGAGGTTGGCAGACCACACCCTGACCAGGTGGTCAGTCCGGCGCCGCACAGCCACTATGGTGCAACGGTCGATAGCGAACGGCAACGCCAAGCCAGCGTTGTAGTCCGTGTGCTCGCCGATCAGGTTAACCCTCCCGGGAGCTTGCCAAATGCCTTCTGGCGGGTGGCCAGTCAAGCGACGGAACTCTTCAGCAATGCCGCCAGCGCGGTCGTCGTTTTCCACGTCCCTAGGCTAAGGCAAGTTGCCCCAGCGCGCAGAGCCAGCTCCGTTGCCCTTGGCGGCCTCGATGGGCCGGAGCCCAGCTGGCGGCGGGGCCCCGAAGATCCCGAAGATCTGGTCATGGCTCCCGTGCGCCGGGTTATGGTCACTGGCCCGTGAGAGGTTGTGAGCATGACAACCCTCACGATCGACTGTGGCGAGTGCGCTATGCAGGGTACTAGTGCTTGTGAAGAC
>JBMFUG010000010.1:0-27683 GCA_049966695.1 Acidimicrobiales bacterium | reverse complement strand
CGCGACGCTGACGACGCCCTGTTGCTCGACTTCGCTGAGGAGCGGGCACTGGTCCTGCTAGGTGGCAGCGGCCTTGTACCGCCGCTGCGCCACCGTGCAGCGGCTGGCTCAGCAACCTTTCGGCGGCATAAGCCTGCCTCGGCATAAGCCCGCCCCGTCGTCACGTTGTGAGCCAAGCTGGAGACCGTGAGCACGGCCGAACTGACTGCGAAGGACGGCCGAGGTGCTACGCCACGGGCAAGCCAGCTAGCCGGCTTGGTGGCGCAGCTACGCCAGCGGGGCCGAGAGGCTGGCCTGGCGGCCCTTGGCATAGCACCTGCTGGCCCCATGGAGATAACCCGGCGCGTCATCGAGGAGCGCAAAGCCGCAGGGCTGTCGGCTGACATGCAGTTCACCTACCGTAACCCTGCCCGGTCTACGTCTCCGGCTCTGGCGCTTCCCGGCGCCGCGGCGTTGGTGGTCGGTGCCTGGTATTACGGCCCGGCCCAGGCCGGTGAGCAGCGCCCTGCGACCATTGCGGCCAGCCCGGCCAAGCGGCCGTTGGGCCGCGTGGCTCGTTATGCCTGGCGGGACCACTACGCGAGCTTGCGAGCTGCGTTGGGCGAGGTCGCTGGCACGCTTCGAGCAGCAGGGTGGCGAGCACGCGTGCTCGTTGACGACAATGCCTTGGTGGACCGGGCTGCGGCGGAGCTGGCCGGGGTAGGTTGGTTTGCCAACAACGGCAATATTGTCTTGCCAGGGCAGGGGTCCTGGTTCGTGCTCGGGTCGGTGGTCACGGACGCCCCTCTTGCATTTGGCACCAGGAGGCAAGAGGCTTGCGGGCCTTGCCGGCACTGCTTGCAGGCGTGCCCTACCGGAGCGCTCGTATCTCCCGGCGTCCTAGACGCGCGCAGGTGCCTTGCCTGGTTGTTGCAACGGCCCGGGGTCTTCCCCTGGGAGCACCGTGAGGCCCTGCAGGACCGCATTTACGGCTGTGACGAGTGCCAAGTCGTGTGCCCAATGAACCGCCTTGGCGTCCGGGCTAGGCAGGCAAGCGGCCTGCCTAGCCCCAAGGAGCTCGACAAGCGGAGGGGACCACGATGGCCAGGCCGCCAAGGGGCTCAAGAGCACCTTGTGGGCCAAGGGCCAGAGCAGCGAGACGTCGATATCCTAAAAATGTTGGCTGCGAACGACGCGGAGCTGCTCAGCGCCTACGGCCGCTGGTACATTGCCCACCGTGACCCTCGTTACCTCCGGCGCAACGCCCTCATAGTGCTGGGCAACATTGCCGACGGGTCGTCCCCGGAGGTAGAGGGCGCCCTGCGTGCCTACCTCTCTCATCCCGACGAGCTGTTACGTGCTCACGCAATTTGGGCAGCCGCGCGGTTGGCAAGGGAGGACCTAATAGAGCTTGCTCAGCCCGCCCTTGCTAGTGACCCCTCAGCGTTGGTGCGCTACGAACTGGAGCGCCGCAGCCAGGTGCGGCCTGCTTTGCCGTTGGCTGGGCACTTGTCGGCTGGGTGAGCTAGTGGGAGCTCGGCACGTTTTGGTGACGAACGACTTCCCGCCCAAGGTGGGGGGTATCCAGTCCTACTTGTGGGAACTGTGGCGGCGCTTGCCCCCTGAGGACGTCACGGTTTTTACCGCCGCCCACAGAGGAGCGGCGTGGTGGGACAAGCGCCAGAGCTTTCGTGTCGTCCGGGCGCCTGAGCCTGTGCTGCTGCCTCACCCGGGCCTCGCCAGACGGGTGCGGGAGCTAGCTGCCCAAGTTGGTGCCAAGGTTGTCGTGATCGACCCTGCCTTGCCGCTCGGCCTTTTGGGGCCGTCGCTTGCCCTGCCCTACGCGCTCGTCCTTCACGGCGCAGAGGTGACCGTGCCAGCGCGCCTGCCTGGCAGCCGTCAGTTGATGGCCCATGTCCTAAGCCGGGCATCGCTTGTCATCTCGGCTGGCAGCTACCCCGAGACAGAAGCCCGTCGGGTGCTCGGCGCAGCTCAAGAGCTCCCGCGCTCTGTGCGGGTCCCTCCAGGGGTAGACACGGAGCGCTTTCGGCCTCTTTCAGCCATCGAGCGCGCCGCTGCGCGCACCCGCTTCGGTTTGCCCGCCGACCGGCCTTTGGTGCTAAGTGTGAGCCGGTTGGTGCCTCGCAAGGGCATGGACACGCTGATAGCAGCGGCGTCTTTGATCGTGGAGAACTTTCCTGGGCTGCACGTCGCCATAGCAGGCTCAGGCCGGGACCGGGGCCGTCTTGAGAGGCTGGCCCAGCGCTCAAAGGCGCGCGTAAGCCTGCTCGGTAGCGTACCGGGGCCAGAGCTCCCTGACCTTTACGCATGCGCTGATGTTTTTGTCCTTGCCTGCCGGTCTCGCTGGGGCGGCCTTGAACAGGAGGGCTTCGGCATCGTCCTTGTCGAGGCTGCTGCCGCTGGCGTCCCTTGTGTCACGGTCGCGACGGGGGGCACGGCTGAGGCTGTCGCCGATGGTTTGACTGGCTTGGTCGTGCGCGACCCGGGTGGGTGGGGAGCGCGCGCCCGCTCAGCCCGGGCCGCCGGGGTGGCCGAGGCGCTGGCTACGGTACTTGGGGATCCTGTCATGGGCCGGAAGATGGGAGAGGCTGGTCGGCGCAGGGTCGAAGAGGAGCTCTCTTATGACGCGCTGGCGCGCAAGCTCGAAGCTGCCCTCAGCAACTTCGAGGACGTGAGCTGAGGCCCGTGGCCGATTACGTTTTTACAAAGGGAGGTGCGCAAGTGGAAGAGCAGGTCACTGAGAAGATGGTCGTGCGGGCGAGCCCTGCCTATTGCTACGAGGTGCTGACGGACTTCGACCGGTACCCTGAGTGGGCGGCTGACATAAAAGCGGTGTCGGTCGATGAGCGTGACGAACAGGGGCGGCCTACCGTCGTCACTTTCCGAGCGGCAGCGTTCGGGCGCAGCACGTCCTACACGCTGCGCTACGACTACAGCGGTGCCCCGGCCCGGCTCTCGTGGGCGCAGGTCCGCGGCGATGTCACGCGCAAGCTGGACGGCAGCTACCAGATAGAGCCGAGCGCTGACGGCTCGGCGGAGATCACCTACCGGCTGGTCGTCGACCTCAAGGTCCCTCTGCCTGTTTTCGTGAAGCGCCGTGCGGAAGGACGGATCACCCACACCGCCTTAAAGGAGCTGAAGGTACGAGCGGAGAGCTAGAGGCTTGGCTGGGGGACGACTTTCATGCCACAGTTACGGAGCTCAGCGACCCAAGGGACCCTCGCGTGCGCAACTATTGGGGTTTGTCAGACCCCGCACTTCGCAGGCGGGCTGAACCGTCTTTGGGAGTTTTCGTCATTGAAGGCAAGCTGGCCCTGCAAGCAGCCCTCTCCTCTCGCTACCCGCTCATATCGGTCCTCGTGCTCAAGCGGCGCTTAGGGGCTCTTCGAGGCTTGCCAATGCCAGCGGGCGTGCCTGTTTACGCTGTGGGCGAGGAGGTGATGCGGCAGGTCACCGGTTTCGACGTCCACCGGGGAGTGCTCGCACTAGCCCAGCGCCGTCCCGAGCCTGCCCTGTCCGGCCTCCTAGCCGGCAGCCGTCTGGTCGTGGTCGCGGAAGCGGTTAACGACCAGGAGAACCTGGGTGCCATCTTTCGCAACTCAGCCGCCTTCGGTGCCGGGGCTGTGCTTCTGGGCCCGACCTGTGCGGACCCTTTGTACCGGCGTAGCGTGCGGGTGTCCCTCGGTCACGTACTGCGGGTACCTTTTGCCCGGCTCGTGCCTTGGCCAGCCTCACTGGAGGTTTTAGAGATGCACGGTTACGTGCTGGTGGCGCTCACGCCGGACGTTGACGCGCTGGCTGTCCAGCAGGCGGCGGCCGAGCTTCAGGCGTCGAAAGTGGCGCTGGCGGTAGGCAACGAGTGGGCCGGGCTCAGCCAAGCAGTGCTCGCTCGGGCCCGCCCAGTAAGGATCCCGATGGCCAGCGGGGTTGACTCTCTCAACGTAGCTGCGGCCACAGCCGTTGCGCTGCACCGGTTCAGCGGTTTCGGCGACCTGCCGTGAGCGGCTTTTCCATAGGGGTGGACATCGGTGGGTCCAAAGTACTGGCGGTGCGGCTTAGCCGGTCCGGCCACGTAGAAGCCCATTGCAAACGCGCTACGCCGCCCGAGCCGGCTGCTCTCCTGCGCACTGTACTGGCCGCGGCTGGCGAGGTTGTGGACGAGCCAGGAGCGCAGGAGGCACTGCCGCTTGGCGTGGGCTGCCCCGGGATGGTCGACTTGCAGGGGAAAGCCCACTTCTCTCCCAACCTCCATGGGGTGGACGGTTTCGACTTGCGCTCCGAGCTCGTGAAGCTGAGAGCTGCGGGAGCAAGGACGGTGGTGTTCAATGACGCGACGGCTGCTTGCTGGGCTGAACGTGCCCTCGGAGCGGCTCAGGGTGCTGACGACGTGGTCATGGTGACCATGGGCACGGGCATAGGGGGAGGTTTGGTCATGGGCGGGCACCTGGTGACAGGGGCTCACGGCTTCGCCGGCGAGGTGGGCCACATGGTGGTCGACCCTTATGGGCCGCCGTGCCCTTGCGGCAAGAGGGGCTGTTGGGAGCGGTTTGCCTCGGGCAGCGGCCTGGCACGTTTGGCTCGCGAGGCGGCACTGGCGGGCAAGGCGCAACGCGTGGCGGCACTGGCAGGTGGGGATCCAGAAGCCGTCCGTAGCGAGCACCTGGTGGCGGCGGCTCTCGAGGCCGACCCCGAGGCTTTGGCCGTGGTCGAGGAGTTTGCCTGGTGGCTGGGGCTTGGCCTGGCAAATCTGGCCAATGCCTTTGACCCATCGGTGATAGTCCTTGGCGGAGGGCTGGCCGAGGCAGGGGGCCTCTTCTTGGGGCCGACGAGGAGGACTTTCCTCGAGCTCGTCGAAGCTCCCCGGGCCAGGCAGGTGGCCATCGAGCTGGCAAGCTTCGGCGAGCGTGCCGGCGCCGTTGGAGCGGCTCTCCTGGCTGCCGACGACGTGGACGCATGAGCTGGGGCGGCTAACCTCGTAGTGGACGAGGAGGACGATCGTGGAGTTCCGCCGCATTACAGGGCTGCCCCCGTACGTGTTCGCAGCCATCAACAAACTTCGTGACGACGCGCGCCATGCCGGGGAGGACGTTATCGACCTCGGGTTTGGCAACCCTGATATCCCCAGCCCACCTGTGGCAGTAGAGAAGCTGGTGGAGGCGGCTCGCAACCCGCGCAACCATCGCTATTCGTCTTCAAGAGGCCTGGCCAACCTTCGCTTGGCGGTGTCCAACCTCTACCGTCGGCGCTTCGGGGTTGAGCTAGACCCCGAGACAGAAGTGGTCTTCACTATCGGGGCCAAAGAGGGCCTTTCTCATCTCATGTGGGTACTGCTCGGGCCAGGCGACACAGCCTTGGTCCCTTCGCCGTCGTACCCGATCCACATTTATGCCCCGCTTTTTGCCGGGGCGGAGGTCCACCAAGTGCGGCTCGGCCCGAACGTCGATTTCTTCGCCAACCTGGTAGACAGCTGGGAGGAGGTTTGGCCGCGGCCCAAGGTGATCGTTTTTTCTTTCCCTCACAACCCGACTACGGAATGTGTTGACATAGAGTGGATGCAAAGGATCGTCAACTTTGCTCGTGAGCACGAGATCATGTTGGTCCACGATTTCGCTTACTCGGACACGTCTTTTGACGGGTACGAGCCACCGTCGGTCCTGCAGGTCCCCGGTGCCAAAGAAGTCGCTGTCGAGCTGTACACACTGACTAAGAGCTTCTCTATGGCCGGGTGGAGGGTAGCTTTTGCGGTGGGCAACAAAGAGGCGATAGCAGCTCTCACCAAGCTGAAAAGCTACCTCGACTACGGGACTTTCCAGCCCATACAGATCGCGTCTATCGTCGCTATGAACGAGGCTGCCGATTACCCCAAGCACGTCAACGCGATCTATAAGTCACGACGGGACGTGCTGGTGGACGGGCTTAACCGGATCGGCTGGCCGGTGAGCAAACCCCGCGGGACGATGTTCGTTTGGGCACCTGTGCCGGAGCCCTATGCAGAGATGGGCTCGCTCGAGTTCTCCAAGTACTTGGTGAAGGAGGCTTGCGTGGCGACGTCTCCCGGCATGGGCTTTGGCAACGGGGGCGAGGGTTACGTTCGCTTCGCCCTGGTCGAGAACGACCAGAGGATCGCGCAGGCGGTACGCAACCTCAAGCGGGGGCTCACGAAGCTGGGCTGAGCCGCCCTTACGTGCCGAGGGCCAATTTAATGAGGCGGCGCGCTTGGGGCAACCGTGCGTTCACACTGCTGGCGTAGTGTTGGCGCATGGCTACTTTCGTGGTGCGTGTCTGGTTGCCTGACCGGCCCGGTGCTCTAGGCGCCGTGGCGAGCCGGATAGGCGCAGTCCGGGGCGACGTGACCGGCATCGACATCTTGGAACGTGGAGCGGGGAGGGCCATCGACGAGCTTGTGGTGGAACTGCCCGACGCAAGCCTGCGCGACCTGATGGTGAGCGAGGTCAACCAGGTGGACGGGGTAGACGTCGAAGATGTCCGTGAAGCACCGGTTGCCCTGCTCGACCCACGGCTAGACGCTCTCGAAACGGCCTGTTACCTGGTGGAGCGCGACGACCCCCACGACCTGTTGCGTGCGTTGTGCTCCCACGCAGCTCGGGACTTCGAAGCCGACTGGGCAGCAACCGTTGACCCGAGCGCACCTCAGCCGCTCGTCTCTACCGGGCAGGTACCACCGGTGGCATGGGCCCTGGCCTTCGTCAAGGGCGCTCAGGCCTCGCTTGGGGGCTCTGGCCCTGGGGCCAGAGAGACCGTGACGAGCCCGTCTGACGTTGCCTGGGCTGACATGGCAGTGGCCTCCCTGGTCGTGCTGCTCGGACGTGAGGGGCGACCATTTAGGGCTCGCGAGCGGCGCCAGCTTGCTGCCCTGGCCCGCATTGCCGATAGGCGGTGGACGGAGCTGGTGGCGGGTGGGCGAGCGGCCGTACAAGCCGGCGCGGACGGCGCGGTGCGAGCCCCCTTGGCCCTAGCCCGCGACCTCTAAATGCTCAACCCGGGCGGCACTTTGGCGCCCCATTACCCAGAGGACGACTTCACTGGCCTGGCCTTTGAGCACTGTGGGCCGCGAGCTTGGGGAACGCCCAAGACCGCGTTGGCTGACCAGCACTATCGGTGGGCGGCCAGGCACTTCGGCTCTTGAGGCGGGGGGTTGGCGGCCCAACGAGCTCAAAAGGCGTATGCCAATGCTCATGGCCTTGAGGCGTTCCCACAGCTGCGCCTCCACTTCGTCGGCCAAAGCTCTCGGCTCCCAGCCAGGCTGGGCGCGGCGGACGTCCTCGTGGTGCACGAAGAACTCGATGGTGTTGACGGCAGCGTCTAGTGGCCTAATGGGAGCTGGGGGGCCGGCTCGAAGTTGAGCTAACAGCTCGTCCCAGGTCAGTGTGTCGCGAACGCCGTCGCGGACGCGCTTTGTCCAACCCTGCAGGACATTGAGCCGCAAGACCGCCCCGGGTATGGAGTCCGGGCGCCGGTCGCGCACGACCAGGTGCGCGGCCAGGTCGGCGCTACGCCAACCAGCGCAGAGGGTGGGGGCGTCTGGCCCCAGGTCGTGCAGCAGGTCACAGAGCGCCTGACGCTCTTGCTGGGCGAGCGAGAGCCCCTTGCCGTTGTGCCGCACGGGTAGTTACCTCGCCTCGCAATGGCCGACAGTGCCCATGAGCGGATACTACGGCAGGGGCAGTGACGGTTGTGCATAAGAGATCCACAAACTTTGCCCCTAGCGGCCCACAGGGCTTTGCCCCTACGGTGGCCGTTGGGCCGGGCCCCAGGGAGGAGCCGGTTGACAGGCATGTAAGTACTGTGCTGTAATGCACCGCATATTGTGTAGCGAGTAGTCGTTGACCACAAGACCTTGTGGTAAGAGGCCCTGGCCAGCGAGTGCGCGCTTGGCCATCTAGCACACCGGTGACGGCAGCCCCACCGGTTTCCAAACAGGAGAAGGGACCCCTGAAATGGTTTTAGCCCCAGAGCAGACAGGTGCCGGCATTCGGCGTTACTTCACCACCCCCGGCACCGACCCGTACCAAACGGTCACCTGGGAGCGGCGAGACGCGCGTATCACCAACTGGGTGACCGGAGCGGTGGCGTTCGAGCAGCTTGGTGTGGAGGTGCCGAGCACCTGGAGCCTCAACGCGACGAACATCTTGGCCCAAAAGTACTTCAGGGGCACCCTCGGGACGCCCGAGAGGGAGTGGTCGCTGAAGCAGGTCGTCGACCGAGTGGTCGGGACCATCGTGGCCTGGGGCCGCAAGGACGGATACTTTGCTAGCGAAGAGGAAACGGAGGCCTTTGAGGCGGAGCTGAAGTGGCTCATCGTCCACCAGCGAGCTGCCTTCAACTCGCCGGTATGGTTCAACATCGGCGTGGAGGGCGTGAAGCAACAAGCTTCTGCATGTTTCATCTTGTCCGTTGACGACTCAATGGACTCCATCTTGAACTGGTACGTGGAGGAGGGCAAAATATTCAAGGGCGGTTCTGGGGCTGGTGTCAACCTCTCGCGGATACGCTCCTCCAAGGAAGGCCTCCGGGGGGGTGGGACGGCTTCGGGCCCTGTGAGCTTCATGCGGGGAGCGGACGCATCGGCAGGCACGATCAAGTCGGGTGGTAAGACGAGGCGTGCGGCGAAGATGGTCATCTTGAACGTCGACCACCCTGATATCGAAGACTTCATATGGTGCAAAGCCATCGAGGAACGCAAGGCTCGGGCGCTGCGCGATGCAGGCTTTGACATGGACCTGGACGGCAAGGACAGCTACTCAGTCCAGTACCAGAACGCCAACAATTCTGTGCGCGTGACAGACGAGTTCATGGAGGCGGTCGTCGCCGACAGGGACTGGGAGCTTAGGGCCGTCTCAACGGGGGAAGTGCTAAAGACGCTAAAGGCGCGGGAGCTGTTCCATCAGATAGCGCAGGCCGCATGGGAGTGCGCTGACCCGGGCATGCAGTTTGACACCACGATCAACAAGTGGCACACGGCTCCTAATACTGGCCGTATAAATGCAAGTAACCCGTGCTCGGAGTACATGCACCTGGACAATTCAGCGTGCAACCTGGCTAGCCTCAACTTGCTCACCTTCCTGGGCCAAGACGGTGTTTTTGACGTAGAAGGTTTCAAGGTGGCCGTAGACGTCGTCTTCACGGCCCAAGAGATATTGGTCAGCAACGCAGATTACCCGACCGATGCCATCGCCAAGACGTCACGGCGCTTCCGTCAGCTCGGTCTCGGCTATGCCAACCTGGGAGCGCTTTTGATGGCGCAAGGGCTGCCTTATGATTCCGACGCTGGCAGGGCTTGGGCAGCTGCCATTACAGCTCTCATGACCGGCGAGGCTTATGCTACCTCGGCTCGTATTGCCGCTCGCATGGGCCCGTTCGCTGGCTACCACGAAAATCGCGACGCTATGGCGAACGTGTTGCGCATGCACAGGGCGGAGGTGGCGAAGATCGACGAAGAGCTCGTCCCCCCAGAGCTGCTCTCAGCGGCGCAGGAAGTTTGGGACGAAGCGGTAGAGGCTGGGGAGGCGTACGGCGTGCGGAACTCGCAAGCTACCGTACTGGCCCCTACCGGGACCATCGGCCTGCTCATGGACTGCGACACCACCGGCGTGGAGCCAGATCTTGGTTTGGTGAAGACCAAGAAGCTGGTGGGCGGTGGGACCATGTCCATCGTCAACCAGACCGTGCCTCGCGCCTTGCGCACTCTTGGCTACTCTGAAGCTCAAGTTGCAGACATCCTTTCTTACATCGACGAGCACAAATCGATAATTGGTGCCCCGCACTTAGCGCCGCAGCACCTCGCCGTATTTGCGTGCTCGATGGGCGACAACACGATCCACTATTTGGGGCACGTAAGGATGATGGCAGCCGTCCAGCCTTTTATAAGTGGTGCCTTGAGCAAGACGGTCAACATGCCCGAAGAAGTCACGGTAGAGGACGTCGAGCAGCTCCACATAGAGGCTTGGCGGCTTGGCTTGAAAGCGATCGCCATTTACCGGGATAACTGTAAGGTCGGTCAGCCGTTGTCCGCTATAAAGAAGGGCGAGACCGCTCAAACTGGGGCTGGCAGTGGCCACGACGCCGAACTGGCAGCAAAAGTGGCAGAACTGGAAAAGGCTTTGGAGCGCCAGACGGTGCTGGTAAAAAAACCGCAGCACGAGCACATGCCTCGCAAGCGCAAGTCGGCCACGTTCTCGTTCCGAGTCGCTGATTGCGAAGGTTACGTCACAGTAGGGGAGTTCCCCGACGGCAGGCCGGGCGAGGTGTTCGTCAATGTCTCCAAGCAGGGCTCGACACTGGCTGGCATAATGGACGCGTTCGCCATCTCGGTGAGCATGGGGCTCCAGCACGGTGTGCCCTTGGCGACGTTCGTCCGACATTTTACCAATATGCGCTTTGAACCTGCCGGCATGACCGACGACCCAGAGCTGCGCTTCGCGTCTTCGCTGGTCGACTATATTTTCCGCCGGTTGGCGGTGGAGTACATGAGCCCTGCTGAGCGTGCTGAGCTAGGTATTTTTACCGTCAGCGAGCGGTTACAGCCGACCCTCCCGGGCGTCGAAGAAGCTGTGAGCGTTGACGAGGGCCTAGTCGACGACAGCATTGGCACAGCGCTAAGAGCTGGTGAGAGGCCCGAGGCAGCTATGCCGGCCACGGCCGCTGCGGGCAAGGCGGGGGCGCAGTCGCGCGGCCCTGCATCGACCGATGCCCCTTATTGCTATGAGTGCGGCGTGAAGATGCAGCGGGCTGGTAGCTGCTTTGCTTGCCCTTCGTGCGGCACCACGAGCGGCTGCTCGTAGTCCCGAAATAGCCTATGGCGTTGCCAAAGCGCTGGTGGCGACGACTAGGAAGCTAGCGCTACGGTGCTGGGGCAGGTGGCGCGGGGCGACGGCCTATTGGCCGTGGCCCCGCGTTTTGGCGGCCAAGGCGCTCTAGCGCTCCGAAAAGTGCAAACAGGGCCACGGGCGGAGCGGACGCTGTGGTGGCCTTTTCGGCGTGCCTCTCTCACTGCCAGGGCATGCCCTGGCGCAGTGGGGCCGTTGGCACGGAGCTGCCAACGGCAGCTGTACTTTGACTTCACGCTGGTGCCGTGGGATGTTGGTCACGATGACGCCGCCACCTCCCCCTGTCCATAGTTTCGCTAGCGATAACGCTGCCGGTGCTCATCCGAAGGTTGTCGAGGCGTTGCAGGCCGCCAATGTGGGAGCGGCTCGGCCCTATGGAGAGGACCCATGGACGGCCGCGGCGGTAGAGCAGTTGCGGGAGCTCTTCGGTGGCGATGCTGAGGTGCTCTTCACCTACGGTGGGACCGGGGGCAACATTGTCGCTTTGCAGTGCTTGCTCGCCCCCTACGAGGCGGTGGTCTGCCCGGCAAGTGCCCACATCAACGTCGACGAGTGCGGGGCACCTGAGCGCTTCACCGGGGCCAAGTTGATCGATGTGCCCTCCGACGATGGCAAGCTAGCCCCAAGCGAGGTCCTTCGTGTTCTTAGACATGCCCATGGCGAGCACAACGTGAAACCACGCGTCCTTGCGATCAGCGAGCCTACCGAGCTGGGCACCTTGTACACGGTGGACGAGATCGCCGAGCTGGCTGCGCTGGCTCATCAGCACTCCCTCGTTGTGTACGTCGACGGGGCCAGGATCGCCAACGCGGTCGCGTCACTGGGCTGTTCCCTCGCTGAGCTCACGCGAAGCACCGGTGTCGACGCCGTCACTTTTGGCGGCACGAAGAACGGGCTTGTCTATGGCGAGGCGCTTGTGCTGTTGCGCCCCGAGCTCGCTGTTGCTGCACGCTTTGCCCGTAAGCAGGCCGGCCAGCTCGCTTCGAAAATGAGGTTCATTGCGGCCCAGTTCAGCGCTCTTTTGGAGGGGGGCCTTTGGCTGGCAAATGCCGCCCACGCCAATGACATGGCCAGGCGCCTGGCGGGGCTGGTGAAGGACCTGCCGCAGGTGCAATTGGTGCGGGGCGTCGAGGTAAATAGCCTTTTTGTACGCCTCCCCGAGGCATTGATGCGGCAGTTGCAGGAGTGGTCCTTTTTTTGGACATGGGACATTGACGACAACCTGGCCCGCTGGATGACTAGTTTCGCGACCAGCGAGCAGGACTTGGCCCGCTTTAGCGCAGGTGCTCGTTATTTCGCAGGCCGTCTCTCTAGCGCCGGGGTTAAGCCCACGGCATTTGGCCAGGGCTAGCCAGCCCGCAGGCTTACCGAGCTCAGTGAGCCGCGTCCCAGCGGTTCAAGGTCGGGATAGGGTGGCGGCGGGCAGCCGCAACTGGCTCGCACAACTAGCTGGGTGGGCAGGACCCGGTCACGCTGAGCGTTCGGTCGCTGCTCGATCAAGCTGACCAGTGCTTCAACCCCAACGGACCCTAGCTGTTGCGAAGGCTGGCGGACTGTAGTGAGCGGGGGGTTCCAGTGGCGGGCAATAGGTATGTCGTCGAAGCCGGTGACCGCCACGTCCTCGGGCACCCGGGCGCCCGAGGCTCGCAGGGCCTGTAGGACCCCGATCGCCATGGGGTCGCTGGCGCAGACGATGGCTTCGGGCAAGGGCCGCCCCGAAGACAGCAGCGAACGGGTCGTCTTAAATGCACCTGCGGTTGTCCAATCTGCCGACCATCCCTCCGTGGACGGCTCGACCTGCCCTCCGAGGAACTCGACCATGCTGGTGAAGGCCTTCTCGCGTGCAGTGCTGTCCGGGCTCGACTCTTTACCAGCCATGAAAGCAAAGCGCCGGAAGCCATGGTAACCGACCAAGTGCTGTGCCATGGCCTGCATGCCCTGTACGTTGTCCACCCGGACATTGACCGCCGCCAGCGGCTTGCCACTGCCGGCCAAGAGGACCAAGGGGGCGCGCTTTGCCAGCAGTGCGACTCGTCTCTCTGGCAGCACCAAGTCGAGCGCTATCACGCCGTCGGCCTTACCGGTGAGGGCGGTCACCTCGTTGCTCGAGTCTCCCTCGCTAATGCCAGTCAGCAGCAGTGAGTACCCGAAGCGCTGTGCGGCAAGCTCTGCTCCGCGGATGACGGCGTCAGTGAAGAGCAGAGATTCCTCTTCGACTGGGGACATCTCATCTTCAAGTGGACGGGTGAAAGCCAGCGCGATGATCTTTTTGGTGCCGCTGGATAGCTGGCGTGCTGGGCCGTTGGGCACAAAGTGCAGGTCCCTTACAGCTTGCAGGACTCGTTCGCGGGTCTCAGAGCGCAAGTAGCGATGACCGTTGAGGACGCGCGAAACAGTGGCGATGGAGACGCTGGCTTGCTTCGCGACATCGTAAATGGTCGGCGGGGCTGAACGTGGCCCTGTCGTCGCACTTGCCGGCATGTCTTGTCCTCCACCTGTCCCTGCCAGACTATACTCATGTGAAAGCGCTTCCTGCTCGACGGCGCGGTTGTCTTTGCCATCGCCTCCGTCTTTGCCGGGCGGTGAAGTGCGCGTAATAGGTCCACCATACCAACACGGTATGGCTTACCTGTAGGTGTGTCAGCGAGCGAAGGAGGGGCTCAGTGCCAGGCCGTACAACTTTCCCGGAGGGCTTTCTCTGGGGGACGGCGACGTCCGCCTACCAGGTCGAGGGCGCTGTCCGTGAGGGAGGTAGGACGCCCTCCATCTGGGACACTTTCTCCCACGCTCCGGGCCGCACGCTGAACGGCGACAACGCAGACATCACGTGCGCCCATTACGAGCACCTTGACCAGGACCTGGACCTGGTAGCAGGGCTTGGGCGCGGCGCTTACCGGTTTTCTGTCTCTTGGCCCCGAGCTCAGCCTGACGGCAAAGGCCCAGGTAGCCAAGAGGGCCTGGACTTTTACCGCCGGCTCGTGGACGGGCTGTTGGCGCGCGGGGTCGTGCCAGTGGCAACCCTCTACCACTGGGACCTGCCTCAGGCTCTCGAGGACGTCGGGGGTTGGGCTGCCCGGGACACAGCGGAACGCTTTGGCGAGTACACGGAGGTCGTGGTGGAGGCGCTGGGCGATGGCGTCGCCATGTGGGTCACCTTGAACGAGCCGTGGTGCGCTGCCTGGCTAGGGTACGGTACGGGCGAGCATGCGCCGGGCTATGCCGATGTCGGAAAGGGGCTACTGGCTACGCACCACCTGTTGCTGGCGCACGCCAGGGCAACGGAAGTCTTGCGCCGGTCTACCCGCGTCCCGGTAGGGATCTCGCTAAACCTCGCCCCGATGGTCCCTGCCAGTAGCCACGAGCTTGACATAAGCGCCGCCAAAAGGGCAGATGGTTTTCAGAACAGGCTTTTCCTCGACCCGTTGTTCAAAGGGGCCTACCCGGCTGACATGGTGGAGCACTATTCACGCTACAAGCCCGGGCTGGGTGCCGCTAGGGACGGCGACATGCAAGACATTAGCCGTCCCGTCGACTTTTTGGGCATCAATTACTACAGCAGCAACGTGATGGCTGATGTGGGCCGGCTCGAAGCGGCCAGGCAGGCGGGTTACCGGGTGGGCCAGCCAGCGGCGGGAGGGGCGAACGCTGACCTGCGAGCTGTGAGGGTCGGCCGGGTGTACGCCCCGCACACGGGCGCGCTGTGGGAAGTCGACCCGGCGGGCCTGACCGAGCTTCTGGTAAGGGTGCATGACGACTACACGGCCCTGCCGATTTACATAACCGAGAACGGTTCAGCTGAGAACGATTACGCCGGTCCGGACGGCGCCGTCCATGACGGCGGGCGGATTTGGTACCTGCAGCAGCACATCGAGGCAGCACATGCCGCCTTGCAAAGGGGAGTGGACCTCCGCGGCTACTTTGTCTGGAGCTTGCTGGACAACTTTGAGTGGGCTAATGGGTTCTCGATGCGCTTTGGGCTTGTTTTCGTCGATTACCCAACCGCCAGGCGTACCCCCAAGGACAGTTACCGCTGGTACAGGGACGTGATAGCCGCCAACGGCCTGCCTTTGTAGGGGCGAGCTGCCCGCACGGCCTTGTCCAGTGGGTACGGGCAGGGCAGCGGCTCAGCTGGGTGCTGGCTGTGCAGCGCCCGCACGGTGCCCAGCCTGACCGCCAAGGGCGTTTCAACTGTGCCCAGAACCGGCCAGCTCTGGGGCGCCGGTGCACGGGCGAGTGCCTTCGTGGGCCCTTGCCGCCGAAGTCGGGGCGGGGCGCTGCGCGGGCCGTTCAGGGCTGGACGGCCTGGTAAGCCAGGTGTGCGGCCCCGACTATCCCCGCTTCATTTTGCAGTTGTGCGGGGACGATCTTGGTGTCGAGCGTGAGCAGGGGCAGGAACTTGTCTGCTCGCCGGCTGACGCCACCGCCGACGACTATGAGAGCTGGCCGCAGTATGAACTCCAAGGTCGAGAAATAGCGCTGGAGCCGCTTGGCCCACTTGTCCCAGCTCAAGTCCTCTCGTTCGCGTACAGCCGCGGAGGCCCTGCGCTCAGCATCTTCACCGTCGATCTCTATGTGGCCGAGCTCGCTGTTGGGTATTAGGGCGCCATCGTAAAACAGCGCCGTGCCGATACCGGTACCAAGTGTCACGACGACGACAAGGCCGCGTGCCCCACGTGCGGCTCCCCAAGTCACTTCGGCTATGCCGGCTGCGTCGGCATCGTTCACCGCTTTTACTGCCAAACCGGTAGCGGAGCCGAATACTTCTTCGATGTTGGTCCCGACCCATTGTGGGTCAACGTTGGCAGCCGTGCGAGCCACCCCGTCTTGCACGACGGCTGGGAACGTGCAACCGATCGGCCCTTGCCAGCCGAAGTGCCGCACGACATCTGCCACGGCGGCTGCGACCGCGTCCGGAGTGGACGGTCGCGGGGTTAAGACCTTGAAGCGTTCACTTGCAAGAGCGCCCGCTTTCAGGTCGACTACGGCACCTTTTATGCCCGAACCGCCAATGTCGACCCCGAAACCCTCTAGGCGCATGGCTCAATGATACTTGGAAGCTCTTCGGGCAAATCTGTGGTGCCGCCGTGGCTAAAAAGTGCTGTTCCCAAGCGGCGCACAAGTGGGCGCCGGGCTAGGGAAGCACGGGCGGTAGGCTGAAGAGGATGCAAGAAGAGCGCGACACGACTGAGCCTGGACCGCAACGCTCGGAGGACTACTGGCTTGGCCGGCTAAGCCCCGAGCAGTACGACGTCCTGAGGCGCTCGGCCACAGAGCCGCCCTGGTCCGGTCAGTACGTCCATAACCACGCAGACGGCAGTTACCACTGTGCTGGTTGCGGAGCCTTGCTGTTCAGTTCGTCGACCAAGTTCGACTCGGGCTCGGGCTGGCCCAGTTTTTACGAGCCGGCGGTGGCCGAAGCGGTTTTGCTCAGGCCGGACAACAGCCACGGTATGACAAGGACCGAGGTCGTGTGCCGGCGCTGTGGGGGGCACCTAGGGCACGTGTTCGATGACGGGCCGCAGCCCACGGGTAAGCGTTATTGCGTCAACTCCTTGGCCCTCGTGTTCGAGGGCGGTAATTAGCAGGCTTAGCGTCGCAAGTGCGGGCCGTCGCGCTATGTGCGTGGGCAGCCCTGGCCGGGGTGGCCCTTTGCTCTTGTGGGACCGCTGCCCACAGGGCGCCGACGGGCAGTGACAGGGCAACTGCCAGAAATGGGCAACCTAGCGTCGCAGCCGGAGCAGCCACGACGGTAGCCAAAGCTGGGCCTGTCGCGGCTACTCCCGTGCTCCTCAGCACTACCGCCCCCGTTACCGCTCTTGGCACTGCCTCAGCCGCCGCGTCCTCCACCACTACGGTACCAATCAGCTCGCCCACTGCTACCTCACCGCCAGGCGGCTCGCCCACCGCTAGCTCACGGCCAGGCACGGCCGCAAAGCCCACTGGCCAGGTGGCGCACGGCCCGGTAACGTCGCCGCCCTTGCCAGCACCCGGCCCTGGGTTCGTCGAAGGCCAGGTCACCGCCATAGGTGACTCGGTGATGCTAGATTACGCCCAGCTGCTCACGGAGGCGCTCCCGGGCACCGAGGTGTACGCGGCCGTAGGTCGCCAGTGGTACGGCGGTGAGGCCATCGTGGAGCAGCTCAAGGTGCAGGGGCGGCTGGGGTCGGTCGTCATCATCGGGCTGGGCACGAACGGGCCAGTGACTACAGCCGGCTTCGACCAAATGATGTCCGAGCTGCAAGGCGCTTCAAGGGTGGTCTTCGTCAACGTGCACGTGGACCGGCCTTGGCAGGGCTCGGTGAACGCTGTGCTGGCGGCGGGCGTGGCTCGTTACCCGAGAACTGTGCTTGCCGACTGGTGCTCACTGGCCAATGCTCATCCTGCCTGGCTTTACAGTGACGGTACGCACTTGCCGGTCGACGGGCCTGGTGCACAAGCCTTAGCCGCCTTGGTCGCGGCCAAGGCTTGACGTCGCCAGTCAGCCGTTGACTCGTTGGCGCTCGGGCGCTATTCGAAGGATGACCCGTTCGCTTGTGATAGCTCCGGCGTCGTAAGGCCCGCCGGTGTACTTTGCAGACAGTTCGTCAATGTGAGCGCGGGCCTGCGGCCCAGTGACTTTGTCTACCACCCTGCCCCGCACTTCTGCATAGTGGTAAGGGTTTTTGGAGTCGATCACGGTCACCGTGACACGTGGGTCCCGGCTCACATTGAGGTACTTCTGCCTGTGCACTTCTGTGTTGATGAGCACGTGGTCGTCGTCCGCGTCCACCCACATCACGTGGGTCATCGGCTGGCCACCTGGCAAGATGGTCGTAAAAGCAGCAAAGTTGTTACCCTTGGCCAGTTCTTTGATGTCTTTGTCGAGCATGGCAAGAGGCTACCGGCCCGGCGTGCTCTAGCGCGACTTAGCCGGGCATTGGGCAGCACATCTGCACTGTTTGCTCCTGGGCACGACGTTTTTCACCTGGTAGGCGGGCATAAAAGTTTTTCTGGTGCACTGCCTCGGTAGATGTGGCAGCCCGACCGATCAGTGACAGCAACAAAATATTGCTAAAACACCACAACCTGCAATTACGCTAGCGCCTGAGCCCGTAGCGAACGCCCTGATGTCCACCCGGCCCCGAAGGGTCAGTCCTCTTCGGCTATGGCGCGCTCGGCCGCGTTGCGCATTGCCCACAGGCGGCGACGACGTTTCCAAAACGCGGTCTTCCACACCTTGAAGCCCCCCCGCCGTGGAGGTTCCGGCACTTGCTTAGGCTTGGGGGAGGCTTTGCGCCCGACATCATGCGGGACGACCGGCAGCACGGTGTCGTCAAGGCTGTCTTCGTCCAAAGCGGCCACACGCAAGTGGCTACGCACGGCGTGGCGTATGGTGCGGCTGCTACGGCGCCTATGGCCTAGCGCGTCCTCTGCAAACGGAGCGTCCATCACTCGGCTCATGTCCACCTCCGCTATCTCCCAGCTACCGCTCGGTACTAACCGGGGGTACACGAGGCTCTCCCCGTGTGGTATGTACCTCCATGTTGCCACGTTATGGGGCCGATGTGAAGGATCTTTCTCGAAAAATAGCTTGTCTCCAATAACGCAGCTCGGCCACGCTTTCTTTGATGTCTTCTAGAGCCCGGTGGGCGCCCTGCTTTTTTGGGGCAGCCGCGAAAGCCGCGGGGTACCAGCGACGAGCTAGTTCCTTTATCGTGGACACGTCGATGGAGCGGTAGTGGAGGTGGGCTTCCAGCTCGGGCATGTAGGCAGCGAGGAAGCGCCGGTCCATGCCGATCGAGTTGCCGCACAGGGGCACCGTGCGAGGTTCTGGTACGTACTGGCGGACGAAGCGCAGCGTGTCTTGGGCGGCCTGGCCGAGTGTCACTGTCGATGCGGCGATGGCATCGAGCAGGCCACTGCGGGTGTGCATCTCGCGGACAACGTGGTCCATGGCGTCTAGGGCTTCTGACGGGGCTGCGATGACCAGGTCGGGCCCTTCTGCCACGATGTCTAGCTCGTCGTCGGTCACAAGGGTTGCTATCTCCACGATGACATCACGGGCGGGGTCGAGCCCGGTCATTTCAAGGTCCATCCATACCAGCACGCTTGGGACTCTAGTTGGCTCGGCTAGTCGCGCCGCCCTGGCAGTCGCCTGCTCGTTGAACGTTTTAGAGCCGTGCGGCTTTGGCGCTTGTCAGGGGAGTGCGGCTTTAGGCGCTCGCAGCGCCAAGGCCGCCAATGGGGCGGAGCCCCCAGCGGAGCGCGAAGCTTGGCGGAATGGGTAGAGGAGCAGACCGCTTGACCGCCAATGAAGATAGGCCGTGCTCAGACGGAGGAAGTGCCCCCGCGGCTCTGGGCGTACCAGAACCCCTGTCGGGTGACGTAGTGCGACTACAGGTAGTTCGCATAGACCCCGACCTGCCCCTTCCGTCGTACGCTCGTAGCGGTGACGCCGGGCTGGACTTGTACGCGCGGGCGGACGCCTGGCTTGCTGCGGGCGGTGGGCGCGCCCTGGTGCCGACAGGCGTCGCGGTGGCCATCCCGCCTGGTTACGCTGGTTTCGTGCAGCCGCGTAGCGGTTTGGCCCTTCGCCACGGCGTCACTGTCCTCAATGCGCCTGGCTTGATCGACTCGGGCTACCGCAACGAGCTGATGGTGCTACTGGTCAACACCGACCCGGAGGCCTCCTACCAGGTCAACAGGGGGGACCGCATTGCCCAGCTAGTCATAAAGGCCGTGGTGCGCGCCGAGCTCGTCCCGGTCAGTAGCTTGCCCGAGTCTGAGCGCGGCCGGGGAGGTTTTGGCCACAGCGGACGTTAGGGCCACCTGTTAGGGCGAGGTCCGTGGTGCCGAGTGTCTTGGCCGGCGCTGAACCCGCCGTGCCCGAGCTACCCACTGCGTCGCGGTGATAAGCGAAGCAGCGAAGGTAGCGTTGGGGCGTAAGTGAACATGCTCAGAGATGTGAAGAGGGCAGGGATGTCGGTTAGTAGACATGATTTTTCTGCTGACGTGAGGGTGCTCAAAAGCTGCCTGCGTCGGCTGTTCCCAAGCGGCGCCAGGTGGTGAGCGGCCAGGCTGAAGAGGTGCTCCACCGGGGTGTCCGTTGGCGGCGGTCAGCGGGGGGCCGCCTCGACTGGTACAACGAGGGTCTAAGGCGTTGGGTGAAGTGGTGGCCTGGTGCCGACGCGCCGCCCTTGCCACCGGCATGGGCTTTTGAGCTTGAAGCCACCGGGGCTGCTCAAGGCCAAGAGAAAGGAGCACGCCTGCAGCCTTCAAACCCGCAGCCTTCAAAGAAGCCCCAAGGCAATGCCATGGCTGCTCGACTGCCCATGCGCTCGCCGTACCGCGTTGTCCCGATCGTGGTGGCTGTTTTGATCGTGGCGGTAGCCATCTGGCAGGGCACAAGGCCTCCGAGGCACGCAGGGCCGCAAGACATTACGGCCGCTGAGGCCCTAGACGGCCAGTGCCTAGTCAAATTGGGAGGGCAGGCGTCATCGCATGGCTTTTCGCCGGTCCCCGTGGCCTGCAGCAAGCACGATGCCGCTGTCAAGGTGGTGGCTGTCCTGGTGCCTGGGCATAGCGGTCCTTGCCCAGGCGGGAGCACCGTGGTGCAAGTGCTGCAGCCGGGGGTGATCGGAGAGCCGAGCGAGTGCGTAGTGCCCGCGAGGCGCTAATCTATTTGGCACAGACGCGGACGTGGCTCAGTTGGTAGAGCATCACCTTGCCAAGGTGAGGGTCGCGGGTTCGAATCCCGTCGTCCGCTCCAGAAAAGAGCAGGTCAAGGGGCATGTCGAGGCGCTCAGCGGGCTTTGTCGCTGGCTGCGTGACCCAAAAGTGACCCGGCGGATGCCGTGACCCGACGGTGGGCACCAACGTCTGAGCGGTGCCGCTAAGCCCAGACCGGTCGGCACAGCTGGTTGGGCAAGGGGACATGGCTGTCTTGGTGAGCTCCATGTGGTGGGCTGAGCTACCGCTCGTGTGCAGTACGCCAGCACGGCGTCACGGTCACGGCGGCAAGGTCGTCATTGCCGACGCAAGGGCCCGCTCTGTTGATGTCGAGCCAGCTTAGGCCGAGCTTGCCGTCGTTGCACCTGCTGAGCGCCAAAAGGATATATGACGAGTGCGACTGGCGTGCTTGAGTGGAGATGCTCAAGCAGAGATCTCTATTGACGCCGTTTGTGGCAAAGCCAGCCCCGCGGCCACCTCGACCAGCTTCAAAAGAGCTATTGGTACCGGGCAACTGGCGTGCGGGCTGTAAGTTTTGCAGGCCTGCCACACGTCCCCCTCGCACTTTGGCCCAAAGATCTCTCTGAAAGCGTCAACTTCCTGGAGCTCGTCGGGGAGCGCTCGGTAGTTGGGGCAGTCGGTTGTTATCGCGAGCGCTACGTGCGTGCCGTCGTCGCAGCGGGCTTCGGCTCGTGTCGTGAAGCCGCAGGCTCCCGCCTTGACCACTAATGACGGCATGTCCACAAAGCTCCTTCCAGCCAATGGCCCAGTGCCCGAAGGCGACTATAGCGTGGGCCGCTGTACGCCCTTGTGGGCTCATCGTTGAGGCGCCCGAAGGTTTGCGCAAGAGTGCTCGCGCCAAGGGGTGCACGCAGCTTTGGCCGGCCCCTTAGGGCTGGGTCGAGGTCATCTTACTGGCGAAAGCGGTGAAGGCGGCAGCGCTGGTTAAAAGCGCCAGCTAAAGCAGCAGTGCAGGGCCGTCAGCCTGGGAGCGGCCGTCAGCTGCGGCCCGCTCACGTTGGTTGTCGCCGCCGTCGGCTCCGACGTGGCCGTCGTCACGCGAGAGGTCGGGCACGAAAAGATGGCTCGCTGGCCCCGGCCGCCCGTACAGGAAGCCCTGGGCCTGGGTGCACCCGTGAGCTACGAGGACCGCAGCTTGGTGTTCCTCTTCAACGCCCTCGGCAATGGCAATGCGCCCTGTGGCCTTGGCTAACGCGCAAACGGCGGCGATGACAGGAGCTGCGGTCATCTTGGGCCCGATCGCAGAGACGAAGGAGCGGTCGATTTTTACGAAATCGACGGGCAACCACAAGAAGCGGCTGAGCGACGAGTAGCCGGTGCCGAAGTCGTCGAGGGCAATGCCGACCCCGGCCTCGTGAAGCCGCGCCAGGTTGGCCAGGATCGTCTGGCTGCCAGCCAGGCGTGTCTCGGTCACCTCGATGACGAGGTTCGCCGGTCGTAGCCCCGTCGTGGCCAAGAGCCGCTCCACTTGAGCGGCGTAGCTTGGCTGGTCGAGCTCGCGCGCTGAGGCATTGACACTGACCTTGGTGCCGACGGGCCAGCTAGCAGCCTCTGAGGTTGCCATCGTTAAGACGAACTGGCCCAGCTCGATAATCAGGCCGCTTTCCTCGGCTACGGGGATGAAGTCGTCGGGGCCCACTAGGCCGCGTTCGGGGTGCTGCCAGCGCACGAGCGCCTCAGCACCGAGAAGGCGGCCTTCGGGGAGCGAGACGATGGGCTGGAAGTAAACGACGAACTGCCCGGAGGCGATCCCGGCCGCCACTTCCGCCGCGTGCGAGGCGTGGCTGGCTCTCACCACGGTGCGGTCCCGGCCCGACTCCTTTGCCTCGAAAAGAGCGCTGCGTGCCCGGTCACTGAACATGGAGGCGGTGTCGCCCGGGTACATCTCGCTCACTCCCACGGAGCAGCTGTGGCGTGCTGACAGCTGTTCACGCAATGGCGTGACGAGCTCACCCGCTTGGGCAGCACCGATGCCTGGCATAAGGACGGCAAAGCTGTCGCCACCGTAACGGGCGACTGTATGTTCTTTCGTGAAGTGGCCCTGCAGGTCATGTGCAAGCGTGCAAAGCAACTTGTCACCCTCATCGTGGCCGACGGCTTTGTTGTAGGCGTCGAAATGGTCCACGTCGAACAGCGCTATGGAGAGCTGGCGACCAGCGGGCCGTGCCTTTGCTATAGCCAGTTGCAATGCTCGTTGCAGGCCAGCGTGGTTGGGCAAACCCGTTAGCTGGTCAACTTCGGCGGCTGCCGCGGCCCGGACGAGCCAGGCCACCACGACCCCGACAACGATGTTGACGATGACAAGCACGCTGGACTCGCCAGGGGGGATCTCCCCGGCTATGCCGAGCGCGACAATGTAAACGTCGCAGAGCAAAGCGTACGACAAGGCGACCGGGAGCGCGAAGAAAAAGAAGCTGTCCATGGGCACGTACACGTACAAGAGCGCGAGCAGCATGCGCGCCGGGCCAGCAGGGGCGAGGAGCACGAGGAGCGTGACTATTGCGGTGGCACCGACCACAAGCAGCTGGTAAAAGCGGCGCGTCAACCGGTGGCTGAGGACGAGCGTGAGAGCCCCGCTTGCAGCTGCCACGGCAGCGACGACGGCCTCGTCCTCTCGTTGGGCGTCCCGAGACGGGTAAACGTAGCTCAGGGCCACTGCAACCACTGCGCTTGAAATGAAGAACAGGGCATTGGCAGTGCCCATTGCCCCGGGGGTAGCCACTGCCGGCGCTTTTTTGTCACGAAGCAACTTCTTCAGGCGGTAGCGGCGGCGCAGCATGGCGCCTGTGCTAGCTGTCGCCGCTGCGCCCGTGCCCGTCCTGAAAGGCTGTCCCTGTCTCTTGTTTGTCATCTGGTGCTGGTCGCTGTCATCTGGTGCTGCCCACCGGGCGGGAGCGTCTTGTCATAGCTCGGGCCCTACGCGTAGTACCGTCCGTATCGGCGGGTGCCGCTGCGAGCTGAACAAATGTCGCAGTTAGCCGGTCGTGGCTTTATCCTCTAATCTCGGGGACCATCTCTCTCAGCTTGCTTTCGGCACTTGCTATTGGCGCTGCGGGCTTGGTGGCAGGTACGGTCAACACCGTCGTGGGCTCGGGGACATTGGTCACGTTCCCGGTCTTGGTAGCCCTGGGTTACCCGCCACTGGTCGCCAACGTCTCCAACACGATCGGGCTCATGTTCGGCTCGATGAGCGGGGCTTATGCGTACCGCAGTGAGCTGCAGGGCCAGGGCCGACGTACGGCCGTGCTGAGCACCGTGTCCCTGGCGGGTGGTGTAGCCGGTGCAGTGCTGCTGCTTGGCTTCCCTGGGAGCACGTTCCGGCGCGTAGTCCCAGTGCTGGTCCTCGCCGCCTGCATCTTGGTCGCTGCCCAGCCGCTTATCACGCGCTGGCTGGCGGCGCGAAGAAAGAGCCCTACCGCCGCTAAGACGAGCTTCGCTTTGTTGGTCGCCGTCCTCGCTACAGCTACCTACGGGGGCTATTTCGGTGCGGCGCAGGGGGTGGTCCTGATCTCGTTGCTCGGCATCTTTTTGGCCGACGGGCTCCAACGTCTGAACGCTGTGAAGAACGTGCTGGTGATGTTGGTCAACCTCGTCGCCGGGGCCATCTTTGCATTCAGCGGCCATGTGTCGTGGCCTGCGGCTGGGGTGCTGGCTGTGGGGGCTGTGGCCGGTGGCCAGGTTGGGGGGGCTTTTGGCAAAAGGCTGCCCCAGGTCGTCCTCCGGGGCGCGATCGTGATAGTGGGCGTCGTAGCCGCCGTTGCCCTGCTCGTGTGAAGGGGTTGCCCTCCTCGTGTGACGGGCCGGCGAGCCAGGGCCAAGCCACCCCGAGGGCTAACAGCTGTGCCTGAGGCCCAGTTAGGGCCAAGCCGCCCGAGGCCAACAGCACCCGAGCGGCACTTGCTAGATCTAGGCCACATTGGCACGGATAAACGTATGTACGTACAATAATACTATGACGCCTCTCGACTTCGTGGTCTCGCTCGCGCTTATCTCGGTAGCGGCGGGCCTCCTCGGGTCGCTGGTGGGCCTTGGGGGCGGGGTGGTTATCGTCCCGGTCCTCACCATCATTTACGGCGTTGATATCCGTTTGGCCATTGGGGCCAGCATTGTCTCGGTTATCGCGACCTCGAGCGGCGCTGCCGCCGCTTACGTCCGAGAGCGGATGACCAACCTGAGGGCTGGCATGTTCCTAGAGATCGCGACGACAACAGGAGCCGTGAGCGGCGCTTACCTCACCACCGTGCTGCCGAGCAGGTTCCTGTACGTATTTTTTGGGTTAGTACTTGCTTACTCATCTTATGAGACATTCCAGAGGCGACGCGTAAGCGAACCTCTTGCCGTGTCGCACGACCGGATCGCGAACTATTTCAACCTGCACGGTTCTTACTATGACATGGCCGAAGGAAAAGAAATTTCCTACAAGGTCGTCAACACCAAGCTCGGGCTGGGCCTGATGTACATAGCTGGGCTGGTCAGCGCCCTTTTGGGTATCGGCTCCGGGGCCTTGAAGGTCCCGGCCATGGACAGTGCCATGCACTTGCCTATGAAAGTCTCCTCGGCAACTAGCAATTTCATGATCGGGGTCACGGCTGCGGCCAGCGCCGGGGTCTACTTTGTACGTGGCCAGATCGACCCGATCATTGCCGCTCCGGTGGCAGCCGGGGTGCTGCTGGGAGCGACTGTCGGTGCCAGGGTCCTCGGCAAGATGACCAGCAAGACCGTCCGTTTCATCTTCGTAGTCGTCCTAGTTGTAATTTCCCTCGAGATGCTCCAGAAAGGACTGTTCGCATGAGGGGCACCCAAGAGCCGGCAGGCTCTTCCACGGGCCAAGCAGCTGAAGGTGCGGGTACGGGCTACCTTGGCCGCTCAGGCCACCGTCGCCACCAGCTAAGCCCGGCCGAAGCTGCCGCCATGGAAGAAAAGGTCCGCAAGGTCGAAGTCGCGATCAGCATCGTGCTCCGGGTAGGGGTGAGCCTGAGCGTGGTTGTGATCGCCGTTGGGTTGGGCCTCATGTTCGCCCACCACCGTGCTTACATGCCGCTGATAGGGCACTTTTCCTACAAAGAGCTCACGTCGAAAACTACGCAGTTCCCGCACTCGTTCTCCACGCTTGGCCGTTCGATCGCGAAAGGAGATGGCCGGGGCATAGTTGTCCTGGGCGTGCTGTTGTTGATACTGACGCCTGTCCTGCGCGTAGCGGTTGGCGTGCTGTCCTTCCTTTACGAAAAGGACATCCCTATGGCTGGCATCACCCTGTACGTGCTCGCCGTCCTTATCGGATCGTTCTTCCTAGCTAGGGCGTGACGCGGTGGTCGCCACGTTGGACCGGTCGAGCCCGCTTCCTCTATGGGCTCAGATCGCCGAAGACCTTCGCCGTCGCCTGCTGGCCGGTGAGTTCGAGCAGCGTTTCCCCACCGACGAAGAGCTGACCCGGGCTTACGGCGTAAGCCGCCAGACCGCTCGAGAGGCCGTCCGTCACCTCAGTGCCGACGGCCTTGTAGTGCGCCAACGCGGACGCGGTACTTCTGTTGCCCAGCCTGTCCTCGAACAGCCGCTTCATTCCTTCTATAGCTTGGCGTCGACTATGCGGGCAAAGGGCATCGAGGAGCACAGCGAGGTCCTGGCTGCCGAGCGGCGCGTCGCCCCGTCCGATGTAACAGCGGTGCTCCATGTGGCCCCGGGTTCGGAGCTCGTGTTCATCGAGCGGCTGCGCATCGCCGGGACAGAACCCATCGCCTGGGACCGGTCGTGGTTGCCAGCAGACCGGGCCGGCGCCCTTCTCGGTGCCGACCTGTCTAAAGGGGGTCTTTACGATGTCCTTTCTACGCGTTGCTCAGTGCGGATCACGGGAGGATGGGAACGCATTATGCCAGTGGTCCCTCGGCCGCCCGAGCGGGCTCTTTTGAGGTTGCCTTCGAGGGTGGCCGCCTTTTCGATCGAGCGGCTGGCGCTCGCCGGGGACATCCCCGTCGAATGGCGCAGGAGCCTGATCCGAGGCGACCGCTACTGCCTGCTGGCCCAATGGCCAAGCGGTCGCCAAGGGGGCCCAGAACTCGCCGTATAGCTTGGTACTCGCGGGCAGTTGCCAGTCTCCGGGGCCGCGCTCGCACTAGCCCGGCATGTCAAGCTCAGGGCCACTCTTGTGCGGCTTTCATAAAGGCGCTTATGTTGGCGAGCGGTGTGGCGGCAGGAAGGTCGCAGCCCGTGCTCAGGACGAAGTTGGGGTACGGCCTCATTGCGTCGAGCAGTTCGTGAACAGCTGAGCGCACCGTCAGTTCGTCACCGTCTGTCATCACCCTAACCGGGTCTATGTTGCCGAGCAGGGCAACGTCTGGTGGGATCTCGCTCGCTACCTTAGCCAAGTCGACCGGGAAATCCAGGCTTAGGGCCTGTGCTCCGGTGGCCACCATGGCAGGCACCAAATGGGCCGACTTCCCGCACACGTGCAGGACCGTGGTGACAGGGATTTCTCCCACCATCCGGGCGATATGTCCCCGGGCGAACTTGTCGAAGGCTCGCGCCGAGAGCATGCTGGCCGATGGCTCCAATATGGCGACCATATCGGCACCCGCTCCGGCCAGCGCCTTAGCGTACCTGGTGACCACGTCCTCAGCGAACTCGACCACCCCCAGTACTAGCTCGGGGTCGTCGACGGTCGCCAAGGCCATCTCGTTGGCTCCCATCATCAAGGACGCGAGCGTGAACGGCCCGCAAACGTAGCCCCCCTTTAGAGGGGACAGGTTCTTGCTAACGAGCGTCATTGCTCCAATGAAAGACTGCACCCGGGCGTCCTGTAGCGGGTCGAGCACGCGGAACTGGTCAAGGTCGGCTACCGACCGGACCGGGTGGGACTCTACGGAGGGGGGCTCGTTGGCTGGGTAACGGACTTGGATGCCGATCGCCCCAGCCTCGACCGACAAGTCCATCATTATGAAAATGCCATCCGGGCGAAAACGCTCGACCAGTTTGGACAGCGAACGGAACTGCAGTTCGGCGTTGAACAGGTTTTGTCGCAGGGTGGAGCCTGTCAGTTGGGTGCCCGGGTAGCCCATGAGGGGCATGACCAGCGGGCGGCCTGCGCTCTTTATGGTTTCTGTGAGGTCTATT
>JBMFUG010000009.1:37151-48469 GCA_049966695.1 Acidimicrobiales bacterium | reverse complement strand
CTCGGCGTTCGGCCCGACTCACAACCCCCATGACCTTTCTCGCGTGCCGGGGGGGTCCTCTGGGGGAAGTGCGGCCGCGGTTGCCGCTGGCTTTGCCCCTTTGGCACTTGGCTCCGACACCGGGGGCTCGATCCGCCAGCCCGCGGCCCTCTGCGGTGTCGTCGGCGCCAAACCTACTTACGGGCTCGTCTCACGCTATGGGCTAGTAGCCTTCGCCAGCTCGCTTGACCAGGTCGGGCCGTTCGCGGCGACGGTCGCCGATGCGGCATTGCTCCTGGACGTCATTTCGGGCCACGACCCCGCCGACTCCACGAGCCTTCCAGGTGAAGCGCCAAAGGCCAGTGCGAACTTGGCCCGTGGGGCCAAAGGCCTGAGGGTTGGCGTCATATCCGAACTTGCCGGCGCACAGGGCATTGCCCCCGACGTGGCGAGGCGCCTGGAGGAAGCTGCCAACGCCCTCAGTTCTGCCGGGGCACAGGTGGACGAGGTCAGCGTGCCAGCGGTGCGCTACGGGCTTTCTGCCTACTACCTGATCGCCCCCGCCGAGGCTTCCTCCAACCTGGCCCGCTACGACGGCGTCCGCTACGGCTTGCGCGAGCAAAGAAACGACATGACCGAGACGTACATGGCCACGCGGGCGGCCGGTTTTGGGCCAGAAGTAAAGCGGCGCATCATGCTCGGCACGTACGCGCTGTCTGCCGGTTATTACGATGCGTACTATGCGAAGGCCCAGAGAGTGCGCACGCTCATAATCAGGGACTTCGAAAAGGCCTACCGAGACCACGACGTACTGCTTTCGCCCACGTCGCCTACCACCGCGTTCTTATTGGGGGCGAAGACCGAGGACCCTCTGACCATGTACTTGAGCGACGTTTGCACTATCCCTACAAACCTCGCTGGCCACCCTGCTATAAGCGTGCCGTTCGGAGCGGGTGACGACGGCTTGCCGGTGGGAGTGCAGGTGCTGGCGCCAGCGTTGGGCGAGACGGTGATGTTCCAGGTGGCGGCGGCGCTCGAAGAACTGGCACCTTCAAAAGGAAGCCACCAATGAGCAACCTGGACGGCTGGGAGATCGTGGTCGGGCTCGAGGTCCACTGTGAGCTGCGCACCCGGACCAAGTTGTTCTGCGGCTGCCGCAACGCGTTCGGCGATGAACCCAACACCAACGTCTGCCCAGTGTGCCTGGGACTGCCGGGTTCTTTGCCGGTCCTCAACCGTCAGGCTGTGGAGCTCGCAATGAGGATCGGCTTGGCGCTTCATTGCCAGGTCCAGCCCTCGACTTTCCACCGCAAGAACTATTTTTACCCCGACATGCCCAAGGACTACCAGATAAGCCAGTACGACGTGCCGATAAATGTGGGCGGCTGGCTGGAACTGCCGAGCGGCAAGCGGGTGGGGATAGTGCGGGCGCACATCGAGGAAGACACGGGTAAGACCACCCACGTTGGGGGCGGCGGCCGCATCCACGAGGCGACGCGTTCTTTGGTCGACTACAACCGTGCTGGTGTCCCGCTGGTCGAGATCGTCTCGGAGCCTGACATCCGGGGCCCAGAAGAAGCTCGTGAGTACGTAGAAGAGCTACGTGCCGTCCTCGTCGCTACCGGCGCTTCAGACGGGAAAATGGAGGAAGGCTCCCTGCGGGTTGACTGCAATGTGTCGGTCCGCCCGGAAGGGTCCGACGTCTTAGGGACGCGTTGCGAGATCAAGAACATGAACTCGTTACGCAGCTTGGGCCGCGCGATTGCTTACGAAGCTGCTCGTCAAGCCCAGGTCATAACCGAAGGGGGCGAAGTCGCCCAAGAGACCCGGCACTGGGACGAGGCAGACGGGTGCACCCATCCCATGAGGTCCAAGGAAGAGGCTTACGACTACCGCTACTTCCCAGAGCCGGACCTCGTGGGGCTCAACCCCTCGCCGGCATGGGTCGAGTCGGTACGCGAGAGCCTGCCTGTGCTGCCAGCCGACAGGCGCGCCAGGGTGGCCAGCGCTGCCGGCGTCCCGGCTTCTTCGGAGGCTGTCGCCACCGTTGTGCGGCTAGGACTGGACAGCTTGGTGAGCGCGGCAGTTAAAGCAGGTGCAGACGCCAACTTGGCCCTGCGGCGCCTTGTTAACGAGGTGGCAGCGCAAGTAGACAGCCACGGGTGCCCCGACGCCGACGCCTTCGTGCGGCTCGTCAAGATGGAGGCGGGAGGAGAGCTCACACCCGCCCAGGCACGCGACGTCCTGAAGGTACTTATGGAAGAGGGCGGGGAGCCGCATGCCATCGCCGAGAGGCTCGGTTACCAGGCGTTGCCTGTGGCTGTGCTGGCCGAAGTGGTGGACCAGGTGGTCAACGCTAACCCGCAGGAGTGGGGCAGGTACATGGGAGGGGACGAAAAACTGGCCGGGTTTTTCATAGGCAAGGTCAGGGCGGCCACGGGCGGCAGTGCTGACCTACGGGCGGCTGCTGAGCTGCTCCGCCAGCGCCGCTCGGCTGAGCTGGCAGGCCCTGGTTGACCAGCGCCCGGAGCCAAAGCGCCTCACAGCTAGATGGTGCAGCAAAGCTCGACAAGCGCGGGCTTTGCTTGAAGCTGCCTGGCCTTGGGCCCACTTGGGCCGCTTTGGCCGAGCGGCTCCTAGCCCAAGTGGGCCCGTGCGGTGAGCGGGCCTTGGCGAGGGCCGTCGCCCGACCACGAAGGGGCTGGCAGTTTGGGCGAGTTGCAGTTAGCCGCTGATCGTGGCATAATGGGTTTGTGGCAGTTGCTCGTGAGCACGCAGTTGTGAGCGGTGCGACTGTTGGCGCGGCCGTGCTCGGCCTCGTAGTAGTACTTACTTGACGCACGCGTCCAAGTAGCGCGTGCGTCGGACGGCCTCCCATAGGGAGGTCGTTTTGTTTTCCGGCCCAACTACCCATGGAGTGAGAGCGATGCAACTGACTGGGGCGCAAGCCCTCATAAAGAGCTTGGAGATGGAGCGTACCGAGGTGGTCTTCGGCATCCCCGGTGGGGCCGTGCTGCCTGCTTACGACCCTCTTTTGGGCTCACCGATCCGCCACGTCCTCGTCCGCCATGAGCAAGGGGCTGGGCATATGGCGGAAGGTTACGCGCACGTCACCGGCCGGCCCGGGGTGGTGATGGTGACGAGCGGCCCCGCTGCCACCAACCTCGTCACGCCCCTTTGCGACGCCTATATGGACTCGGTCCCGGTCGTGGCGATAACTGGCCAGGTGAGCCGCAGTGTCATCGGGACCGACTCGTTCCAAGAAGCTGACACAGTGGGGATAACGCGCTCGGTGACCAAGCACAACGAGCTTTTGATGAGCCCGGAGGAAATCCCTCTGGCTGTCCGCCAGGCGTTCTTGCTGGCTACCACGGGGAGGCCCGGGCCGGTCCTGTTGGACATACCCAAAGACGTGCTCCAGGCGAACATGCAGTGGTACTGGCCAAGCGACGACGATGTTTGGGCTTCTATGCCTGGGTACAAGCCGACGACCAAGGGCGACCCGCGCCAAGTGCGCGATGCAGCGCGGCTGATCACGAGCTCCAAGCGCCCCGTTATTTATGCCGGTGGTGGCGTTTTGAAGGCAAGGGCAGCAGAGGCGCTCCGTGAGCTGGCTGAGCTCACCAATGCTCCCGTGGTCACAACTCTCATGGCACGGGGGGCCTTCCCCGACAGCCACCGTCAGTGCCTTGGCATGCCGGGCATGCACGGCAATTACGCGGCCGTCATGTCGATGCAGGAGGCCGACCTCCTGATCGCTCTCGGCACACGTTTCGACGACCGGGTCACCGGCGAGACCAGCTCCTTCGCCCCTCATGCCAAAGTCGTCCACGTCGACATCGACCCGGCCGAGCTTTCCAAGATCCGCCGCGCAGACGTGCCCATCGTAGGCGACTGCCGCCTCGTCACCGAGGAGCTCGTGCGAGCTATTACGGAGGCTGGTGAGCCACAGCCTGACCGCTCTGCTTGGTGGGCGGAGATCGCCGAGTGGCAGGCCCGCTTCCCCTTGCACTACGACCCCCCGGCCGAGGGGGAGGGCCTGAAGCCTCAGGCTGTGATCGAGGCGCTCCGGGACTCGAGCCCCCCAGGCACGATCGTGGTCTCCGGTGTCGGCCAGCACCAAATGTGGGCCAGCCACTATTGGCGTTTTGAGGAGCCGTACACCTGGGTCAACTCTGGTGGGCTCGGCACTATGGGCTTCGCTGTGCCTGCGGCTGTGGGCGCCAAGGTCGGCAGGCCTGATCGCACGGTCTGGGCAATTGACGGGGACGGCTGTTTCCAGATGACAGCCCAGGAGCTCGTCACCGCCTCGGCTGAGCGCATCCCGGTCAAGGTGGCGATATTGAACAATGCCTACCTTGGCATGGTCCGCCAGTGGCAAGAGATGTTCTACGAGGAGCGCTATTCCGAGGTCTATTTGTCGCCTGACCTGCCTGACTACGTGAAATGGGCTGAAGCGATGGGCTGTGTGGCTTTCAAGGTCGAGGCAGAAGAAGACGTCCAACCGGTGATCGACAAAGCCAACTCGGTCGACGACCGCCCAGTGGTCATCGATTTTCGTACCGACTGGTTGGAGAAAGTTTTCCCAATGGTGCCGGCCGGCTGCTCCAATAGCGACATAATCGTGCACCCGTCTCAGCGCCCCGGTGGGGAAAGGGTGGTGCAGTGATGGCTTTGGCAACGACCAACCCGGGCTGGGTGTCTGGCAAGGGGCACCAGCGCCACCAGGCTCTTTCCATAATTGTGGAGAACCGAGCGGGCGTGCTTGCGAGGGTTTCGGCCTTGTTCGCCCGCCGAGGCTTCAATATCATCTCGTTGACGGTAGCCCCCACGGATGACGAGGCCTTTAGCCGCATCACCATCGTCATCGACCTCGAGGAAACCTCCGTCGAACAGCTGACCAAGCAGCTGTTCAAGCTGGTCAACGTGGTGAAGATCACAGAGCTGGCCCCCGGCGGCTCTATCGAACGAGAACTGGCTCTGATCAGCGTGCGTTGTGCGCCTTTCGGGGAGCCGGGACCGTCCCGCGGAGAAGTCGCCGACCTGGTCAGGATGTTCGGGGGCACGGTCGTTGACGTCGGCCAGGACGCCCTGACGGTAATGTTGGCCGGCCAGCCGTCCCTGTTGGACGACTTCGAGGAACTGCTCCGGCCTTATGGGATCATAGAGATCCAGCGGACGGGTAGAGTAGCCCTGCCCAAGCTCGAGCGTCATGTGGCAACCCAGCGGCCATAGTAGGCCGGGGGAGCACAAGGGCTTAGACCTGAAGCTGCGCTAGGCCCGGCGGCGCCAAAGACGCGAGAGACAGCAAGCTTGGAGAAGTAAAGACCGAAAGAGAGCACATGGCCACTATTTATTACGAAAACGACGCCGACCCGTCCGTTGTCACCTCGCGCAAGGTGGCGGTCATTGGTTACGGTTCACAAGGCCACGCTCACGCGTTGAACCTGAGGGACTCGGGAGCTGACGTGCGGGTGGGCCTACGCGAGGGATCTGCCTCAAGGGCCAAGGCCGAGGCCGCCGGGCTTCGCGTCACTGACGCCGCCACCGCAGCAAAAGAAGCAGACGTCATCATGGTCCTTGCCCCGGACACCGCTCAGCAAGAGATCTACAAGGAGTCGATCGAACCTCACTTGCGAGACGGCGACGCCCTCATGTTCGCCCATGGTTTCAACATCCACTTTGGGCTCATAGATCCGCCCGCAGGCACCGACGTGGTCATGGTCGCCCCTAAGGGCCCGGGCCACCTGGTGCGCCGCACTTACGAAGGCGGTGGTGGAGTGCCCTGCCTGCTGGCAGTGGAGCGCGACGCGAGCGGCGGGGCAAAGGCTCTTGGGCTTTCCTACGCGTGGGCGCTCGGGGCGACCCGGGCCGGGGTGCTGGAGACTACGTTCAAAGAAGAGACAGAGACCGACTTGTTCGGTGAGCAGGTTGTTTTGTGCGGAGGGCTCACCTCGTTGATCAAGGCTGGGTTCGATACGCTTGTCGAAGCCGGCTACCAGCCCGAGTCCGCTTATTTCGAGTGCCTGCACGAAATGAAGCTGATAGTGGACCTGATCTACGAGCACGGGATAACAGGGATGCGGTACTCGATCTCGACGACCGCTGAGTACGGGGACATGACACGTGGGCCGCGTGTCATCAACAGCTCAGTCCGCCAAGAAATGAAGAAGATCCTGGCCGACATCCAGTCTGGGGCTTTTGCCGCTGAGTGGGTCGAGGAGAACAAGAACGGCTTGCCGAACTATCGCCGGTTGCAACATGAGGGCGCAGAGCACCCGATCGAAAAGGTCGGGGCGAGCTTGCGGGCGATGATGCCTTTCCTGTCGTCGGGCGCTCCCCGGCCTCAGGACGTGTCAGGAGGCTGAAAGACTGGAGCGGCCCCATTACGACGTAGTAATTGTCGGCTCAGGTTTCGGCGGCTCGGTGGCCGCCTTGCGCCTGGCCGAAAAGGGTTACCGGGTGGGTGTGCTGGAGGCCGGGCGCCGCTTCGACCCCTGGACGCTCCCGCGCACCTCCTGGGACCTCAGGCATTTCCTGTGGGCACCTTGGCTTTTTTGCTTCGGTCTCCAGCGTGTGCACCTTCTCCCGGACGCGCTGGTGCTTGCCGGGGCTGGTGTGGGTGGTGGCTCGCTCAACTATGCGAACACGCTTTACGAGCCCTTGCCAGCCTTTTACGAGGGCCCACAGTGGGCCTTCATCACCGATTGGCGAAGCGAGCTCGCTCCTTACTACGACCAGGCCCGGCGCATGCTTGGCGCAGTAGACAACCCGACCATGACGCCTTCAGACGAGGCCATGGTGGACGTGGCACGACAGATGGGCGCTTTGGACAGCTTCAGGGCAGCTCCGGTCGGGGTATGGTTCGGGCCTCCCGGCGCTGCTACAGCCCCAGGGGCGGCAGCTCCCGGACCTGGCCAGTTGAGCCCGGACCCCTTCTTTGGGGGTGCCGGCCCAGCTCGGCAGGCGTGCAAGCAGTGCGGCGAGTGCATGACGGGCTGCCGTTATGGGGCCAAGAACACCCTCCTCGTAAACTACTTGTACTTAGCCGAGCGCGCCGGTGCTGAGGTCATGCCGCTCAGGACTGTCCGCTCGCTTGAGCCGCTGGCCGAAGGTGGGTGGGAGGTCGAGGCGGTGCCAACCGGGCCGCTCAGGCTCGTCGCGCCTTTGAGCCGGCGCGTGCTGCGGCTTCGCGCGGAGCACGTGGTGCTGGCAGCGGGGGCGTTCGGGACGCAAAAGTTGCTGCACTCCATGGTCTTGTCCGGGAGGTTGCCAAGGCTGTCCGCCCGGCTCGGGGAGCTCACCCGCACCAATTCCGAATCGCTGCTCGGAGCCGTTGCCCCGCGCCGGCGCGCCAGAGGGCTGGACTTTACACGCGGCGTGGCAATTACATCGTCTTTTTACCCGGAGCCGGGGACGCACGTGGAGCCTGTGCGTTACGGGCGCGGTTCTAACATGATGGGCCTTTTTGCTGCTCCTTTGGTCGAAGCGCCGCAAGCCCATGGCAGGGGGCGATGGGTTCCTAGGTTGAGCGCCCTGCTGCGCCACCCCATGGGGCTATTGGCCAGCCTCGACCTGCGGGGCTGGTCGGAGCGCACGGTCATAGCCCTCGTGATGCAGTCGAAGGACAACTCCCTGGTGGTGTCGGCCAGGCGGGGGAGGTCCGGGCGGGCCAAGCTGACCAGCGAACAGGGTTACGGTGAGCCCAACCCGGTTTGGTTGCCCGTGGGCCATGAGGTGGCCCGCCGCCTGGCTGCCAGGATCGGGGCCCGGCCAGCCAGCACTTGGGGCGAGATCTTCGGGATGCCGATGACAGCGCATTTCTTGGGGGGCTGCGCGATCGGAGCTTCAGCCGACGACGGCGTCGTCGACCCCTGGCACCGAGCCTTCGGCTACCCCGGGCTGCACATAGTTGACGGCTCGGCCGTGCCGGCCAACCCCGGTGCCAACCCCGCTCTCACCATCGCCGCTATGGCCGAACGGGCGATGGCGTACTGGCCGAACCGAGGCGAACAAGACCCGCGGCCCCCTCTTGGTTCTCCCTATGAGCGAGTTGCGCCCGTGGCTCCTCGCGACCCCGTTGTCCCAGACGGTGCCCCCGGGGCGTTGCGCCTTGTCTTGCAGTGAGGAGCGGGTGGGCGCCGCCACGGCTGCTCTCGCTCGGCCATCTTGCTTGTGCGGCAGATCGCCCGGTTACCGGTGAGGGCTCGGGACGGGCACCCGCCGGTGCAGGGCGCGCACCCTTGACCCTTCGACAAGCGCGTACGCGCCGCCCAGGGCACTAGCAAGCAAGAGCAAGGCGCCGGGCCAGGACGTGACGACTTGTCGAAAGCCGCCCTGGGCCACCTGGTGGTGCCGCGAGGGTGAAAAGCCCTTTGAACGACTGTTTTGGGTCGGCGTGCCCCCCAGGGCCCTTTTGTTGCTGCGCCTGGCCGCAGACCGGGGCGGACTTGGCGGGTGGGGGAGGGCGACGGGAGGCAAGCGGTCAGAGGTCGGCTCTGAGCCTGCCGGGGTTGCAAACCCCTGGTCCAGCAGGTCGATCGCGCTCTGGGTGGGGTTGTAGCCGTTCATGACGACGGCCATCATCGTGCGCCCGTCCCTTCGGGCGGCGGCCATGACACAAGTGCCGGCGGCGTCGGTGAAGCCCGTCTTGATGCCGATGGCGCCCGGGTAACTGACCAAAAAGGCGTTATTGGTGCTCGCTAGCCAGTGCCCCTCTCCGTCAGGGTCGACGAAATAGTAGGAGTCTTTGTCGACTATGCGAGCCAGCTCGGGTACAGAGAGCAGGTCGCGGCCGGCGATGGCCAGGTCACGGGCGCTCACCAGGTTGCCCCCGTCTACTCCCTCGGAGCCGTCTAAGCCAGCTGGGTCATGGAACACCGGGTGGTCAGACATCCCGATCTGGGCGGCGGCTCGGTCCATGACCTCTCCAAAGGCGCTTAGGTCCCCGGAGATGCGCTCGGCAATCGCGTAAGCAGCGTCGTTGGCCGACATGATCAGGAGAGCGTGGAGCACTTCTTCAAGCGGCCATGGTTTGCCCACCTCCATGCCGACCCGGTTGGGGTAGACGGCCTCCGACGTCTTAGTGGCGGTCACGGTGGCACCGGGAGGCAGGTAGGTCACGGCAATGAGCGCGGTGAGCACCTTGGTGAGGCTGGCGGGGGGGAGGCGCAAGCGCTCGTTGTAACCAGCCAGCACGTTGCCGGTATTGACGTCCACCAGTACGTAGGATTTTGCCTCAGGGATCGGGGCCCTGGCTGGTGGGGCCGTTGGCGGCGGCGCCGTGGCTTGCGGAGGCGCCGAGTTGCTCCCCAAGGCTGGTCCGGGCGAGCTGCTGCGCAAGCGGTTGGCTTGGGTGGTCGGGGGAGCGCTCGCTAGTGCGGCTGCTGGCAACAAAAAGGACGCGCCAAGCAAGGCTGTCACGGCCAAGGCCGTCCTGGCCCAGCTCCTACGATGTGCAACAGGCGCGATCCCTTGAGGATAGTGGGCCTACAAAGAGCACAAGGGCCCTATTGCCTAGCTGCAGGTGAGCTGGTGGCCGGGGCCAAGACTGCGCGACGATTGGCCCCATGGCACCCACCAAACGGGTTTCGGCAAGGATCGCAAGCGTCACGGAGTCTGCCACCCTCGCCATCGACGCCAAGGCAAAAGCCCTGCAGGCGGCGGGTGAGGACGTGATCGGGTTTGGGGCGGGTGAACCCGACTTCCCTACCCCGGGGCACATCGTCGAGGCAGCCGTGGCTGCCTGCAGGGATCCCCGCAACCACCATTACACCCCCACAGCCGGCCTGCCTGAGCTGCGAGAGGCGATCGCGGCCAAGACCGCTCGCGACACGGGCTTCAGCGTGAAGGCCAGCCAGGTGCTAGTTACTAACGGCGGCAAGCAGGCAATAGAAGAAGCTTTCGCCACCCTGGTCGACCCGGGTGACGAGGTGCTGCTGCCCGCCCCGTACTGGACGACCTACCCCGAATCGGTCCGTCTGGCAGGCGGTACGCCGGTGGAGGTGGCAACTACGCCTGAGAGCGGCTACAAGGTGAGCATTGACCAGCTTGAGAAGGCTCTCACGCCGAGGACGAAGGTATTGCTCTTCGTGTCGCCCTCCAACCCGACGGGAGCCGTGTACACCGAGGACGAAGTGCGGGCTATCGGCACCTGGGCCAACGAGCGTGGCCTGTGGGTATTGACTGACGAGATCTACGAGCACCTCGTGTACGGCTCGGCTCGGATGACCTCTATGTCTGTGGCCGTACCAGAGCTGGCCGAGCGCTGCGTCGTGGTTAACGGGGTGGCCAAGACCTACGCCATGACCGGTTGGCGAGTTGGCTGGCTGATCGGGCCGGCTGACATAGTGAAGGCAGCGGCCAACCTCCAGAGCCACTCAGTTTCGAACGTCTGCAACGTCGCCCAGTGGGCGGCACTGGCAGCGGTGAGCGGCCCGCTCGACGATGTGGAGCGTATGCGCGCTGTCTACGACCGTAGGCGCCGGGCCATAGTTTCAGCGCTGTCCGCCCTGCCGGGCGTGGTGTGCCCCGAACCGGAGGGGGCCTTTTACGCCTTTCCCAGTTTCGCTGGCGTCTTGGGGCGGCCTCTGGGCAGGAGCGGCAGGGCTGCCCAGACCACCCTGGAGCTTGCGGAGCTCGTCTTGGAGCAGGCCAAGGTGGCTTTCGTGCCCGGTGAGGCGTTCGGGGCGCCTGGCTGTGGGCGCTTTTCTTACGCCTTGGCTGATGACGCCCTGGCCGAGGGGATGGAGCGCCTGTCTAAGCTTTTTGCCTAAGGTATACCTCAAGCCGTTGGCGGGGTAGCCCAAAGAGGGGTTAGTGTAGGCGCGGAGCCGTCCGTGCAGGTACACCTTAGTATGTTCGCTGACAGTATGCCGATGGCGGTGGCGACCGCCGGCCAAGTGGGCGTGGGGCCGCTTTTGTACGCCTTCACACTTGGCCTGGTGGCCGCGGTCAACCCCTGTGGGTTCCCGTTGTTGCCCGCTTACCTGGCCATGTTCGCCGGTGAGGGCACAGGCACAGGGCATATCAAACAGACCGTGCGGGGCCTGGTGGCTGGGGCCAGCGTGAGCGCCGGTTTCGTGATGGTGTTCGGGGTCGTGGGCGTGGCGGCGGAAAGTGGTGCTGGCGTGGTGATCAGCTGGGCCCCGTGGGCAATGGTCGTGCTTGGGGCGGCGCTGGCGGCCTTTGGCGTGCTGGTCTTGGCCGGGAGAGAACCTCACGTCCGCCTTCGTGCTCCCGGTTTTCGGGTGCCGCAGCGCGACCAGGTTGGCTCAGCGCGCCGAGCGGCCGCCATGGTGGGCTTTGGTGCCGCTTATGCGGTCGCTTCGCTGTCTTGC
>JBMFUG010000009.1:0-37141 GCA_049966695.1 Acidimicrobiales bacterium | reverse complement strand
CTTGCGCCCTGCCTTTGTTCCTTGCTGGGGTGGCGGGAGCCTTCACCCGGCTCGGTTTTGTCGCCGGAGTGGGCACATTTATCGCGTACGCGCTCGGCATGGGCCTTTTGCTGATGGTCGCCAGCCTGCTAGTCGCCAATGCCGGCGCTTCTGCGCTGCGTCGTGCTATGCCGTTTGCTCGTTTTGTGCCGCGAGCAGCTGGAGCCGTGCTGGTGCTGGTAGGTGCCTATTTGGTCCTCTACTGGGTGAGCGACCTAACGGCTCCTTCGGCCGTGCCGGCTCCTGTCCGGGTAGTGGAGCAAGCCCAGTCGGCCCTTAGCAATTGGCTGGCCACGTCGCCCCGGCTCATCGGGGCCGTGCTAGGTGCAGTCGTTGCCGCTGCCCTAGTGGTCCTCGCGCTCGCCCGTCCAGCGCGGGGTACCGCTCAGCGCCCAGCCGGCACTGAACGGGGCCCGGTGGCCCGTAGGGCTGTGGCGGCTGGCAAGCCCCAAACGAGAGGAAGGAGGAGCACCTCGGATGGCTGACGCGCTCGGTGAAGTTACGGTGGCGCCTGCCTGGCCGGTTGATGACCCGGGCGACCGGGAAGGCGAGGTCATTGCGCCAGCTGCACGCGAGGCAGGGCTACAGCGCCGCAGAGCAGCCCTGTTCGCTGCCGCGGGTGTGCTTGGCTCGGCCCTTTTGGCCATGGTCCTTTTCGTGGGCGCCCAGACGGGGCCTGGTAGCCAGGACGTGGCTCCTGGCATAAACGTTGCCGCTGCCAACATCCTTCAGCTGGACGTCTTGGACCCAGGCGACCAGTACGTGGCACCAGGTTTCAGCCTCACTGACCAGTACAGCCGCAGGGTCTCGCTCGGGCAGTGGAGGGGCCGGCCGGTCGTCTTGTCGTTCAATGACGACCAGTGCCGCGACCTTTGCACCCTGTTGGCACAAGACATCGTGGCCGCCGACCAGGACTTGGGTGCTGCTGCAAAGCGGGTTGTCTTTTTGTCGGTGAACGTGAACCCTTTTTACCCCCAGGTCCGTTACGTACGGCAGTGGTCGGACCAACATGGGCTTGGTGAAGTCCGCAACTGGGTGTTCACCACCGGGCCTGTAGGCGCCTTGAAAGCAGTTTGGCGGCGTTATGGCATATATGTGGGGTTAGACTACAAGGACCGTACGGTGGTCCATGGCACGCAGTTGTTTTTCGTGTCCCCGTCCGGTCGTGTGGCTGCTATCGGTGACTTCGGTGACAATGCTGCCAGCACGTCGTTGTACGCCCACGCTATGGCCCAAATGGCGGTCGACCTCCTCCCCGCCGCACAGCGCTCAGCCGTCGGTGGCCCAGTTGTGCCCATGCCGACCCAGCAAAACGCCACCGTTGGTGCGCCGGCTCCGTCGTTCCGCCTGCCACTTCTCACAGATCCGCGGCGCCAGGTGACCTCGTCCGCCCTAAAGGGCAGGTACGTGGTCCTCAATTTTTGGGCAAGTACTTGCACGATGTGCGCTCAGGAGATGCCCCAAATAGAGCAGGCTTACCGTGAGCTAGGCAAAACGGTGGCATTTGTCGGCGTTGACGTGTCAGGCCAGCGCCTATCTGCGGCGGCATTTGCCAAGCAGGAAGGAGCAACCTACCCGCTCGTATCTGACGCCCAAGGGTCGCTTGCCGGCAGCTACCGGGCCCCGGGCTTGCCTTTTACGGTGATCGTGGGCCCCGCCGGTACCGTCTTGGTGCGCCACCCCGGTGCCATGACCACCGAGCAGCTCGTGTACGTACTGAAGAGCGAGGACCCTGCCCTAGCCACGTGAGCGGCCCCGGTCGTCGCTGCGTCAAGTGCCTGGGACGGCGAGCAGGTTGAGCTGGTCGCAGCCAGGTCGGTCGGCCAGCGACATGATCGCGTCATCGCTGGCGTCGTGGTGAGCAGGGTCCTCGCTTGCCCCGATGACGAAAAGTCGGTACCCGAGCTTGCGCAACATGCCCAAGTAACCCTGAGCGTCTCCCCAAGGGGAGGCATCGAGCGCTCGTGGGAAGAACTCGGTTATTATGACCGGCCGGTAACGCGCCAGGGTGGACGCCGCGCCCCGCAGCACGAGCGGCTCAGCACCCTCAACGTCCAGCTTGACCATGTCTACCCGGCTGAGCGCCATTGTGGCGAGCGCTTCGTCGAGGGGTTGGGCGGCCACTACCCAACTGGCCCGCACCGGGCTTCGCGGGGGACCTTCAATTGGCACGATGCGCCCGTTGCTCCCGTCTGTCTCCAGGGCGACAGCGCTCGAGCGGTCCGAAAGGGCCATGTTGAGCACGTCGAGGTTGGCAAACCCGTTCTCCTCGGCGCTCTTTGTGAGAAGGGCAACGTTGGAGGGGTTCGGCTCAACGGCGACGACACGGCCGCCCGGCCCGACCAGAGAGGCCCCGAGAAGGCTGAACCAGCCGACGTTGGCCCCAATGTCCACAAAGGTGCTGCCCGGCCCCAGGTCGCGGCGCAGGACGGCGGTCACGTCAGGTTCGTAAAGACCGCTCCTGGCGATCGTGTGGCCGACCGCGTAGTCAGTTGGGTCTACGTAAATATGGAAGCTCTCCGAGGTGCTCACCAGCTGAGCGGTGCTGCCGGCCCTATATAGGTCAGGGTGGCGGCGAGAGAACTCGACCGAGCCCAGGAACTCGTTGACCACCTGGGCCAGCGTTGCTCCCGAAGCTAGGCGCTGGCGGTAATGGGCTAGGCCCTCAGGGTCGGCGGGGCGCCCGAGGAGGAGCCTGTAGCAGGCGGCCACGTCGGCCTCGGTGGCAGCCACGTCAGGGCCCAGGGCGGCCTGGCCTGTGAGGGCCCCGTGCCCCCTCAACCTAGTCAAAAGTTGGGCTGTTGAGCTGCGGCCGAAGCGGGAAGCGGGCACCGCTGGTTATGCTACCGGGCGTGACCAAATGCTCAGCATGGGCCAGGCAGGGCCAGCGATGGTCTTGAAAGTGCCAAGCAACGGTGCCCCAGAAAAGGTCCCGAGCCGTCCAAGGGGTGCACGAAGTTCGGGCCGTAGAGCAAGGGGCAAAGGGGCGCTCGTTTTCGTGAGCCCGCGCTTTGGCCGAGAAATCCTGGGAGGTGCCGAGTTCGTCGTGCGCGAGATGGCGCTCGGCTTGCTGGGACGAGGTTGGGACGTTGAGGTCCTCACGACATGCGCTACCAACCCCTACACCTGGGCCAACGAGCTACCCCCCGGCGAGAAGATGGAAGACGGGATCTTGGTGCGGCGTTTTGAGAACGTGCTGGCGAGCTCTGGCAGCAAGGAGCACTGGGTCCACGGCCGTATATACGGGGGCGAAACCCCCTCGCTCGATGACCAGGTCACATGGCTGAACGCGTTGTTCCGCACGCCCGGGCTGTTCGAAGCGCTGTACCGCGAGCGGGCGCGCTTCCGAGCAGTCATTTTCGCCCCTTACCTTTTTTGGACTACGACGGTCTGCATGCCCGCGGTGGCTGACCGTGCCATCGTCATGCCATGTTTGCACGACGAGGTCTACGCTCACCTAGAAGTGATGCGCCACGTCTTGGCGCTGCCTGCCTCGGTGTGGTTCCTCTCCGAACCCGAGCACGAACTGGCTCACCGGCTGGGCCCCGTGTCCGAGCACCACAGCGTCATCGGTGCTGGGATGGACGTGCCAGCTAAGCACGACCCAGAATCTTTCCGTGCGGCTTACGGCATACACGAGCCGTTCCTTTTGTACTTGAACCGGCGTGAGACTGACAAGGGTTGGCCCTGGTTGCTGGAAGTGCTCGCAGACGCGGGGACGCCTGTGAAGCTCGTAAGCGCTGGGCCGGGCTCGGCAGACGTGCCTCATTACCTGCGCCATCGCGTGGTGGACGTGGGCGTGCTGAGCAACGAGCAGCGTGACAACGCGTTGGCTGCAGCGCTTGCCTACGTGCAGCCGAGCTTGATGGAGAGCTACTCGCGCACGGTGATGGAAGCATGGTTGGCTCGTACACCCGTTTTGGTCCGCAGGGGGAGCACAGTGCTTGAGTGGCACTGCTCTAGGTCCAAGGGCGGCCTGGCTTTCTCCGATGGCCCTGAGCTGGCCGCTTGCCTGGAGCGGTTCACGGCTCACCCTGAAGAAGCAGCAGCCATGGGGGAACGGGGACGGGCTTACGTGCTGGGCAACTACCAGTGGCCTCAGGTCCTCGACCGGGTCGAGTCTGACCTGGCCAGGTTGGTGGCAGGCGCCTAGGCGTTCGCCTGCCCCTCTGGCTGATAGCTATGGCGGCCCGCCCAAGCTGACCAGACTTCTTGCGGGCTGAGGGCCCAATGGCGCCGCAGGAGCTCGCGCTCAAAAAGGGCCCGGGGCAAGGCCAGGGCCGTGCGACGGCGCACGCCACCGTCTGGCCCGCCTTTAGCTCGCTCGGTTAGAGCGGCGACGACACGTTGGCGCGGGCCGTTGCGGACCATGGTCAGCGTCCTGTTGCGCTCAGCGGTCACACGGACCCGGGGGTCGTGCTCGCCCCCCGAACTGGCCGAGCGGCGGTGCTCCACGGTGGCAGCGGGGTCGTACACGAGGCGCAGGCCAGCCAGCCTGGCTCGCCAGCACCAGTCGATGTCTTCGTAGTAGGCGAAGTAGTACCCGGCAAATGGCCCCACGCGGTGCCACGTCTCAGCCCGGAACACAAAGGCAGCCCCAGAGAGCGCAAACGTTTCGGCTGGGTGGTCGAAGCGCCCGTCGTCTGGTGCGGCTTCACCGATGTCACCGGCGTAGCCCCGGGTGTCTAGGTACGCTCCGGCGCTGTTGACGACGCGCACCGCCGGCCCGGGCGGCGCTGGCTGGCCGTCTACGAGCACCGTTGCCTCAGGCTCGAAGCCGTCCGGCAGGGGCACGTACCAGGGCTTACGACCGGCAGTCCAGCGCCACACGTCTTTGCCATCGCGCTCGGTGCGGTGAAGGCCCTGGCCGACGGCAGCAGCCAGCACCTCGGTGCCGTCGACCCTGACCGAGCGTACCTGGCGCCCAAGTGGTCGTGCGTCGCCGGGAGCGTGCCACTCCTCGTCGGGGAGGACGACCTCTCGGTACCAGCCTGCCAGCAGGATCTTTGGCCCGACTGCTGCTACGCTCGAGTCTTCAAGAGCTTTGGCCGAAGCTGCCAACCAGTTGGGCCCAGCCTCGGCGTCGTCGTTCAGCAGGCCGATGACGTCCCCGGTGGCTCTGGCCACTCCCACGTTGGCCCCACAGGCAAATCCACGGTTTTGGGGCGAGCGCACAACGGTCGCCCCGGCCTCGCGCCCGGCACGGGAAGCTTCAGCACCCTGTGAGCCGTTGTCAACGAGGACGACCTGGTCGGCTTGGCCAGCCAGTGATGCGAGGCACGGGGCCAGCCACGACCCAGGCTTGTACGAGACAACTACTGCGCTTGTCCTCACTGGAGCGCGCTGATAATGCTCTGCGCCATTTCGTGCCAGTCCCCGTTCACTGGGAGGAACGTGACCGCTTTATTGGAAATGGCAGGTTTATTGGAAATGGCAGGCCCGTCGCCGTCGGCCGTTGGCTGGTCGACCAAGGCGACCACACGGCCCGGCCAGTTGGCCGCCAGGGGCTCCAGGATCTCAAAGCTCCGGGTGCCTTGCCCTTCCAACCAGGCTACAACCGCGTCGTAGCCTCCCCGCCAGGCGTCCAAACGTCGTAGCGGTGCTTGTAACGATAACGGGTCGACTGTCGCGCTTTGCTCGCATGCAACCAGGAGCTCTTGTGGTGCGCCCAAGAGCGCCAAGCGAGGACGGCGAGGCCAACCTGGGCGGTAGCGCCGTGAACGCCCGAGCAGCTCGGAGTAAACCGCAGCCAGTTTGTCAGCCACGCTGTCCCATGACGGGGGAGGCTTTTTGGTGAGGCTCACGAGGTAGTCCCTGTAGCCTCCGTCGACCAGGGCCCGTTCCATAGCGTCAGCTATGGCGCCTGGGTCTGACGCGTCAAAACGGGCGCTCGCTGGGAGCAGCTCTCGCAGTGAGGAGTTGTCGCCCGCGATCGTCGGCGTGCCGCAGGCCAACGAGTCGACGACAGGAAGGCCGTAGCCCTCGTACAAGGAAGGGAAAACAGCCAGTGCGGCCGATTGGAAGAGCGCCACCATAACGTCCTCTGGTACGTAGCCGGGCAGGAGGAGCCGCCCCTTTACCCCCAGGCGCTCCGCCATGACCATGTAGTGGTTGCGCGTGAGAGGCGCGACTTCGCAAAAGATCACCAGCTGGTGCTTGCTTATTAGCTGGCGTGGCAGGCGAGCGTAAGCTTCCAGGAGCCGGTCCACGTTCTTCCTGGGGTCAAAAGCCCCGTTGTAAACGATGAAGCCGGCCTCCAGCCCCTCCACCCTCCGGCGGGCGGTAGCCAGAGCCGCTAGACGCGACTCGGGGGGGCGGAACACGCCAGAGGTGCCGCTCCCGATCACGCTGACACGTTCGGGAGGGACCCCGAGCATTTCTACGGTGTCACGCTTCGCCGCCTCCGATAACACCACCACAGCATCGGCTGCTCTCACCACTTCGCGCCCGCAGCGCCACCGTCGGCGCAGACCCGGGTCCTGTAGGTACCAGTCGGGGAAAATGTCAGGTATCAGGTCATAGACGGTCACTGCCAACCACTGTCGCCGCTCGGACGCTGCACGGGGCCAGAAAGTCCGAACTGGTACCTCGGGCTCGAAGACCGAGCTCAGGTGGAGCACGGAGGCGGAACCCCAGTCCGGCTCGGTCGTCAGCCACTCTGACAGGTCCTCTAGCCCGTCCGGCGTTCCGAGCTCAGGGTGCACGACAATGCCGCTTACCAATTGAGGGTGCCGCCTGACCATTGAGCGCGCGAGCTCTGTGCCGTAGCGGGCTATCCCTCTGCCCCGGTAGCTAGGGCTTTGAGCGGCTACGAGGTCGACCAGCACCCCGTTTGCCTGAGGCTGCTTCATGCTCTTGCAGGTGCCCCCTGGCGTCTTGCTCCGGTGCTGTCTCCTGCCGGGGCTCCCTGTCGGCTCTCGGGGCCGGCCTCGAGGGCCTCCACTGCGCTGGCCAAAGCCTCGACCTCAGCCGAAAGCCTGGCAAGAGCCCGGCCGAGGGTCTCTGCCACCTCGTCGTCAGCGTCGCCTTGCATGCGCAGCATCCTGGTCAGCTCGACTAGGTCGGAGCGTACAGAACTTATCTGCGACTCGGTCTGCGATCGCAGCGCTTCTAGCTCGCGTTGCGTCTTGGCCCGTTCGTTGCGAGCCTCCTCGTTGAAGGCCCGGCCCTCTTCCTTTGCCGCCCGAGCCTCGTCTGCTGCTGAGCGGACCTCTTGCCTGGAGGCAGTGGCAGCTTCGTTGAAAACCCTGCCCTCTTCCTTGGCTGCCCGAGCCTCGTCCCTCGCCGCCCGAGCTAGCTCCTTGGCTGTCGTGGCCTCTTCCTTGGCTGCCCGAGCTAGCTCCTTGGCCGCCCGGGCCTCGTCCCTCGCTGAGCGGACCTCTTGCCTGGAGGCAGTGGCAGCTTCGTTGAAAACCCTGCCCTCTTCCTTGGCTGCCCGAGCCTCGTCCCTCGCTGCCCCGGCCAGTTCCTTGGCCGCCCCGGCCAGTTCCTTGGCCGCCCCGGCCTCGTCCTTGGCAGCCCCGGCCTCGTCCTTGGCAGCCCGGGCCAGCTCCTTGGCTGCCCGTGCCTCGTCCCTCGCCGAAGTGGCTACTTCTTGAGCCACTTGAACTTCTTCTCGAACGAGGTCTACGTAATGCATCGCCAGCCTGTCGACGGCTGCCCGCGCGCGTGCTCTCAATTGCGTCACGGGGCGCTAGCCTACCTGGCTTTCATGGGGCAGGCCCGCTCGGAGCCCTCGCTAAGTTGGTGCCGACAGTGGCCTCGTTCGCAAGCAAAGAGCACTTCGCTGCGGGTAAGCCGCGGTCTTTGCCAGGTATTGCCAAGAGGTTGCACGTTGTCGTGATAGGTTCCCCCCGGTGCCAAGTTGTGAGCTGATGGTGGTGGGGAGCTACCCTCCTGTCCCGGGCCCGGCGACTGCTGCGACGCTCGGCGCGGTCAACCGTGGCTGGGACCGAGGGTGCGAAGTCCGCATGGTCGGCTACCGGACAGGTGCAGCGCCCCTGTCTGTACCGATCGTGGGCGTGCTCGCTGGTAGACGTCTGGAACAAGCCCGCCGCCACCTGGGGTGCCCACCCCAGCTGGTGATCTGTTTGCAACCGGGAGTGCCCTTTTCTGATCCCGAGCCAGCTGCCCAACTGGCCACCGCCGCTGCCTTGGCCCTGGCCATGCGGCGCTTTGACGATGTCACGGTAGTCGTGACGGGCGACTTGGGGGTCACTAAAGCGTCGCTTTGGTTGCTGGCGCGTAGTGTTGACCATTGGAGCGTGGCTGACGAGGCCGGTGCTGACAGGCTCGTGAGGAATTATGGGGTACGCCGGGCTCTTATTAGCATTGACCCAGTCGAGCCTTACCCACCCGTAAGCGGGCCGGGCCTCTTCGAGCCGGGTGCGCACGACGACGTGGTTGTGGCGGAGGTGCCCGCAGGCTCCTTGGCCCGTCGGGCACTAGCGAGGTTGAAGTCCGACGTCTCACGCGCGGCCGGGCGTGCGCGCAGCCGAAGTCGCGCGGTTCTGGGGCGCTAAGCGGAGCAAGCTGGTGGGCTGCGAGGTCGAGAGCCGGTTGCCGGCGGGCGGCAGGTGGCGCGACAAGTTGCCCAGGAGCCAAGAGACGGTGGCGTGGCGCGAGCACCGGGGGGCGCACCAGCGAGCTTGGTCCCGGCGCAGACGAGCCCGGTTGGTACCAGTGTCAACCATGCTGGCGCTCGGCGCTGTGGTCTTGTTCGCTTCGCCTGCCCCGAAAGGGGCGACTGCCTACAAGGTCGTCAGCGAGCAGTTGGTCGTGCAACTGAGCTCGCGGGAAGAGGCCCACCCTGCTTCTGTGCTTGAAGACCTACCGGGCGGCACGCCGCAGCTCCTGCCGGGGCACCGCTGGTCCATGGACTTGCCGGCCGAAGAAGCGGCTGCCGTCGAGGCCCAACTGAGCGCTGAGCGAGGGGTCAACTACGTATCGCCGGTGCAGGCCGTCCACGCGGCCTTGGTGCCCAACAACCCCTGTTACGACTCGACATGCGGCCCGACCAGCCCGGTCATTGTCGAAAACCCTTCGGCCGGGCCCGGGGCCACCATCGTCCACCCAAACGGCCAAACCGACCTGTGGAACATAAATGCCCCCGAAGCATGGAGCATCACTACAGGCAGCCCAAACGTACTGGTCGCTGTGCTTGACTCCGGGGTGGACGCCGCTCACCCACAGCTGGTGGGCAAAGTAGTCATCGGCCCTGACGTCTGCCGTGCCGACGACCCCCTTTGCGCCTCCCCCAACGACAACTACCATCATGGGACCGCTGTGGCGGGGATCATAGCCGCCGCGACCAACGACGGCATCGGGATGGCGGGCCTCGGTTGGGACACCAAGGTGCTTTCCATCAAAGTGCTCGACGATGAGGGTGACGGCAACACCATGGACGTCGCGACCGGTATCTACGACGCTGTGAACGCCGGGGCGCGGGTGATCAACATGTCGTTTTCCAACGAACCTTGCAGTACTAGCCCGAGCGACTGCGGTCCCGACGTTGACGAGCAGCGGGCTGTGGAGTACGCACTGTCGCGGGGAGTCGTAGTGGTGGCGGCAGCAGGCAACTATGGCTCCAGCGAGCCTGTCTACCCTGCTTCCTACCCCGGGGTGCTGTCCGTGGCCGCTTCTACTGACCAGGGATCTGTGGACCCCGCCAATGGCGGCCCCTACCTCGACTTCTCGGAGTACGGCAACGCCGCCAACATTGCCGCGCCAGGAGTCAACATCCTTTCCACCTGGTACGACGGCAACTACGCGGTCGAAAGTGGTACATCGTTCGCTGCGCCGCACGTAGCTGCGGCCGCGGCCTTGGTCATTGCGGCCGACCCTGCAATTTCTGGGCCTCAGGTGGCGACTTTGCTCCAGGTGAGCGCGTCACCGCTGGCACTGGGCAGCTCGCCCATCAACGGGGGGTTCCTGAACGTGGGGGCTGCGGTAGAGGCGGCGGCAGCTCACCGCGTGCCGGAGGCGCTGGACGGCTATTTGATGGCTAGCGCAAACGGCGACGTGTACAGCACTGGGCCGGCCAGCGCTCAGGGGCCAATGGGCAGCCGGAGGGCTCACCAGCCAGTTGTCGCGGCTGCCGAAGCTCCGAGCGGGCTTGGTTACTGGCTGGCAACTTCTGGCGGGGACGTGTTCGCGTTTGGCAAGGCGCCCTTCTTGGGCCCGACCGCTACCGGACGCCCAAGGGAGCCGGTCGTTGCCATGGCGCCGGCGCCAAGCGGGCGCGGGTACTGGCTTGCGACGCGCGACGGCGCCATTTTTGCCTTCGGGGACGCCCGTAGTTACGGCTCGTTGACCAGGGCGCGTGCGGCTCGGCCCATCGTGGGGATGGCGGCCACGCCGGACGGCAAGGGGTACTGGTTGGTGGCCAGCGACGGCGGGGTGTTCGCCTTCGGGGACGCACGCTATTACGGGTCCGCTGCGAAGCTCGTGCTGCACCGGCCCATCGTGGGGATGGCGGCCACGCCGGACGGCAAGGGGTACTGGTTGGTAGCCAGCGACGGCGGGGTGTTCGCCTTCGGGGACGCCACTTTCTACGGGTCGATGGGTTACGAGAAGCTGAAGTACCCCGTTGTCGGCATGGCACCGAGCCCGAACGGGCTCGGCTACTGGCTGGCCACTTCAAGCGGCCAGGTCTTTGCCTTCGGGGCTGCGCCGGACGAAGCGACGGTGACACCGGTGCCTCCATCGGCGCGTATCGTGGCCATCGCTTCCTAAAACAGGCCCCCCGCCCGTCGGTGCGCTCAACTCTTCCCTCGCGCGTGCCGACCTATCTGTGCACAGCCACGTGGGGACACCGAGGTCCACCTGAGCTCGGGAGAGCAATTGGGACGACAAGCTGCAAGCCGCCAAGGGTTCGCGCGACGTCATTTAGCTTTGGGCCACGTGCTCGCGGTGCTTGCTGCGCTGGCCGGTGCCCTGGTGCCCAGCGCGCCGTACTGGCCAAGCACGGCTAAGGCTGGGGCGCAGGGCTTGGGGCCGGCCGGTTTCGAGCTGTCCGGCTACGGGTTTGGCCACGGTAGGGGCATGGGGCAGTGGGGAGCTTACGGTTATGCGAGCGTGTACGGCTGGAGCTACCAGGAGATCCTGGCTCATTACTACGGGGGTGCCCGCCTCGGGGAGCTGGCTTCTCCTGAACCCGCAGTCGCCGTCCACCTGGCCGAACTGGACGGCCACAATACGATCGCCCAAGCGGTCGCAGGCAGCAGCCTGGTCGCGACCTGGGACGGCGCACCGCCAGAGCGCGCAGTTGCCTTCGAGGTGGACAGGGCGGGCGGGGACGAAGTTGTCCTCTCCGGCCCTGGGTGCGCCGGGCCTTGGAAGCAATTAGCGGTCGCGACGGGCCCAGTGACGATCGCCGATGCTATGGCTGCCGCCAGCTCCCAAGCACCCGAGGTCGGCTCGTTGCTCCAGGCGTGCATCCCTGGCATCGGGGCGCGCACCTACCAGGGGTCCTTGGTCTCAGAGCAGGACGGGCAGACTTACAACGTCGTGCCTCTCGAAGACTACGTCGACGGGGTGGTGGCCGCCGAGGCGCCCGTCTCGTGGGCCAGCACAGGCGGGGAGGCAGCTTTGGAGGCACAGGCAGTAGCGGCCAGGAGCTATGTTATGGCCATCCTGGCAGGCGGTGGTTCTCCGGGCTCCCCAGAGGCCATATGCGACACTGGGTCCTGCCAGGCCTACAAGGGCTGGCCCGACCAGTACGGCCAAACGGCCGACTCGGCCGTGGCGGCCACAGCTGGTGAGGTCCTCTACTGCGTTGCTGGCTCGGCTTGTGGGCCCGCAGGCAGCATCGCATTGGCGGAGTACTCCGCCTCAACTGGCGGTTACACCGCTGGCGGTGATTTCCCGCCAGTGCCAGACCTCGGTGACTCGGTGGCCACTAACCCCTTCCACACCTGGGACGTTGCCGTGACGTCGGCTCGGCTAAAGTCGCTTTTCCCCAGCGTTGGTGCCGTAGAGGGCCTGCAGGTGCGCCAGCGCAACGGGCTCGGTGCGCTTGGAGGCAGGGTCGAGGAGCTGACAGTAGCAGGGACGCAAGGATCTGTGAGCCTGAGCGGGAGCGAGTTTGCTGCCGCCCTTGGGCTCCCGAGCAACTGGTTCGAGGCAAATGCGCTGCAAATAGCGCCCCCTACGTCCACCCCCAGCGTGCCTGCTACCACGGTCCCGGGCCCAAGTGCGGGGCCAGGGGCACCCACGTCCAGTCCGTCGCCTGGCGCCCCGGCCGACAACGGCTATTGGGTCGTCGACGCTCAAGGGGACGTGCGCGCCTTCGGCAAGGCTGAGTTCTTTGGCAACGCAGCTGGCACAGTGCTGGCTGGGCAAGTGACAGCCATGGCGGCCACGCCCGACGGAGGGGGCTATTGGTTGGCAGGCAGCGGCGGGGGCGTCCTCGCTTTCGGGGACGCCAGCTGGTACGGTTCTGCCAGCAAACTGCACCTCCGCCAGCCGGTAGTCTCTATGGCGGCTACGCCCGACGGGCAAGGCTACTGGCTCGTCTCCAAGGACGGGACGGTGCTTGCTTATGGGGACGCACGCTTTTACGGGCCTTTTGGGCGCCTTCACCTGAAAAGCCCGGTCGTGTCGATCACTGCGACGCCAGACGGAGGCGGTTACTGGTTGACCGCCTCGAACGGAGCGGTGCTCGCCTACGGTGATGCTCGTACCTACGCACCTACTGGGCCCGTGCAGCTAAGCCAAGCGGTCATTGGCCTGGTCCCGAGCAACGACGGGCGCGGCTACCTCTTGGTCACAAAAAACGGGGGCGTCCTCAGCTTCGGTGACGCCGTCTGCGTGGGCTCTTTGCCAAATGAGCAGGTCGCTGCGGCCGTGGCAGCTTACGGGGCTGTGGGCTACTACATGCTGTCCCGCTCAGGCGTGGTTTACGCCTTCGGTCAGGCGGAGGGTTTCAGCCAGGCGCGTAGCCCGGACGTCGAGAGGTGGCCGGCACCAGCGGTGGCCCTAGCGCTTCACCGCTGAGCGTCAGCGAGGGCTTGTACGTCAGCGTCGACCATGAGGCGCACCAGCTCCTCGAAGCTGACTTCGGGTTTCCACCCCAGGGCGTTGTGAGCATGGGAGGGGTCGCCCATCAAGAGGTCGACTTCAGCCGGGCGGAAATGACGCTGGTCAACGCGGACGTACTTTTCCCAGTCAAGGCCGGCGTGACCGAACGCTAGCTCGCAGAACTCCCGCACGGAGTGGGTCTCGCCGGTTGCCACCACGTAGTCGTCGGGCTTGTCCTGTTGCAACATCATCCACATGGCCCGTACATAGTCAGGCGCATAGCCCCAGTCACGCCGGGAGTCCAGGTTGCCGAGGTCTACGTGGTCAGCCAAGCCTAACTTGATCCGGGCCACTGCGTTCGTAACTTTACGGGTGACAAATTCAAGGCCTCTGCGCGGGCTTTCGTGGTTGAACAGTATGCCCGAGCTGGTGTACATGTCGTAGCTTTCCCTGTAGTTGACCGTGGCCCAGTGGCCGTACACCTTGGCCACCCCGTAAGGGCTGCGAGGGTGGAACGGCGTGCGCTCATTTTGGGGGCTTTCAGCTACCTTGCCGAACATCTCCGAGGTGCTTGCCTGGTAGAAGCGGATAGACGGGTCAACCATCAATATCGCGTCCAGCAGCCGTATGACGCCGAGCCCGGTGACTTCCCCGGTCAGGACTGGCTGGGCGAACGACGTCATGACAAACGACTGCGCTGCCAGGTTGTACACCTCGGAAGGCCTGTGCTCTCTCAGCACACGGACCAAAGAGGCCTCGTCTAACAAGTCGGCTGCAACAAGGGTGATCTTGTCGACCAGGTGAGCTATGCGTTCAAAGGTGACCGTGCTCGACCGGCGGTGCATGCCTACAACTTCATAACCTTTGGAGAGCAGCAGCTCGGCCAGGTAGGAGCCGTCTTGGCCTGTGATACCCGTTATCAGCGCAGTTGGCATTGCACCAGCATTGCCGGCTTGGCCAGCTCAGGCAAGCTGGGCAGCGCCGACCTTAGGCGCGGGCCGTTGCTCCTGGCAGCAGGGCCGTGGCGGCCGCCTCGTCCAGCTGGTCCTCTGGTTGACCTAGGGTAGTCAGGTCCAGAAGGAGGCCTGCGAGTGGACCTGTTCGAATATCAGGGCAAGCAGTACCTTGCCCGCTACGGTGTACCCGTCCCGTCTGGAGGGGTGGCTCGCTCGGTCGGCGAAGCTGTCGAGCAAGCAAGCCAGACCGGCTACCCGGTCGTAATAAAAGCCCAGGTCAAAGTGGGAGGGCGTGGCAAGGCCGGCGGGGTAAAGCTGGCTCGTGGCCCTTCTGAGGCACGCCAGTGCGCAGCGGACATCCTGGGCGCTGACATCCGTGGCCACACCGTGCGCGCCCTTTGGGTAGAGCGCGCCTTTGAGGTCGTGAGGGAGTACTACGCCAGCTTCACCTTGGACAGGGGAGCCAAAGACCACCTGGCGATGGTCTCGGCCCGGGGCGGGATGGACATAGAGGAGGTCGCAGCTGTTGACCCGGGGGCCATAGCCCGGGAGCACATCGACCCTGTCCAGGGGTTCAGCGAAGACGACGCTCGCCAGCTGGTGGCCCGAGCTGGCCTTGATGCCCAAGCGCGCGAAGAGGCGTCGAGGGTGCTGGTGAAGCTCTACCAGTGCTTTGTCGAGGGCGATGCCGACCTGGTGGAGGTCAACCCCTTGGTCTTGGCGCCAGACGCCCGTGTGGTGGCACTTGACGCCAAGGTGACCCTGGACGATAATGCCGTTTTTCGTCACCCAGAATGGGAGGGCTTCCGACAAGCAGAGGAGCTTGACGAGCGCGAGCGACGTGCTCGCGAGCTCGGCCTGCAGTACGTGGGCCTCTCGGGTTTTGTGGGGATAATAGCCAATGGGGCCGGGTTGGCCATGAGCACTTGCGACGTTGTCAACCAAGTTGGGGGCAAGCCGGCCAATTTCCTTGACATCGGCGGTGGGGCAAGCGCTGAGGTCATGGCCAACGCACTGTCTGTGGTGAGCTCCGACCCGAGCGTGCGCTCGATATTCGTCAATGTCTTCGGTGGGATAACAAGGGGTGAGGACGTGGCTAACGGGATAGTGGCAGCCCTTCGGCAGGCTGAGATAAAAGTGCCGGTGGTGGTCCGCCTCGACGGCACGAACGCAGCCGAGGGCAGGGAGCTGCTCCGCTCGGCCGGCACAGGCATGCTCCAGGTGTCGGGCAACATGATGGGTGCTGCCCGGCTTGCTGTAGAGCTGGCAGGTGCGGGGCAATGAGCATATTTGTCGACGAGTCGACCAAGGTGGTCGTCCACGGCCTTACTGGTGGCCAAGCCCGTTTTCATGGCCTGCGTAACCGCGATTACGGGACAAAAGTAGTGGCTGGTGTCAACCCGGCCAAGGGCGGCCAGGACGTAGAGGGCATCCCGGTGTTTGCCACCGCGGCCGAAGCCAGAGCGGCAACGGGAGCGGTGGCAAGTTTCGTCTCTGTGCCAGCCAAAGCGGCTCCGGCTTCTATAGTGGAGGCAGCTTCAGCCGGTATGAGCCTCATCGTCTGCATCACAGAGGGCATCCCGGCTCAAGACGAGGCGCGGGTGTACAACCTGCTCAAGCGTGACTACCCCTCTACCCGCCTGATCGGGCCGAACTGCCCGGGGATAATAAGCCCCGGTAAGTGCAACATCGGCATCACTGACGGCGAGGTTGCCTTAGCGGGTGGGCCGGTCGGCATAGTCAGCCGCAGCGGGACGCTCACTTACCAGGCGCTTTACGAGCTAAAGCAAATGGGTATCGGTGTTACCACCTGTGTCGGCATTGGGGGCGACCCCGTGCCCGGCACCAGCTTCGTGGACTGCTTGGAGGCTTTCGAAGCGGACCCAGAAACCCAAGCGGTAATGCTGATCGGCGAGATCGGCGGGAGCGACGAAGAGAAGGCTGCTGAGTACATAGCTCGCAACGTGAGCAAGCCCGTCGTGGCTTACATAGCCGGTGTGACGGCGCCCCCCGGCAGGCGGATGGGCCATGCTGGTGCGATAATTTCCGGGAGCACGGGCACTGCGCGAGCCAAAATGGAGGCCTTGGCTTCTGCAGGCGTGAAGGTGGCGCAGAACCCAGCCGAGGCGGGCGAGATAATGGCTGCGCTAGTCCGGGCTCTTTGAAAGTGGCCAGGTTGAGCGAAAGCCGGCTGGCAGCGTTGGAGCGTGAGCTGGTGCGGGCTATAAGGGGAGAGGTCCGCTTCGACGACCTGACGAGGGCGGTTTATTCGACCGATTCGTCCAACTACCGCCAGGTCCCCCTTGGGGTGGTGTTCCCGCTCGACCACGCCGACGTCCAAGCAGCGGCTCGTACAGCGGCAGAGGCAGGCGCCCCGCTTTTGGCTCGGGGGGCAGGGACCAGCCTGGCTGGCCAGGCGTGCAACGAGGCGGTCATTTTGGACATGTCCAGGCACATGCGCCGGGTCGTTGAGATAGACCCTGACCGGCGGCTGGCGAGGGCCGAACCTGGGGTAGTCCTGGACGACCTGCGCAGAGCGGCGGAGCGCTATGGCCTCACCTTCGGCCCTGACCCAGCTACGCACGCCTGGTGCACTTTGGGCGGCATGATCGGCAACAACGCTTGCGGTACGCACGGGCTGTACTCCGGCAAGACATCGGACAACGTAGAGGCTTTGAGGCTCGTGCTTGCTGGCGGGGAAGAACTAGAAGTTGGGCCGTTCAGCCCACAAGAGCAGGCGACCGCCATAGCCAGAGGAGGCCTGCTTGGCCGGGTCATAAGCGGGCTGCAAGGTATCGACCGGCGCTACGGGGCCTTGGTGCGCCAGCGCTACCCGCGCATCCCGAGGAGGGTGAGCGGTTACAACCTGGACGAACTGTCTGCTGAGCGGGGCTTTCACGTGGCACGCGCCTTGGTGGGCACCGAGTCAACGTGCGCATTTTCCACAGAGGCGACCTTGCGCCTGGTTACGAGCCCGAAGCACCGTTCGCTGGTCGTGCTTGGCTACTCGGACATCTTCGCCGCTGCGGAGGCGGTCCCGGCGTTGTTGGCCCACCCACTGCTTGCCCTGGAAGGCTTTGACCGCACGTTGGTGGACCAGATGGTCGCCCATAAGCTGAACACCGCGGGCCTCCCCCTCTTGCCAGAGGGCAACGGCTGGCTTTTGGCCGAGCTGGGATCTGACGATGCCGACGAAGCCCGCGAGCTCGCGGACGAGCTTGCGAGGAGCCTGCCGGCGGAGGTCGCCTGGCGGCGCCTGGACGACCCGGTTGAGCAGCGGCAATTGTGGGCCGTGCGCGAGTCCGGTCTTGGTGCCACCGCCATCCGTCTCGACGGGCACCACAACTTGGAAGGCTGGGAGGACGGGGCCGTGCCCCCGGAGCGGCTGGCGGAGTACCTGCGTGGCATCACCGCCCTGTGGGCCAAGTACGGGTACTCGGGCGCCTGGTACGGCCATTTCGGGCAGGGGTGCGTCCACACTCGTAACAACTTCGACTTGGCCAGCCCTGCCGGTTTGCGGGCTTACCGGGCCTATGTCAGTGCTGCAGCAGAGCTCGTCACCTCGCTTGGCGGGTCGCTTTCAGGCGAGCACGGGGACGGCCAAAGCCGTGCGGAGCTCTTGGGCACGATGTTCGGCGAAGAACTTCTGGGGGCTTTCCGGGAGTTCAAGGCTATTTGGGACCCAAGCGGCCTCATGAACCCCGGCAAGGTGGTCGACCCCTACCCGCTTGACTCCAATATCCGCTACCTCGGGCTCACCGAGCCAGTGGGGCTGCGCCCGAGCGGTTACCGCTTTGGCAAGGACGGCGGGTCCTTGTTGCACGCCGCTTTGCGTTGTGTGGGAGTTGGACGCTGCCGTCGAGAAGACGCTGCGAGCATGTGCCCGTCATATAGGGCGACCCACGACGAGGCTTTTTCTACGAGGGGCCGAGCGAAGCTCCTGTCGGAGATGTTCCGAGGAGATGTCACGCCGACCTCCTGGCGCAACGAAGAGGTTCGCGAGGCGCTCGACCTGTGCCTTTCTTGCAAGGCCTGTGCCTCCGACTGCCCGACGCACGTAGACATGGCCACCTACAAGTCGGAGTTCCTTTACCACTACTACCGGCGCCGTTTGCGGCCCGTGGTCATGTACGCGACCGGGTTGCTCCCCTGGGGCGCGCGCTGGGGGGCCGAGGTACCGGCTTTGGCCCGCTTGGCCAACTTGTTGCTTGGCTGGGCGCCTGTCAGCAAGCCGCTACGCAGGCTGGTCGGGGTAACGACTGCGCGACCGGCTCCCCGGTTGGCCGACGACGGAGGGCTGCGCCGGTGGGCCGCACGTGCTGGTGGGGGCATCTTGGACCGCTCCCCGGAGCGTTCGACCGTCGTGGTATGGCCGGACACTTTTACGGAAGCCTTCACTCCCGAAATAGGTCGTGACCTTGTGCTAGCTCTTCAGGCACTGGGCGAGCAGGTAGCGGTGCCGTCCGGGTGGGCGTGCTGCGGGCGCACCCTTTACGACAGCGGTATGCTCGACTTGGCTAAGCGCTCCCTGCGCCGGCTGCTTGACGTACTTCAGCCATGGGTTTCAGCCGGGGTGCCCGTCATTGTGCCTGAGCCTAGCTGCCTGGCCGCGTTCCGTGACGAGCTGCCAGCGTTGCTAGGCGGAGAAGGCGGCGACTGGCGTGCCGACCGCCTCGCGGTACTGGCAAGGAGCCCGGCCGAGCATGTCATGGCCAAGGGCCTGCTGGAGCAGCTGCCAGACGGCCCGCCGGTCGGCCGCGCGGTGCTCCACCCTCACTGTCACCAGCGCTCGGTTGTGGGGACGAGCGCTGACGAGGCGTTGCTGGCCGCCCTAGGCTACAAGGTCGAGGTGCTCGACGCAGGCTGTTGCGGGTTGGCCGGCGCCTTCGGTTTCGACGCCCGCCACGAGGCGCTTTCGCGCAAGATAGGCGAAGAGCTGTGGTTGCCCAAGGTGCGGGCAGCCCTGGCCGACGCCGGCACGCTGAGCACAGATCCCAGGTACGGTGATGGGCAGGGGGCCATAGCAGCAGGGCCAGGTCAGGGCGACCCTTATTATGGAGCAGTGCTGGTGCTGGACGGGTTCAGTTGCCGCACGCAGTTGTCGCACCTCGGGCCCGAGCTGGTCGGCCAGGCGACCACGTTGCCTGCGGTGTTGCTGGCTAATGTGCAACGTCGCCAGGTGGCCCGTTATTAGGACGTCGTGGGTAGGTTGTCTGTTGCCAAAAGGACAAGGAGGCATAGATGGGACTGGCGACGACCGTGCTGCGAGCGGCGACTGGTGCCACCATGGCGGGCCACGGGTTACAAAAACTGACCCGCTCTTTTGGTGGTGGTGGCTTAGAGGAAGCTGGGCGTAGCTTCGAGCAGTTGGGCTTCAGGCCCGGTAAGCCGTACGCAATGGCGACGGGCGCTACAGAGGCTGTCGGCGGGTTGCTAATGGTGGCGGGCCTGTGCACGCCGCTCGCCTGCGCGATGGTAAGCGGGGTGATGGCGTCCGCCATCTCGAAGGTGCACTACAAGAACGGCTTTTGGGCTGCTAACAAGGGTTTCGAGCCCAACGTCATGTTGATGGCGTCAGCTTTCGCCATAGCCGGGAGCGGAGGGGGTGCGCTGAGCCTCGACGGCTTGCTTGGCAAGCGGCGCCAGGGTTTCACGTGGGCTTTGGCCCAACTGGTCGTCGGGGTGGGGACCGCTGCAGCCGTGCTCAAGTTCTCGAGCCGCCAGGCGCAACCGGCAGATGGGGCGCTTTCGGCTGATGGGCCTCGAAATGACATCAGCGCTGAGGCCGGCACGTCTGAGCAGGGCAAAGTTGCCGAGCGGCCCGGCGCGGGGGCCTAGCAGGTCGCAGTTGACGGGAGTCGCTCGCTTTGTGCGCTGCGAGCCCCTGCTTTGCTGGCAAGGTGCTTTTCGGCCAGGGCACTTGACCTGCCTGAGCTAGCGCCGACCAGTACACTGTCTGTGCCGGGCGACTGGTCATTGTCTTGGGGCACTGATAGGCGCCCTGGGGCCAATTGTGAGCCATGGAGGTAGAGCACACTGTCCAACACCAATCCCAAGGAGCAGGCGATACTGCTCGAAGGCACAGTCGTAGAGTCTTTGAAGAACGCTACGTTCCGCGTGAAGACGGACAACGGCCATGAGGTGCTTGCCCACAATTCGGGCAAAATGCGCATGCACCGTATCCGGGTGCTGCCCGGTGACCGTGTCCAAGTGGAGATAAGCCCGTACGACCTAAAGCGGGGCCGGATCACCTACAGGTTCCGCTAAGCGCTCAGCCTTGCTCAGGGCCCCAAGCGACGAACACGGGGTCGTCAGCAGCCAGCGCCCAACCTTGGCCGGGCTGGCGTTGTGCGTTGCAAACGCTGACTTGCACCAACGAGCCCAGCCGTTCGGCAGCCAGGACCGCTTGGGCCAGCTCCCTAAAGCTGGCTACGACCCGGCCTCCTGGGTTGAGGTGCTGAGCGCAGGCGTCCAAGACCTCCGGCCCTCCTCCGCCGACAAAGATGCGGTCCGGTCGAGGCAGGCCAGAGAGCGCCTCCGGAGCGTGGACGTTGTGCACCTTCACGGCAACGTAGTGGCGCGTTGCATTGCTTCTCGCTTGGGTGGCAGCCCGGGGGTCTTGCTCAACGGCGTGGACTTCGAGGCCCGGTGCCAGCAGGGCGGCCTCAATGGCAACGCTGGCGTTGCCCGCCCCAATGTCCCATAGGACGCCCGTTAGCGGCAGGTCCAGCTTGGCGAGCACTATTGCTCGGACTTCTGGCATGGCCGCCATGCCGTCCCAGTTGCCGAACGCTCCCGCCCCCATGCCGAAACGGGTACCGCCGAGCCAGGAGCGGCCGCCTGCGGCCCACGCGACTGGGGGAGGTTTGTGCGTCCCGAGGGCCCGCTCAGGCAGGAGCACGACCACTGAAGCCGGGTCCCAAGGACCTTGGGCCAAGCTGGCCAAATCAGTCAGCTCAACTCGTTCACGAGCTGTACCAAGGCGGCTGCAGACTGCGACCGCTATGTCGTCTTGGGCGTCGGGCTTGGCGCCATTGGCCAGTGCCTCAAGCAGTGCACGGCCCACCTGCTCGGGCGGCATGCTCTGCGATGTGAGGACCGCGACCTTGTGGCCGCTAGAAGTGGCGGTGTGAGCCGCAACAAGGGCCTCGTTCCTTGTCCTTGCATCGGCGTGTACCACGACGGCGTCGTCCCAGGGCAAGCCCAACCTGGCAAAAGCCAGGCTTAGAGGAGATGGCGCTGGGTGCACTTCGAGGTTCGCTGGGCCGAAGCGCTCGGCCAAGGCTCTCCCGAGGCCGAAAAAGCCTGGGTCACCGGGAGCGAGCACGCAGACGCGCTTGCCGCTTGAGACCGCCTCAGCTATGCGGTCGAGGGCCGCGGCTAGGTCTGTGCCGCCGGTGCCCAGGGCGACGGTGGCGGCCCCGAGGGGGGTGACCTCGAGGTGGCGTGGCGCTCCCACGTAAAGGTCTGCACCCGGCACTGGCTGAGCGGGAGGCATGCCCAAGACGATGATGGGGGCGCCGCTGCCGTTCGGCCGGGGAAATGGCGGCGGCGGAAAGCTGCCTGGTGCCGGCTGCTCTTGGCTCATTTCCCGCTTACCTGCCTAGGTTAGCTGGTTGCCCGAGGCGGGCCGTCGTGGCCAAGCTGTGCACGTCGCCCGAGAATAGTACGGCTGAAGCTGCCCTCCGGCCTGCCCAACTGCCCTCCGGCCTGGCAGGCGCCTTGCGCGACGGCTTTAGGTGGCGTCAAGTGCGGAGGGCAGCCCGGGCAAGGTACCGTTTTGGCCATGGGACTATCAGGACATCGGATATGACTGGGCTCGACCTGTCGTCGGCCCGCCTTGCCCCAGCGCCTGGCTCTGAGGGATGGCTGGCACGTCTACCGGGTGCGGTCGTCTGGGTGCCCGGTGCCGGCACAAAGGCGCGAGAGCTGTTTGCGACCTGCTTGGCCGCGGGTGGCCCTATGGAGCTGCTGGGCCGGGTGGGGTCGCGTTTGGCTGACCCCCAAGCCGCGCCCTGGCCGCCCTTCGCCATCATCGCGGCACGTGGTGCGGAGCTGGTCCTGGTTGTCCACGGCCCGGTAGAGGTCGAGGTCGCCCACGGTACAGCGGAGACCAAGCTGTACGGGGGAGAGGACGTCGGTTCTTGGCTTAACCGCGCGCTGAAGGGCGCGACTGCCTTGCGCTCGGGCAAGCAGGGTGCCGACGACGACCTGGTCGACCTACGTGCTGGGGTCATCAGGGCGAGCGGGTTTGCTTTGATGGCTGAGCTGGAGGCCACTGTGGCGGAGGGGGCTGGCGAAGGGGCGACAAGTGCCGGAGAGGCCCTCCCAAGCACGCAGGTCGAAGGACGGTCGGCTTCTCAGTCTTCCCAAGAGCCGCGTGGCGAGCCGGACGCTCCAACGGAGGTCGAGGTGGCGGCGGGGGCGCCTGGCGAGGGTGCGACGTTGCGCGGCATCAGTTGCCCGAACGGTCACTTGAACGACCCGAGGGACAGTTCGTGCCGGGTGTGCGGGGCTCGGCTGGAGCCTGGCGCACCCGAGGTCGTCGGCCCACGCCCGCCTTTGGGCAGGCTGACTTGGGACAACGGCGAGGTGTACGAGCTGTCTGGCGCGACGTTGGTGGGCAGGGAGGTCGCAGCGGACGCTGGGGTGATAGCCGGTGAGCTCGTTGCCATGGTGCCAGGGGGGCAGAACGACAGCATGTCGCGGGTGCACGCCGAGCTGCGACCAGACGGTTGGGACGTGGTGATAGTGGACCGCGGGTCGACGAACGGGACTTTCGTCTGGGACGAAAAGACGAAGGCCTGGCAAAGGCTGGTGCCAGGTGAGCCACAGCGCCTCCGCTCGGGCATGGTGATCGCCTTCGGGGAGAGGACGGCCACGTTCGAAGCCACCTAAGCCAGGGCGGCCTGGCCGCGAACCTGGGAAGTTGCTGAATTGACGGGCACGCTGGCGGTGCGCGCCCTATCGTGCTAGCTATGGCCGACAAGGAGCAGTTCGTGGACTTGGCGATGGGTTACATGGGCTCCTTGTACGGGGCCGCCCTCCGCATGACGCGCAACCCCTCAGATGCTGAGGACTTGGTCCAGGAAACCTACCTTAAGGCTTACCGGGCTTTCGACAGCTTCCAGGAGGGCACCAACCTCAAGTCATGGCTGTACAAGATCCTGACCAACACCTTCATCAACAGCTACCGCGCGCGCCGTCGGCGCCCGATGGAAACGGAGCTCGAAGACGTGGAGGACCTTTACCTGTACCGCCGCTTGGGTGGCTCCGAGATGGCCGCAGCGGGCAGGAGCCCAGAGGAACTGGTGCTGGAACGCTTTACAGATGCGGAGGTCAAAGCCGCTGTCGAATCTCTCCCCGAGGCGTTCCGTCTGGCTGTGCTGCTAGCCGACGTCGAAGGCTTTTCGTACCGAGAGATCGCCGAGATCCTCGGGATCCCCATCGGGACTGTAATGAGCCGGCTGCACCGGGGAAGAAGAGCGCTCGAAAAAGCGTTGCACACATTTGTTGAACAACAAAACCTAACTACGCCCGCCGATGCAACAACTTAGCTGCGCATGACGAGCTGGTCCGGGTGCAAATAGCGAGATGCCCATGGAGAGCGAGCAACAGTCACCTACGAGCCCGAGCGGCCAACCTTGGGACGGCTTGGGTGGCGGCTGCACAAGCCACGAAGGTTATGATGGCCCTGAGGCTTTGGGCGAGGGCGTCTACTACGAGCCTTGCCAAGAAGCCATTGCTACCCTGTACAACTTCTTGGACGGGGAGCTGACACCCGAGAGACGCGAAAAGATACAACGTCACCTTGACGACTGTGCCCCTTGTTTTGAGGCGTTCGGCTTCGAGGCCGAGCTTAAGTCCGTTATTGCCCGCAAGTGCCACGAAGAAGTGCCTGCTTCGCTGCGCAGCCGGGTGGCCGATGCCCTGAAGGCAGAAGGTGCTCGCACTTGGGCGTAGCAACTGTGAGGGCAGTGACGGGAGTTAGGTTGAACGGGTTTCGCCCGGGAACGGGCAAACCCCAATGAGCGTTGGTGAAAGTGATGGGTGAACGATCACTAGGAGGGTACACCTTGAGCGGCAGCGAAAGGCCGTCCAAGGCGTTCGGCAGGGGCCGTACTTGCCGGTACCCAGGTTGCAATACGAAGCTCTCCATGTACAACAACGGCAAGTACTGCGTCCAGCACGAGCCTGTCGCCGTGCCGCGCACACGCGGCAAGAAGATCGCTTAGTGCTTGGCGTGGCCTGGGAGCGCGGGCCAACCAGGGGTACTGAGACGCCTATGGTGCCGACTTGTTAGGCGCGCCCTCGGAAGGCCCTGTGTCATGGGAGGTAGCCCAGCGCGTCGCCACGCAAGTCGCTGGTCGTGAGCCCTGGGTACCCCCGGGCAGGCTTGCGGTCCTCGAAGAGGACTTCGTTGAGCTGACTGCCGAGGCAGAGTCGCTGGTAGAGAGGGAGACGGGGCTCCGGTCGTTGTCAGGTCCCGCTCGCGTGCGGGTTACCGACCGGCCAGGATGGGTAGCTGCTAACGTCATGGCTTTTCAGCGTCTCCTGCGCCCCCTCACCGAGAAACTGCAAGCTGCCCTAGACAAGCCGTATCCGAGCATCGGCCCGTTGCACCTGCGCGTGCCAGCCAAGGCGAGCCGCGCTCTGAGCGGGGCCCAAGTGGGCCTGCTCCTCGGGTGGATGTCCATGCACGTCTTGGGCCAGTACGACCAGTTGCTCATAGAGGACGAGCGGCCCGAGGACCAGGACTTTGTGTACTACGTTGGGCCTAACGTCATAGAGCTAGAAGACCGCTACGGCTTCCAGCCTCGTCAGTTCCGCCTGTGGTTGGCGCTGCACGAGGTAACCCACCGTGCCCAGTTCACGGGTATCCCTTGGGCCCGGTCCCACTTCCTGGCCTTGGTCGAGTCGGTGCTGGCAGGCATGAGCCCCGACCCTCGCCAGGTCGTGGAAGCCTTGAAGGCCGCAGTGGCGCAGGTACGTGAGGGGCATAACCCCCTTGACGAGGGCGGCCTGGTCGCGCTGTTGGCGACGCCAGAGCAGCGACAAGCGCTCGACCGAGTTGGGGGTTTTATGAGCCTCCTGGAAGGCCACGGTAACGTGGTGATGAGCCGCGCAGCTGCTGGGCGTGTGCCTGAGGCCGCACGTTTTGCCGCAGTTTTGCAAGAGCGCCGCCAGCGCAGGGGCGTGGCGAAACTGCTGAGCTCGCTTGTCGGCCTAGACGCGAAGCTCAAGCAGTACGAGCAGGGAGAGAGCTTCGTGCGCGCCGTCGAGCAGGCAGGCGGTCGCGAACTGTTCGACCGTGTTTGGGCAGGGCCAGAGTGGCTACCGAGCTTGAGCGAGATCCGTGAACCGGCTCGCTGGGTCGAACGTGCCCAAACCCTCGGGCGCGCGAGCTAGGAGGCAGTTCCTCGGAGCGCTGAACAGGGCCTGCGGTTGCAGCAGCGCTTGTTGTGTAAAGTGCGGCCAATGGCGCGCGAGCTAGTTGCAGTCAGGCGTCAACGGTCAGGCCTGGCCAGGTAGGTCGCAGGTGGTCGTCGAGCCGGGAGGCCCCAGCGCCTCGGTGCAAATGTGCGGCTGGAGCTGGGATCCTGGCCCGGGCCAGGCCCGCTGGCCTGGGCTTGTGAGAGCGCTCCTTGCCCGCAGCCACTTCCCGCCGGCTGGCCGGCAAGTGGTGTGCGCCGTTTCGGGCGGCGCCGACTCTATGGCCATGCTGGCCTTAGCGGTTGCTGGCGGGTGCAAAGCGCATGCCGTGCACGTCGACCACGGCCTTCGTCCCGGCAGCAGCGACGAAGCCGCTGTAGTGCAAGCTGCCGCTAGTGCTCTTGGTGCCACTTTCGAGCGGGTGGCGGTGCAAGTTGGCCCCGGCGGGGACATTGAGGCCAGAGCGCGCGCCGCTCGCTACGAGGTGCTGCCCGAAGGGGTGATGGTCGGCCACACAGCCGACGACCAGGCCGAGACGTTCCTGCTCAACCTGCTGAGAGGTGCCGGGCTGGACGGGTTGGCCGGCATGCGGGCAGAAAGTGCTGGCTGGCGTCGTGTGCAACGCCCGATCCTCGCATTGCGCAGAAGCGAGACGGCCGCGCTTGTCAATGCTCTTGGGCTTCAAGTCGTGGACGACCCGTCCAACCGCGACCACAAGTTCCGCCGTAACCGGTTGCGCCACGAAGTCATGCCGCTGTTGGCAGAGGTGGCCGAACGAGACCCGGTGCCGCTTATAGCCCGTGCTGCGTCACTGCTTGGCGAGGACGCGGCCCTGCTTTGTTCTATGGCCGAGCGCCTTGACCCGACCGATACCCGCTCGCTTAGGGCGGCTCCCTTGCCGCTGGCGCGTCGAGCATTGCGCTCGTGGTTGCGCAGCGGCCTCGAACGTCACCCTCCCTCTGCTGCCGAAATAGACAGGGTCTGGGCAGTTGTCGCTGGGCGCGCTGTTGCTTGCGAGGTCTCAGGAGGCAGGCGGGTAAGCCGCTCTGGGGGAAGGCTGAAGTTGGAGCCAGCGGCGAACCTCGGGCCTGGTTCCTTGGAGCGCAGGCATTGACCTGCAATCGAGAGCCGGTGGCTGGCATGCCCGGTCGGGGGCTTGGGGCCCTGTTGCCCTGATAGGTTGGCAGTGGTGGCTTTTCCAGACAGGGCGAAGGGCGTACTGGCGCACCAGGCAGGCAGTTTTGACGACCCCGACATCGGCGAGGTGGTCGTGGCAGAGGACGAGATCAGGGAGAAAGTGGCCGAACTGGGAGCGAGGATTACAGCCGATTACGCTGGCAGGCCACCGCTTCTGGTGGGTGTCTTAAAAGGCGCTTTCGTGTTCATGAGCGACCTGGCGCGGGCAATAAACCTGCCAGTGGAGTTCGATTTCATGGCGGTCGCCTCGTACGGCAGCTCCACTCGCACCAGCGGTGTCGTGCGGATCGTGAAAGACCTGGACAGCGACCTGAACGGTCGTGATGTGCTGGTCGTGGAGGACATCATCGACTCAGGGCTGACGCTTGCGTTCCTGCTGCGCAACCTGGCAGCTCGCCACCCAGCGACGCTGCGGGTGTGTGCCCTGTTGGTCAAAGAGGGCTTTCAGGCGCCGGTGCCTGAACTGGCGTACGTGGGTTTCGAAATACCCCAGGACTTCGTCGTTGGCTACGGGCTGGACATCGGGGAACGCTACCGTAACTTGCCTTGCGTCCGCCGCTACGCAGGGCCGCTTTAGCGCAGGGCCTTCAACGTGGGCCGGGCACTAACCTGGGGCCATGACAGCAGGGCCCCAGCGTGCCGACTTGGACCGGATAGCGAACGCCGTACGTGAGATCCTGGTCGCGGTGGGCGAGGACCCAGATAGGGACGGGCTGAGGGGCACCCCGCGCCGGGTGGCCCGGATGTACGCGGAAGTTTTTTCCGGGCTGCACGAGGACCCCGGCCGGCACCTCGTCACGACCTTTGAAGCGGGCCACGAAGAGCTGGTACTTGTCCGTGACATCCCCCTTTACAGCCTTTGCGAGCACCACTTGCTGCCCTGGTTGGGCAAGGCCCATGTCGCCTATATACCTGGGGCGGACGGGCGCATCACCGGCCTGTCCAAGCTGGCGCGCCTCGTCGAGGGTTACGCCCGGAGGCCTCAAGTCCAAGAGCGCCTGACGGCGCAAGTGGCCGACACCTTGGTTAAGGTCCTTGACCCAAGAGGTGTGGTCGTCGTGGTGGAAGCAGAGCACCTGTGCATGTCGATGCGGGGAGTGCAAAAACCTGGGACTTTGACAGTCACTTCGGCGGTGCGCGGCCACTTCCTTAAGAGCCCTGCTGCCAGGGCTGAAGTGCTGGGTTTCATCCAGGGGCGCCACTAGCCTGCTCGCTTCGCGCTCTGCGCCTAAGCCAGGGCCAGTGCGCCGCCGCAAAGCACGAGGACGGTCCCCAACCGGTAGAGCCATCGGCCGAGGTCTTCGTACAGTTCTGGTTCTAGGAGCTGGCCGGGGCCGAAAAACCTGCGGCGCCAACGCGCCCCGAAGCCCGCGAACAGGCACATTGCCCCGTAAGCGCTGACCTGGCCGGCCAGGTTGGCATGTACGAAGCTCATGGCCCACTCGGTGCTGTACACCATGACGCCCATCTTGGCAATGGCCCACAGGTGGGCAAAGGCACGCCCGCCATGGCGCCGCTCCGTGAAAGCTCTGGCGGCACCTTCGCTGTTGGCGCTGGCGGGAGGCTCAGGGGCTTTTAGGGCAGAGCTGTTGGCTGACCACCAGCCTGCGAGGTCGAGCTCAGGCCGTGGCTCTCGCTCCCCCGGCCCGCCAGCCGGTACCTGTGAGGCCGGGCTCCGGTTTGCTTGTTGCCTCAGGTCGAGGCTGAGGTAGCCGGGGCGTGCAGTGCCCTCAGCCTGTTGTCGGCCCATAACGGCTGTTTCGTCGCTCTCCAGCGCGAACTTAAGCGCGAGCTTCGCCCTTAGCTCGCCGGCCGCGCCAGGGCGGGGTGCCCCGTGCCGGTAGTCTGGTGGCGCGATGACCCTTGTGATGGGCGTTCTCAATGTTACGCCGGACTCGTTTTATGACGGCGGGCGCTGGTCCGACCCGGATGCGGCCATAGCCCATGGGCTGGCTATGGTGGCAGAGGGCGCTGACATTGTGGACATTGGCGGAGAGTCCAGCAGGCCGGGGGCGGCAGAAGTCACCGTGAAGGAGGAACTGCGCCGGGTCGTCGGCGTCACGCGGGCCTTGGCAGAGCACCTTGGCGGCCGGGCGCGGATTTCTATTGACACCCGGAAGCGGCCCGTGGCTGAAGCAGCCTTGGAGGCCGGGGCGACGGTGGTCAACGACATTTCTGCTTCGTTGTGGCCTGTAGCGGCTGAAGCCGGTGCCGGCTGGGTTGCTATGCACATGCGCGGCGAGCCCTCCAACATGATGGCCTTGGCCCACTACGATGACGTTTTTACGGAGGTGCGAGATTTCCTTGTTGCCCGGGCAGAGCAGGCCGCATCGGCTGGGGTGAAAGAGATCTGGGTGGACCCAGGTATCGGTTTTGCAAAAACGACCCGGCACAACCTGGTGCTGATGGCACGCCTGCGCGAGATAGTAGAGGCCGTCGGGTGGCCGGTGCTCGTAGGGATCTCTCGTAAACGCTTCATTGGTGCCGTTGCCTCTGGTGATGAAGCCTCGCCTGTGCCTGTCGAGGAACGTCTCGAGGGGTCGCTGGCCGGTGCGGTCTGGGCGATGACCTGCGGTGCGGCGGTCGTGCGGGTGCACGACGTAAAGCCGACGGTAGATGCTGCCAAGCTGGTGGGCGTCAAATGAGCACCAGCTTGCGAGGCAAGTGGGCTGCGGGTATCAAGCCCCGGTACTTCACTTGGGTGATCAAGGACAAATTGGCTGCCTGTGAGAGGCCAGGCGGCCACGCTGGCAACCATCGTAAGGTGCGGCGGCGGGAAGAGATCCTGTGGCTGAAGGCTCAGGGTTTCGACCGGGTCTTGTCGCTCCTGCCCTCTCCCCACAACCTGTACGCGTACGAAGGGGAGGGCCTCGCGTGGTCTCACGTGCCTTTCGCCGGTCACGATGACCCGATCGCTGTGCTGCCGGACCTCTACGAGCAGATGCGGGTGTGGCTACAGACAGAGAGGCTGGTGGTCCACCAAGGCGAGGTCAACGACCGGTTGATGGGCGTCGTGGCGGGGTACCTTCACTGGTCGGGGCTGGTCCCAGAGGGCGCGCAGGCCATAGTCATCGTGGAGAGGCTGTTCGCGAGGCAGATGGGCACCGAGGGCCGGGAGCTCGTGGCCCTCGTGCCTGGTATGCCCAAGCCGGGCCAGGCAACCAGGGCGCCCGGTGCGTGATATAGCGGGGCACAGCCGGGGCGGCCATGGCTACGAGCCGCGACGCCGCTCAGGAGACGACGACGTCGGCGCTTACGAGCTGTGCCAGCGAGACAGCATCGAAGTGAGGGGCTTGCGCTTTATGGGTACCCATGGCGCCTTAGAAGAGGAGGCTGTTCGGCCGCAGCCCTTCGAGGTTGACCTCAGCATCTTTGCTGACCTTGGGCTGGCCTGCCAGAGCGATGACCTGGCCGACACCATCGATTATTCAGAGCTTTGCGAGGCGGTCCGGAGCGTGGTCGAAGGCCCTCACGTGCGCCTTCTCGAAAGACTTGCCCAAAAGGTGGCTGACGGGGTGCTGGCCGTGGCAGGGGACCGAGCTAGCCGAGTGATGGTGACGGTCCGCAAGTTGCGCGCTCCGTTGGCCGTGCAGCTCGCGTCGGTCGCAGTGCGCATCGAACGGCCGTGAGGCGATCGCGGCGGGCGTTTTTGTCCCTGGGCAGCAACCTGGGGGACCGCTGGTCTTACCTGCGTGGGGCGCTCGACCTTTTGCCAGACATAACCTCGGTGTCCTCGGTGTACGAGACTGAACCCGTGGGCGGGCCGCCGGGCCAGGGGCGCTACTTGAACATGGTCGCGCAGCTGCAGACCGCGCTTGAGCCGCGCCAACTGTTGGAAGTCGCCCAAGCAGCCGAAAAGGCAGCAGGGCGAGAACGCAAGGTGCGCTGGGGCCCGCGCACGCTCGACGTAGACATCTTGGTAGTGGGCGACCTGCGGGCTGACGAGCCGGACCTCGTGGTACCGCACCCGAGGATGTGGCAGCGTGGCTTTGTGCTCGTGCCCCTGGCTGAGATCGCCCCCGACATCGTGGGGGACCGCCTGACGGCTGAGCTGGCGGGCGGGGTGGTGCTCGCCGGTACGATCTGGTAGCACATGAAGGTCATCGAGGAACCAGAGGAGCTGCGCGCGCTTCTTGGCCAAGCGCGCTCTCAAGGCAAAGAAGTGGGTTTCGTCCCCACTATGGGCTCTTTGCACGGTGGGCACCGGTCGCTCATCCGTCGGGCTGCGGCTGAACGTGCCGTGGTGGCGGTGAGCGTGTTCGTCAACCCCCTACAGTTCGGGCCGGGCGAGGATTTCGAGTCCTACCCGCGCGACCTCGACGCTGACTGTGAGCAGGCTGAGCAGGCCGGTGCTCAGCTGCTGTTCGCACCGTCTACCCAAGCAATGTACGGCAACGGGCTGCTCACGAGCGTGAGCGTGAAGCGCCTTTCGGAGGTCCTCGAAGGCTGGTACCGCCCTGGTCACTTCGAGGGGGTTGCCACTGCGGTGACCAAGCTGCTGGCGATCGCAGGGCCGTGCCACGCCTATTTCGGTGAAAAGGACTACCAGCAGTTGCTGGTGGTGAGACAGCTCGTGTCGGACCTCTCCCTGCCTGTGGTGGTAGTCGCATGCCCAACGGTGCGCGAGCCGGACGGGCTCGCGCTGTCAAGCCGCAACGCGTACTTAGGGCCGCAAGAGCGCCGAGCAGCTTCAGTGCTGTACTCCGCTCTCTTGGCTGGTCAGCGTGCCGTGGAAGAGCAAGGTGTGACTGACCCAGTCCAGGTCCAGGAGGCTATGAGGGCTGTAGCAAGCCGTGAGGAGCGTTTTAGGCTTGACTACGCAGAGGTGGCTAGGCCAGGCGACCTTTCCGTCCCTCAAGTTATCGACAGCGAGGTGAGGCTGCTCATTGCCGGTCAGCTAGGCTCCGCTCGTCTCATTGACAACGTCTCGGCCGTCCCAGCCGGGATGGGAGGCTGAGGCCTGTGCTGATGGCCATTGACGTAGGCAATACTCAGTTAGTTGCAGGCCTGTTCGAAGCCGACGAGGGCACTGTTGCGGGGGAACTGCTCTACCACTGGCGAGTTAGCACGCACCCGGCTTATACCGCCGACGAGCTAGCTGTGCAGCTGGCTCAGCTCTTGGCTCTTGACGGCCTCAGCCTGAAGACAGTGAGCGGCGTCGTGGTGGCCTCCGTTGTCCCACCGGTACAAGAAGCACTGCGCCAGTTGACCGGCAGACGCCTTGGCGTGCCTTTGGTCGTGGTGGGTCCCGGGGCCAGGACTGGGGTTAACATCGTGGTCGACAACCCCCGCGAGGTGGGCGCTGACCGCATTGCGGACGTCGTAGCTGCTTTCGAGCGCTACGGAGGCCCCACAATTGTGGTGGACTTTGGGACTGCTACCAATTTCGAGGTTGTCTCGCGACGGGGGGAGTACGTCGGCGGCCTGCTTTTCCCTGGCGTAGAAGTTTCCCTAAATGCGCTCACCACAAGGGCCGCGCTGTTGCCCAAGGTCGAGATCGCTAGCCCCAAGGGTATTTTGGGCAAGAACACGGTCGAGCAGCTCCAATCGGGGATATTTTACGGTTTCGGCGCTTTGGTTGACGGCGTCTGTGCCAAGCTGAAGGCGCAAGTTGGCCCTGCGACAGTAGTAGCGACTGGCGGCCTGGCACCGTTGCTGTTGCCGGCGGCGACTTGCATAGACCACCACGAGCCGTGGCTCACGCTGCTTGGGCTGCGCACCATTTACAACATGAACCTGGCCGATGCCTGAGGACGTCCCTTACCGTTATGAAAAAAACGCCTCAGCTGCGGAGCTGAAGGAGCGTTATGCCGGCTTGGGCGCGGGGCAGGCTTCCGGCGACGAGGTGGCGGTGGCCGGCCGGGCAATGCTACGGCGGCAAATGGGCAAGCTGACATTTGCAACATTGGTGGACTGGACGGGCTCGGTCCAGCTGTTCGCTGGCGCTGGCTGGACCAAGCGCTTCGACGAGCTGAACAAGGTATCGCTGGGCGACTGGGTAGGCGCGACTGGTGAAGTCGTGCGCACTCGTACTGGAGAACTGTCCGTAAAGGTAAAGGAGTGGCAGCTCCTGGCGGAGGCACGCCGCAGCTTCGGCGACAAGTGGCGAGGGGTGACGGACGTCGACACTCGTTACCGGCAGCGTTACGTGGACATGTGGTCAAACGATGGCTCACGCGATGTCGTGCTGCTACGCAGCCGTGCTATCTCTGCGCTACGGCGGTTCCTGGAAGCTCGTGGTTTTGTCGAAGTCGAGACCCCGGTTTTCCACCCAGTGCCAGGGGGTGCTACCGCCAGGCCGTTCGTCACGCACCACAATGCGCTCGGCATGGACCTTTATTTGCGTATCGCGCTTGAGCTTTACCTGAAGCGCCTCGTCGTGGGGGGCATGGAACGGGTCTTCGAAATAGGGCGCGTTTTTCGCAACGAGGGGCTTTCCCCGCGCCATAACCCGGAGTTCACGATGCTGGAGCTTTACCAGGCGTACGCCGACTACCACGACATGATGAGCCTCACCGAGGAGATGGTGGCGCATGTGGCGAGCGAGGTCTTGGGCCGCACGAAACTTACTTACGGGGGCCGGGATCTTGACCTAACGCCGCCCTGGAGGAGGGCGCCTTTGTTGCAGTTGGTCGCCGAGCACTGCGGCCAAGAGCTTAGCTTGGAAATGCCCTTGCGGGAACTGCGCCAGCGAGCGAGCGCTTTGGGGGTGCCGTTTGAGGAGGCGTGGGGGCCCGGCAAGCTGGTACTGGAAATATATGAGAAGACAACAGAGGCCCATTTGTGGGGGCCGGTTTTTGTCATGGACTACCCCAAAGAGGTCTCACCTTTGGCTCGCGGCCACCGCAGCTTGCCAGGTTTTGTCGAGCGGTTTGAGGCTATAGCGGCAGGCCGGGAGCTGGCCAACGCGTTTTCTGAGCTGACAGACCCAGACGAACAGCGCGCGAACTTCGAGGCGCAAGCACAAGCGCGCGCCGCCGGGGACGAAGAAGCCATGCCTCTTGACGAGGATTTCCTGAGGGCACTTGAGTACGGCTTGCCGCCCACCGGAGGGCTCGGGGTCGGCGTAGACCGTCTCGTGATGTTGCTCACTGGCGCAGAGGCGATCCGTGACGTCATAGCTTTCCCGACGCTGCGCCCCGAGCACCCCACGGGCTAAGAGCAGCACGGCTGAGGTGCGCGCTCGGGTGTGCCAGCTCAGTGAGCCAAAGGGCTCGGCGCTGGCGGAGGCAAGGGCGTGCTAAGTGGCACGCACTGCCAGGTCGTCGAGGAGCTGGTACGCGAGCGCCGCTAGGGTCTGCCTCACTTCCGCGTTGGCTTGGGGCGCCCAGCTGCTGGTGACGTTCGTGCCGGGGCGAGCTGGGGCCAGCGTCGCCAGGGCGTCGGCAGCAAGCTGCGCCCATCGCCGGCCCTCGGAGATGGAGCTTGCCACGGCCCCGGTCGTGAGGATGAGATCCCTGGCTTTGGCTAGCTCGGGCATGCCGAGCGGCCCCCTCAGGATGGCCCCAAGTTCGGGCCCGTTCTCTGGGTCGCCTAGCGCCCTTATCACCGGGAGGGTGTAGGTGCCTTCGACCATGTCGTGGCCAGCCGGTTTACCCAGCTCTTCTTCTGTGCACAACAGGTCGCGCACGTCGTCCCAGATCTGGAAAGCCATGCCAAACGCGTGGCCGAAGCGCGCCAAGGCCTCCACTTCCGACGGCGAAGCACCTGCGACCAAGGCGCCGATGCGCGTCGAAGCCGATAGCAGTGAAGCGGTCTTGGCTGAGATCGCCTCCAAGTACGCGCTTTCTGGCCTGCTCGTCGAGTACGCGTACTGCAGCTGGCTCACCTCCCCTTCGCATAGCCGGCCGATCGTGCTCGCAAGGACTCTCACGACCTCTGTGCCAAGGCGAGCGGCTATTTCCGAAGCACGTGCCAGGAGGAAGTCCCCAGCCAGCACTGCCACCAGGTTGCCCCATCGGGCATTGGCGCTCTGTACCCCACGGCGGGAAGCCGCTTCGTCTATGACGTCGTCGTGGTACAGCGAGCCCATGTGGACGAGCTCGACCGACACAGCCCCCAAGACGAGGTCGCGCCCGGTGCCGTCGCCTTGGCCTGCGCCGGCTGGCGCGCAGGCCCTGGCTGCAGCCAAGAGCAGAGCTGGGCGCAGGCGCTTGCCACCTGCCTCGACGAGGTGGCCGGCCACTTCGGCAAGGAATGGCTCGGGCGACTCGACAGCCTCGCGCAACGCCAGCTCGACCATGACCAATTGGTCGTCCAAGGCGGGAAGGTGGAGCAGTTCCCAGACGTTCACTACTTGACGATATGCCAGATAGGCGCCCAAGCACGAACCTTGGGGCAAGCCTTAGGCCAGTGCGCTGAACCGAAGATGACTTCGACAGGTACACTGGAGCAACGAACAGCCGAAAGAAAGGGCAAAGATGACTTGCACGGGGAGCCGCTTAGCAGCCAGCGGGGAGAGGCCCGTTGCCGAGCTGAGCTTTCGCCCGTCACGTCCTGAGGCCACAGAGGAGGCAGCCAACCTTGTTTGAGCGCTTCACTGACCGAGCCCGGAGGGTCTTGGTGCTGGCCCAGGAGGAGGCGCGGCTCCTCAACCACAACTTCATAGGCACTGAGCACATACTCTTGGGGCTTATCCATGAAGGCGAAGGCGTGGCCGCCAAGGCACTTGAGTCCCTTGGCATAAGCCTGGAAGCCGTCCGAGAAAAAGTAGAAGAGACGATCGGCCCCGCTGGGCCCGCTACGACGGGTTCACCGCCGTTCACCCCGCGAGCCAAGAAGGTGCTGGAGCTCTCCCTGCGGGAGGCCCTCCAGCTTGGGCACAACTACATAGGTACCGAGCACATGCTCCTTGGCCTGGTCCGTGAAGGCGAGGGCGTGGCTGCTCAGGTGCTTGTCAGCCTGGGCGCAGATCTGTCAAGGGTGCGCCAGCAAGTGATCCAGCTATTGTCCGGGTACCAGTCGCCGGGGCCGGAAAAGGCGACGGCCGGGACGGCACCGGGCGCCAGCCCGGACTTGCCGGCGGGCAGCCCGGTGCTCGACCAGTTCGGGCGCAACCTTACGCAGCTCGCGCGCGAGCACAAGCTCGACCCCGTGATCGGCCGAGAGCGCGAGATAGAGCGGGTGATGCAGGTCCTGTCGCGGCGCACGAAGAACAACCCGGTGCTCATAGGTGAGCCAGGCGTCGGCAAGACGGCCATCGTAGAGGGGCTTTCGCAGCGCATAGTGGCTGGTGAGGTCCCCGAGACGCTGCGCGGCAAGCAGCTTTACACCTTGGACCTTGGGGCGCTCGTGGCTGGTTCCCGTTACAGGGGCGACTTCGAAGAGCGGCTGAAGAAGGTCTTGAAAGAGATCAGGACCCGAGGCGACATAATCCTGTTCATAGACGAGCTTCACACTCTCGTCGGGGCCGGAGCGGCCGAAGGTGCCATTGATGCCGCATCGATCTTGAAACCGATGCTGGCTCGCGGTGAGCTACAGACGATCGGTGCTACGACGCTGGACGAGTACCGCAAGCACCTGGAAAAGGATGCTGCATTGGAGCGGCGCTTCCAGCCGATCAAGGTCGAAGAGCCGTCGCTTGCTCATACCATTGAGATCCTAAAGGGCTTGCGTGACCGTTATGAGGCCCACCATGGGGTCACGATCACAGACCAGGCCGTGGTGACGGCTGCCAACTTGGCGGACCGTTACATAGCTGACCGCTACCTTCCCGACAAGGCGATAGACCTTATCGACGAAGCCGGTAGCCGTTTGCGCATCCGCCGGATGTCCACGCCTCCTGACTACAAGGCCATCGAGGAGGAGATAGCCAAGGCGCGCAAGGAAAAAGAGATCGCCATCGAGCGGCAGAACTTCGAGCAGGCGAAGCGCCTACGCGAGCAAGAAGAAGAGCTCCTACAGCGCAAAGCTGCCAAGGAGCAGGAGTGGCGTGCTGAGGGTGTCGATCTTTTTGACGTCGTCGACGAGGAAGTTATAGCCGAAGTACTGGCCAATTGGACAGGTATCCCTGTTTACAAGTTGACCGAAGAGGAAACCTCCAAGCTTTTGCGCATGGAGGAAGAGCTCCACAAGCGCGTCGTAGGCCAAGACGACGCCTTGAAGGCGGTTTCTCAGGCGATCCGGCGTACTCGCGCGGGCCTGAAGGACCCCAAGCGGCCCAGCGGCTCGTTCATTTTCCTCGGCCCTTCTGGGGTCGGCAAGACTGAGACCGCCAAGACCTTGGCTGAGTTCCTTTTTGGCGACGAGTCGGCGTTGGTGCAGCTGGACATGTCCGAGTACATGGAAAAGCACACCGTGAGCCGCTTGGTCGGTTCGCCGCCGGGTTATGTCGGTTACGAAGAAGGAGGCCAGCTGACCGAGGCCGTACGGCGTAAGCCGTTCTCGGTGGTGCTGTTCGACGAGATCGAGAAGGCTCACCCCGACGTCTTCAATGCTCTGCTGCAAATCCTCGAAGACGGCCGGCTCACTGATGCCCAGGGCCGCACGGTCGACTT
>JBMFUG010000008.1:0-49010 GCA_049966695.1 Acidimicrobiales bacterium | reverse complement strand
CCTCGCCTCTGCGCAAAGCCCGGGGTTGCGCCGGTGCCCAGCGGCGACGCCTTCGTGGCCCTTGCTAGACGGGGCCGGTCGCTAGCCCCGAGTACGTGGCCCTTGCCGCTAGAGGCCCCAGGTGGGCGCACATCTCCAGGCCTGGCGCGGCGAGCGGGCGTTCAAGGGTCACCCTCCCAGGGCTTGGCGTACCATCGCCAGGTGCTCGGGCACGACCCGCCACCACGTCCAGCGCCCGCGGCGCTCCCCCACCACCAGGCCGGCATCGGCCAGCACCTTGGTGTGGTGCGAGATCGTGGGCTGGCTCTTGCCGAGAGGTGCCTCGAGGTCGCAGGAGCACACCTCGCCTTGGGCAGCAACAAGTGACAGGAGCCGCAGTCGCACAGGGTCGGCCAGCGCCCCAAGCAGCCTTGCCAACTTGGCGGCGTCCTCCTCGCTTAAAGGCGCCTCCAGTACCGAGGGCGAGCAAACAGCCGCACCGGGCGGCTCTGCGGGGCTTGTGGTACGCACAGACATCGGCAGCTCTCTAACACTCATTGACACCTGTCGATACAATGGCTAGTATCGACGTTAGTCAATCTACTACGGAGGCCTCCCGTGCGCCTTGCCCCGCTCATTTTGAACGTTGCTCCCGGGCGAAGCAAAGCTGGCGACTGTAGCCAGACAGCTCTCGCGGGCGACCGATGAGGGAGGCTGTCGCCGAACGGGCAGTCCTGGCACAGGCACCTGTGGCGCCGGTGGTGCGGCGCCTATCGTTTTTGGACCGGTTCTTGCCGGCGTGGATCCTCACTGCCATGGGGCTCGGTATCACGCTCGGCCGGGTCATCCCCAGCCTCAACCGCCACCTCGACGCCGTCCAAGTCACGCAGGGGACGTCTCTACCGATCTTCGTCGGGCTGCTAGTGATGATGTACCCGGTCCTCGCCAAGGTCCGTTATGGCGAGCTTGGCTCGGTCACCTCGGACCGGCGCATGCTCGTTTCCTCGCTGGTGCTTAATTGGCTTGTCGGCCCTGCGGTGATGTTCGGGCTCGCCTGGGCACTGCTACCCGACCAGCCTGCCTACCGCACCGGGCTCATCATCGTCGGCCTGGCCCGCTGCATCGCCATGGTGCTCATCTGGAACGACCTGTCCTGCGGTGACCGGGAAGCTGCAGCGGTGCTCGTGGCGCTCAACTCGCTGTTCCAGATCGTCGCCTTCGCATTTCTTGGCTATTTCTACTTACGCGTCTTGCCGGGTTGGCTCGGGCTTTCCACCGTCGGGCTGCACTTTTCGATCAGCCAGATCGCCGAGACGGTCGCCATTTTCCTAGGCATCCCCCTCGTCGCCGGCTACGCCACCCGGGCTGCTGGCGAGCGGTCTAAAGGTCGGGAGTGGTACGAGAAGAAGCTGCTCCCAAAGATCGGCCCGCTCGCGCTCGTCGGGCTGCTCTACACGATCGTCATCCTGTTCGCCCTCCAGGGCCACACGATCACCGCCCAGCCTCTCCAGGTGGCCCGCATCGCCCTGCCGCTGCTCGGCTACTTCGCTGTCATGTGGACCGGCGCCTTCGCCTGGGGCAGGACGATCGGCCTTCCCTACGAGCGCACCGCGACGTTGGCCTTCACCGCCGCAGGTAACAACTTCGAGCTCGCCATCGCCGTGTGCATCGGCGTCTTCGGGGTCACCTCCGGCCAGGCGCTCGCCGGCGTCGTCGGCCCGCTCATCGAAGTCCCCGTGCTCGTAAGCTTGGTCTACGTCTCGTTGTGGGCACGGCGACGGTTCTTCTTGACAGGCCGGGAGCTCACGCCGTGAGCTATTTGCACTACCGGCTGGGCAACCAGTGGGCGACGTCGGCCGAGAGATGGCTACCATGACCAGGTTGGCCTGCATCGGAGGCAGCGACGCCGGCATCTCAGCCGCGCTACGCGCCCGGGAGGTCGACCCCACGGCAGAGATCGTGGTCATGCTGGCTGACGAGTACCCCAACTTCAGCATCTGTGGCATCCCTTACTACATCTCCGGCGACGTGGCTGACTGGCACGACCTCGCCCACCGCACCAAGGCCGACATTGAGGGGCTCGGCATCGAGCTTCTAACCGGCACCACCGCCCGGCACATCGACGTCGCCGCCCACGCGGTCGGCGCCACTGGCGCAACCGGGCGTGAGCAGGTCATCGGTTACGACCGCCTCGTAATAGCGACCGGGGCTGTGCCGGCCATGCCCCCGATCGCCGGCCTCAACCAGCTCGGGCCCGCAGACGGAGCCCACCTCCTTCACACTATGGCCGACGCCCACGCCGTGATGGAGTCGATCACTACCCGCCAGCCCGGCCATGTCGTCATAGTCGGTGCTGGCTACATCGGCCTAGAGATGGCTGAAGCCGTCCGCACCCGGGGCATCGCCGTCAGCGTCCTCGAAGCGCTCCCCCACGTCCTGCCAACCCTGGACGGGCCCCTGGGCGACCTGGTCGCCAATGAGCTCGAAGCCCACGGCGTCAAAGTCCGTACCGGCACCGTCGTAAAGGCCGTCTCATCCGACGCCAACGAGCTCACTGTCCACGCGGTGCCAACTGCCACCGAAAAAGGCGCTAAGCCCCTGGAGCTGCGCGCTGGGATGGTCCTCGTCGTGACGGGCGTCACCCCGGACACCGCCCTTGCCAAGGCAGCCGGCGTACCGCTCACCCCCAAGGGTGCCATCCGGGCCGACCGTCACATGGCGACGGGCCTTCCCGACGTCTACGCGGCGGGCGACTGCGTCGTCACCCACCACGCGCTCCTCGGCGAGACCTACATACCCCTCGGCACCACCGCGCACAAGCAAGGCCGCATCGCCGGTGAGAACGCCCTCGGCGGCCAGCGCGCCTTCGAGGGCAGCCTTGGCACGCAGGTAGTCAAGGTCTTCGGGCTCGTCGCCGCACGGACTGGCATCCGGGACCACGAAGCCACGCCGGCCGGCTACAGGCCGTTCACGGCCGCCTCCGTTGCCAATGACCACAAGGCGTACTACCCCGGGGCGACCCCCGTGCACGTCCGCATGACCGGCGACCTCACGACCGGTCGCCTCCTAGGCGTGCAAATGGTCGGGGCCGTCCAAAGCGCCGTCCACAAGCGCATCGACGCCGCCGCTACCGCCATTTACGCCGGCCTTCACGTAGACCAGCTGGACAACCTGGACCTCTCTTACACCCCTCCGCTCGGGAGCCCCTGGGACGTCCTACAAGCTGCCGGCCAGCACTGGCTCAGTGCTTCTGAGCCAGTGCGGTAGACGGCTCGGGCGTTGCCCGCCACAGCCACTTGCCATAAAAGCCCCTGGCCGCCCGCTGGCTGCGGCACCTTGGCGAAGCATGCCTTACCCCGGTGGTCTTGGCCAGGCCCGAACCCGCGAGGCCATCGTGGAGAGCTCGCACCTCACAAGCGAGCCGCCAGCGGCCAAAGTCGCAGACGGACGTGGCTTAGTGGTACACGCCCCATTTCTTGGCCGCTTCTACGAGCGCGTGCACGTTGTCAGGGGGCGTGCTTGCGGCCATAGCGCAACCTGGCCCAAGGATGAACCCACCGCCAGGCTTGCAGATTTCCATAACTTCACGACATGCCGCGTCTACGTCGTCGGGTGAGCCCAACGCCAGGAGGTTGGTGCCGATGTTGCCAAGCAGGCAAGCAGCCCCACGCGAGGCCTCCCTGAGCCGGGCTATGTCCGTCTTGTGGTCGACCTCAAGCACCTGAGCGCCCGTTGCCACAAAGTCCTCAGTGATCTTGCCGGTGTCGCCGCATATGTGCAAATGAAGTATTGTGCCGTGCTCTTTCAGCTCCTCCACCATCCGGCGCTCGTGGGCCCAGGGATAGCGCCGGTAGTGCCGTGGGGAGATCATGGAAGGCCCAGCTACCGGCTCGCCTATGGAGGTGGAACGACCTCCGCACTCGATCAGGGCGTACGCATAGCGTGTCGCTACGCGTCTCGCATAATCGAGCAAAGCATCTACCAGTGCTTCGCTCTCGCCTGTAGCGATGTCGACCATGAGCTCGCTCACGCCTCGCAGCTGTGCAGCCAGGTCCATAGGCCCCTGGTCGGCCCGTGCGCAGATCCAGGCCTTGTCACCCAGCTCACGAGCCAAGGTACGAGTAGCTTTTAGCACCTCCGACATGGGGGTTCAAACTGTTCCCGTAAAGTTGCACATTCATAGGTGAACGACGGTAAACTACTCATGTGCCACAGTTGGTGCCCATCGGAGTCGCGGCGAAGGAACTGGGTGTTCATCCCGACACCTTGCGCAGGTGGGAGAAAGAGGGCCGCATCGAGCCAGCAGAGAGGACCCCTGGTGGCAGGCGGCGCTACGACCTCGCCAAGCTCAGGAACCTAGCTCCGCACAAGGCCCCATCCACGCGCATAACCATTGCTTACGCGCGAGCCTCCACGAATGGCCAGAAAGACGACCTCACACGTCAGGTAGGCCTGCTGGAGAGCTTCTGCGCGGCCCAAGGGTGGACCTACGAAGTGATCACCGACGTTGGTTCAGGGCTGAACTACCACAAGCGAGGACTGAAGCTGCTTATCTCCCGGATCTGCTCTGGCGAGGTGGGTAGGCTCGTGATCTCCCACAAGGACCGCTTGGTCCGGTTCGGCTCCGAGATCGTGTTCTCTCTCTGCGAGCACTTCGGTACTGAAGTGGTGATCATCAACGCCAGCGAGGACTCTACCTTCGAAGAGGACCTGGCCCAGGACGTGATCGAGATCGTGACGGTGTTCTCGGCAAGGCTCTACGGCTCACGGAGCCACAAGAACAAGAAGGTAATGGACCAGCTCCGATCTGTCGCAGCCGAGGTAGCGCGATGAGATCTTGGTGTTACACCTTGATGGGAGGATGTCTTCCATGAGGCGCACGGTGCGGCTGGTAAGCCTTCCGCTGAACAAGGGAAAGCACAGGGCGCTGTGCTAGGTGGTCGGTGCCTACAGCGAGGCAAAGCGCAGCTTCGTGTCCTTGCTTCGTTCTCCTTCGATGTGGCACCACCTGACCAACAAGCGCAAGTTCCGCGACTGGGCGAAAGCTATGGGCCTGTACCCCCCCGGCACGAACGTCCACCTGGTGGACCAGGCTGCCTTCGATGCCGTGGGTACCTGCATCCGCCACATCGAGTCCGTCATCGCCAGCTCGCACCTGAAGGCCAGGATCTGGAGGAGGTTCCGTAGCGAGGACGAGCGCCGCTATGCCTACGCATGCCTGGCACGCTACCAAGCCCTGGGTGTGCTCAACGGGGGGCAACAGGACTCCATCGCTCGCTACCTGCACCGGGTACTGCGCGAAGTGCTAGCGAGCACTTGGCCGACGGTCACCCTCTCTCGCTCCATGGCCCTCGACGAGACCCTCTACACGAGCACGGTCGTGGAACGACCTGGGACAAGTCCTTCTCGTCGTCAGTACGTTCGCGTGGTGGGGCCAAGGCAGAACGAACCCATAGCCATCCCCTTGGCGGGAACGAGCCGGGTGCCTGGCAACATCCGGCTCGTGCTGGACGAGGGCGAGGAGCGGGCCTTCGCCCATGTCACCTACGAGATGACGCCACTTCCTGGCCCAGCCAGCGGGCCAGATCTCAGCATGGACTGGGGGATCACCGAGGTCTGCACCGACGAGCACGGCGTGAAGCACGGCCAGGAATACGGCAGGGTGCTCACGTCGGCAACCGAGCAGCGCAACAGGACAGGCAGGGCCAGGGGGAAGCTCTGGGCCATCACGAAGAAGAATGCAGGCTCCAAGCGCACCAGGCATATCGCCAGGAACAACCTCGGCACGAAGAAGCAGACGCGAAGACGCATGCGTACCCAGGCTGCCCTCCGCACCATTGCCGGGGCTGCCGTGAAGGAAGTGGTCTATGGCGAGCCCAACAGGACCAGGGCACGAGGAAGGGTTGCTCATGACCCTTCCAAGCGGCCGAGGCTCCTCATCGTAGAGGACCTGGCTCACCTGAGGGGAAAGGCCAGATCGAAGAAGATCTCTCGGACGTGTTCCTCATGGGCACGCGCTGAGAACGAAGAACGCATGGCGGTGCATGCGTACCTTGGAGGTTCCGAGGTGAAAACAGTCAACGCTGCCTACACCAGCCAAACCTGTCCCGACCCGGACTGTGGGTACGTCTTAAGGGACAACCGCAATGGGGACAGGTTTCACTGCCGCAATCCCTACTGGGATTGCAATTGGCAGGGTGATGCAGACCAGGTTGCTGCCATGAACCTGAAATCTAGGATCGACGATCCAGAGATCCACCGGTACACCCCGCACACCGAGGTGAAGAAGATCCTGGAGGGAAGGTCCCTACGCCGACTGGAGAGCAGAAGGGGAGGGTCGTCCGTCCCGTCTCCACTGAACGGGACCGTCGCTGTCATTGGCGATGACCACGGGTTGCCCGATGAACTGACTGCTACCGCTCACGGCAGGACTCCAAGCAAACCACAGCGTGTTCACACGAATGTGGGAGGTGTCAAGTCTTCTGATCAAGACACCGACTCGCAGAGTCCGGTTTTTCTGGATGGGACCGGGGAGGCTCAGCGGCTGGAGAGCGAAAAGAAAAGGAATACCTAGGAATGCCTAGGTATTCTGGAGCGGAAGGTGACATAGGGGTCAGGCACGCGAAGGTCCGCGACTTGATCCAGCGAGGTCAGGACTGGGTCGCCAGCCACCGGCGCATCGGTGCCCCTGTAGTGCACTTGCACACCGCAAGCCTCAGCATTGCAAGCGGTGCCGTTCTCCAACAAGATCATGTCATGGCCGAACTCGCGCCAAGCGTCGAGCATGACTTCGGCCAACAGCGTGCCGTCTCGGAACACTTGCGACATGGGCAAGCCAGAAGCGTACGCGGCCATTTGGAAATTGTGCAGGTCAACAGGCACCCTGTCTGGCTCGCGCCAAGAAATAGCCGCCCCCACACGCTCGATAGAGCTCACGCTGGCCCTCCGAAGTCCTGCCTGCAGGACATCGCCCACGCGCACACTACCACCGCTCAGCCCTGCACGCGGGGCTGACGACCCGGTAAAGGTACAGGTGCTCGGTCAGCGCGAAGCCGAGCTCTTTGTAAGGGACTGTGCCGGCCAGCTGCAGGACCTGGTCGCTCAAGGGGGAACTGGAGGCTATGGCGCAAGCGGAAAACCCAGGGAAAACCGCTTCGTAAGACTTGTCATAGGAGGGCTCGTCTTTTACCTCGCGCCCGTGCACGGCAAGGCCTGCAAAATGGTACCCGACCCATTCGAAACCGGCGTCCACCTTGGTGGCAGGCACTCCCATTGCCACGAGCTTTTCACCTGCGGCCCAGCGAGCAGCGTCAAAAAAGTCAGAATTGACGGTGATGGCACAGGCAACCGTAGCCGCCACGCCTGCGAGCACCAAGGCCACTGCCCGGGGCCACAACCGAGGCTTAGCACGTTGAGCCGACTTCAGGTGAGCCTGGGCGAACAGCACTGCCATAGAAAAGATGAGCGGCCACAAATAGCGGTCGAACATCTCTCCCTTTAAGAACACACCATAAATAGCCAAGCCCCCACCAGTCAGGACGGAGAACACAACGAGCATGCCGCTCGCAGGGTGCCCTGGTGCCTGCCACGGCCTAGTGCGGCGTAGCTCGTGGGCCGCGTGCGACAAGACCGCTGCGAGCACGGTGCCGGCTACCACCGCCACCGCCCCAAGGCACAGCCAGACAGCGTCTGGGAAAAGCGCGGGGCGCACCCCGGGCAAATCCTCGTTGGCGGTCGCTCCCTGTTGCGCCAGGTAATTGCCAACGAACACCGAGCCGTTCGTCGCCAAAAGGGCTACCCCCACGACGGCCGCTGCGGCTGTGCCCGGGGCATGAACGTCCCGGTACCACCCGGGGGCCAGTCCTGCGACCCGCCTGCCCAGGCGCTCGGCCGTCAAAGCAAGCAGGGGTGCCAGAGCGAAGGCAAGCGTGAAGTACGATCCGGCAAAGCTTTGCAAAGATGCCACGGCCACTTGCCAAAAGGGCTCGGGGCTCGGCGAAAGCCCCCCGCCTGTGGCGAGCGCGCCGCTCGTGCCCGCCGCGCTAAGCGTCCTGCCAGCTCCGCCAGCTAGGCCCAGCACCGCCTGGGCTCCGGGGAGCTGAGCTGTCCAACCAAGGACGGCCCCGCACACGGCCAAGAGCGCACCGGCACATGCGACGTAGAGGCGAAGACGGCGGCGGTCCTGGAAAGCCATGACAACGAGCACAGCCGCCGGGGCCGCTAGGTCGAACTCTCGCACCGAAAACCCGAAGCAACCGGTAGCCAAAGACCCAGCCAACAAGGCCCATCGCTTGGCGCCTACGCGCTTGGCGGCGGCAACGCCGAGGACCAAGCAGCCCACCGCAGCTGAGAACGCTGGGGCGTCGGTCATGAAGCTCGAGGTATTAAGCAAAAAACCCGGGAACGCCAGGGCGCACAGCACGCAGGCTGCCGCCCACCAGCGGGGCAACAAGTAACGTGCCAACCGGTAGGCCGCCACTATGCCCATCGCAGATATAACTGCGACAGCTACGCCCGGTACCCATGGGCGAGGCCCGAAAAGGACGACAAAGGGGGCTGCCCACAGTACCTGGCCAACTAGGGTCATGGCCCCCCAGCCCTGCAACCTGTAATTACCGGTGCGGACGAAACGGAACAGCACTAGCCGGTAAGACCAGTCGTCGTTCCTCGGGATGCCGAGAGCGTGCGCACGAGCCGCCAGCAAAAGGGGCGCCACAACGCCGACCACGACCAGCAGCAAAGCCATGCCGGCATCTGCCCAGTTCAGCGAGGCGCCTCTCTTGCCCAAGCCCCGGGCCCGGGCTGCCGCCACGGTCGCGACCGCCACGGCCAGATGCTATCGTCTTGCCCGCCACTGTCATCGCACCCCAAGCCGCCTGAGTAACCTAGCGGGTGGGATGACCAAAGCGCCGAGCCACGAAGCCGACACGCAGGCAGGACGTCTTCCTGCAGCACGCAAGCTCCTGCCTGCGCCACGTAAAAAGCGAGTTGGCCTGCTGACTTCCGGCGGTGATTGCCCTGGGATCAATGCTGCGATCCGCGGCATCGGCAAGACGGCCATACGGGTGCACGACATGGAGGTGATCGGGTTCGTCAACGGCTTCTACGGCCTCTTGCACCAGGAGTACGTGAAGCTCACCGACGAGTCGCTTTCTGGGATCCTGACATTGGGCGGGACGATCCTCGGGACTTCCCGTGAGAAGCCCTTCGCCCGTACAGGAGGAGACGACGGTGCCGCCAAGCCAAAGGCGCTGCTTAGGACGGTGGCTGCGCTGGGCCTTGACTGCGTCGTGTGCGTAGGCGGCAACGGGACGATGAAGACGGCCCACCTCCTCTCAGAAGCAGGAGTCAACGTGATCGGTGTGCCCAAGACGATCGACAACGACGTATGGGGCACTGACCAGACTTTCGGCTTTGACTCCGCCGTGACAATTGCGACCGAGGCCATCGACCGGCTCCATACCACCGCCAACTCGCACCAGCGGATCATGGTCTTGGAGGTGATGGGCCACTCGGCAGGTTGGCTGGCTTTAGCGGCTGGAGTGGCCGGCGGCGGAGACGTGATCTTGCTCCCTGAGATCGCCTGGAGCGAGACAACCGTGGCAGACTACCTTGTCCAACGCCAAAGGGACGGCCGGCCCTATTCGATCGTGGTAGTAGCCGAGGGCATCGCCCTGCCAAAGAAAGCACTGAACGCGGGCATTAGGCCGGGACGCTGGGTGGCTCAGCGCATCACCGCTCTCACCGGCCTTGAAACGCGAGAGACGGTGCTCGGCTACGTCCAGCGCGGCGGCAGCCCCAGCCCGAGCGACCGCATCTTGGCAACCAGGCTGGGCACAGCGGCTACCACGTTGATCGCCAAGGGCAAGTTCGGCCGCATGGTGGCCCTGCACGGCTCAACCGTCACAAGCGTCCCCTTGGCCACGACCGCCGGCAAGCTGAGGCTGGTCCGGCCACGCCACCCCTTGGTGCTCGAAGCACGTTCGCTTGGCGTCTGTTTCGGTGACCAGGGCACGAAGTGAGCCCTGCTCGGCCCGCGCTCCGGCCGTGCTATTGCCCACAGCGCTGCCAAGTGCCGACCTGAACGCGACGCCGTTGTAACAAAACCAACTTGCGGGCCCTTGTCGTCTACGGGTGAAGCAGCTGTCAAGTGCGGCCCGATCTCGCGCTGAGCGGCCGACGAGGGCTGCTATATTGTTGTCCCGATGGCAGTCGCACTTTTTGCCCCAGGCGCCGTAACCCCTACCCCTTGGGCAAACCAGCGCGGCCTCGCCGTAGTAAGCACCTGACGCGCGCACTTTCGTCTGTGCGTGCGTCGAAGGCCTCCCAATATGGGGGGCCTTTTTGTTTCCCCTATCATGACCAAATGAAAAGAGTGAGCAAATGCGATTGTCAGGAGCAGAGGCTCTCGTCAAGAGCCTGGAAATGGAGCGCACAGAAGTCGTCTTCGGCCTGATCGGCGCCGCTACCCTACCGGTCTACGACCCGCTGGTCGCCTCAACGGTACGTCATGTCCATGTCCGCCACGAACAAGGCGCCGGCCACATGGCGGAAGGCTATGCCCATGTCACGGGCCGCCCTGGCGTGACCATCGTGACGAGCGGCCCCGGCAGCACCAACCTGGTCACCGCCCTCTGCGATGCTTATAAAGACTCAGTGCCCATGGTCGCCATAACCGGCCAAGTCGCCCGGGCGTCGATCGGGACTGATGCCTTCCAAGAAGCCGACACTGTCGGGATAACGCGCTCGGTCACAAAGCACAACCAGTTGCTGATGAGCCCCGAAGAGATCCCCCTGGCGGTCCGCCAGGCCTTCCTGCTCGCAACGACGGGCCGTCCAGGGCCAGTGCTGCTGGACATCCCCAAGGACGTTTTCCAGGCTGAGACCGAGTGGTACTGGCCCACCGACGAGGAAGTCGCGGCCTCCATGCCCGCCTACAAGCCCACCATAAAGGCAAGCCAGGCCTTGGTCGACGAAGCAGCCAAGCTGATCGCCGCAGCACAAAGGCCGGTCATATACGCAGGTGGAGGTGTGGTAAAAGCGGGCGCTTCACTGCCGCTGCGACAACTCGCTGAGCTCACCAACGCTCCAGTGGTCACAACGCTGATGGCCCGAGGCGCCTTCCCCGACAGCCACCCTCAATGCCTTGGGATGCCGGGCATGCACGGCACCTACGCAGCCATCATGGCCATGCAAGAGGCCGACTTGCTGGTGGCCTTGGGCGCGCGCTTTGACGACCGGGTCACTGGCAAGCTGGACGCGTTCGCTCCCGGGGCGAAGGTCGTCCACGTCGACATCGACCCCGCAGAGCTCGGCAAGATCCGTCGCCCAGACGTCGCCATAGCCGGCGACTGCAAAGTGGTAACAGAAGGCCTGGTGGCAGCACTAGCGACAGGGGCCCAGGCCCAGCCCGACCGCTCTGCCTGGTGGGCCAGGATTTCTGACTGGCAGGCCCGCTACCCGCTCCACTACGACCCACAGGCCGAGGGAGAAGGCCTGAAACCCCAGGCGGTAATCGAGGCCATCAGGGACTCGAGCCCCCCTGGCACCATCGTGGTCGCCGGCGTCGGCCAGCACCAGATGTGGGCAAGCCAGTACTGGCGCTTCGAAGAACCGCGCACCTGGGTCTGCTCGGGCGGCTTGGGCTCTATGGGGTTCGGCCTACCGGCCGCCATCGGTGCCAAGGTGGGCCGGCCAGAGCGTACCGTCTGGGCCATAGACGGCGACGGCTGCTTCCAGATGACCGCACAAGAGCTCGTCACCGCTTCACACGAGCGCATCCCCATAAAAGTTGCACTGCTGAACAATGCCTACCTTGGGATGGTCCGTCAGTGGCAGGAGCTTTTCTACGAAGAGCGCTACTCGGAGACCTATCTTTCCCCTGACGTCCCCGACTACTTGATGTGGGCCAAGTCGATGGGCTGCGTCGCGCTTCGCGTGGAAGAGCAGGACGAAATTGGCCCGGCGATCAAAGAGGCGAACAGCGTGAACGACCGGCCGGTGGTCATCGAGTTCCGTACCTCCTGGCAAGAAAAAGTCTTCCCGATGGTCCCAGCAGGGCAGTCCAACAGTGAGGTCATGGTGCACCCCTCTATCCGGACGGCAAGCCCCGGGCCGGCAGAGCCGGCCTCTTCACGTTGAGCTAAGCCCTACAAGCCCAAGCACCGCGGGCCAAGCTCCGGTGCTTGGGCCGCACTTGGCAAGTTATGTCATCCTTCGCCCGAGCCGGGCGTGCCTCGAAAGGGCCCCTGCTCCAGACGAGCACCGTTGGCGCTGTCAGCAGAGCTTTGCGAGCTTTGCGCCCGCTTCGGGCTGCCCGCGACCGGGACTACAGACGGCAAAGAAGTTGCGGCCTGAAGTACGGCCTGGCGAGCGTCGCCATGTGCCCCCAAGTGCACGCTGAGGCCCATCCTCTCCAACATGGCCAACATGTCAGGGCCCATGTGGCCCGCGACGACAGCTCCCACCCCGTGCTGCTTCATAAACCGTGCGACCCGTGCATGATGAGCACGCTCGCTACCCGTTGCCCGCAGCATGCCCCAATCGACTTGGTGCTCTTCCCAGCCGGAGACAACGCCCTTTCGGACCGTAGCCAGGGCCACCGTGCTCGCCCGGCCCCAGCGCGGGTCGACCAGGCCCCCCTCCGTAACCGCCACGGCGACGACAACTTCGCCGTCCCCCTCAGGCGGCCCAGGTTGGGCCGGCGGCTCGGCTGGCCTCAAGCGCTGACCTCGCGCTCGCGCCGCAGCGCTTCTAGCTCTGCTCGCACGGCCTTTACCTCTTCTTCGAGGTCATCGAGGTACTCCTCCAAGTCCGAGGAGCGGTCGCGGCGGCGTGGCCGGAAGCGAGGAACAGGCTCATAGGCAGGGCCGTAATCGTAATAAGCGCCGTAACCGTAGGCTGACCATGGCCCGCAATGGTGCCAAGGGCCGTACCAGTGATGACAGCTCATCGCAGTACCTCCCGATGTAGTCGGTGCCCATCGTACCTGGTGCTGCAACGCCGTCGGCGGGGAAGAAAGCCTCAGGGCGCACGGGACGGCAAGAAGGCGGGGGCCGAAGCGACGACGCCGGGCCGCCCTGACCGAGCAGCGCTGAGGCTAGACTGGTGAAGATGGCCCGGCAGTGCTCGGCCCAACGACGCTCCCGGTAGCCGTGCCGCTCCGACGTGCCCCGAAGGCTGCTACTCCGGCGACGGTAGCAGCTCCGAAGCAAACCAGGGCTGTCCCAGTGCCAAAGTGCCCAGCCATCTCCCCTAGGACAAACGACCCGATCGGCGTGGTGCCACCCATAAGCAGGACGTAGATGGCCATCACCCGGCCTCGCAAGTGCTCGGGCGTAAGCAGTTGGAGCCTTGTATTGGCGGTAATGGAAGCAACGATGCCCACCATGCCACCCACGACCATCAGTGCCAAGGTCGCCCAGTACCAACGCGACAAGCCCAGTACCACCAGGACCGCACCGAGGGCTAGCCCTCCTACAACAAGCCGGCGCTCGCTAGCCCGCCGGTAGCGGGTCAGCGCGACTGCGGCAACAAGCGAGCCGGCACCGAGGCCTGACATGAGGTCGCCGAAGTCGGCTGCAGAACGGTGCAGCACGAAACGGGCGACCAGAGGCACGGCCACCTGCCAGTTGAACCCAAGGAGCCCCACCACCCCGAAGATGGCCACCACGCGGCGGACCTGGCGGTTAGACCACGCAAAGGCCAGCCCCTGGCGCAGCTCCGCCGGTGCCGACGCGCGCGCCAGGTGCTCTCGCGCGGCTGCATGGGCCGGGCGCAGGACTGCGAGGACGCCAATGATGGGCAGAAAGCTCGCCGCGTTCAAGAACACCGCACCAGAGACCCCCCAAGCCGTAATAGCAAGGCCACCTACAGCTCCTCCGATCATGCGAGCGGTATTGAACTGGGCGCTGTTCAGCGCGATGGCGTTGCCAACCAGGTCATCGCCGACCAGGTCGGGGATGAGCGCTTGTTGGGCCGGGTTGTTGAGCGCGTTCGTGGCGCCAAGGGCAAAGGCGAGCAGCCCAACTTCCAAGACCGTCACTATGTGGGCGGCGACCAGGGCGCCCAGGGTGAGCGCTTGGAGCGCCAGGGCGATCTGGGTCGCGACCAAAAGCTGGCGCCGAGGCAATCGGTCAGCTACGACACCGCCCGCTAGCGCGAAGACGAGCACCGGTACGAACTGCACCGTCGTGACCGTCCCAAGCGCCACCGCCGAGTGCGTAAGGTCGAGCACGAGCCATGCCTGGGCAACCGTCTGCGACCAGGTGCCGGTGTTGGAGACCAGTTGACCTGCCCAGTACCAAGCGAAGGCCGGCTCCCGCAGCGCAGCGAGCATCCCCGTGCGCGACCCCTTGGCTGCGCGCTCGCCGCCCCGGTGAGCCGCGTCGGAGCTTTTGGCCGCGCCTGGCGAGGTGCCAGGTTGGCGCTGTGTCGGCGCAGCCCCAAGCGGGGCGGGCCTGGCACCTGCGGCTGAGGACGTCACGCTCGGCAAGGGTGCGGGTGCGGGCTCCAGCGTGGGAGCACGCTCACCCACATCAGGCTTACGAGCGCTCACCTGGCTCCTCTTTTCAAGCGCGCCGTCACCACCTCTAGCGCTCGGCCGCAGTGGGCTGCCCGGCTTGTCAAAGCCGGCCCGTCACAGCGACCTCTGGTTCCTTCGCGCTCATGACCTGGCGAGCCACCTCGTTGGCCCTCCTGCTAGTTGTGGCTAGGGCGACGGCCACGATGGCTGCCGCACAGCCAGCCGACAGCGCCCAGCCCGCATGCGAAGCAGCCGTGAACGCTTCAAGGACAAGCCTTGCGGCGCGTTCAGGCAGCTCGGGGCTGCCCAAGGCACCGGATCCCAAAGACGCTTTAGCGAGCTTCGCCCCGAGCGCACGAGGCAAATGGGCACGTGCCAGCCCGCTGGCCACCTGGCTGTGCATGCCAGATGTCACAACAGAGCCGAGCACGGCCACACCGAGCGTGCTGCCGACCTGGCGGACCGTACCAAGCACCCCCGAAGCCACGCCGGCCTGGCTAAGCGGCATGCCGCTTACCGCTGTTGTGGTCACCGGCGGGTTGACCATCCCGTAACCGCACCCTATGAGGACGTAAGACACGGCCAAGAACAAGTACGAAGAGCGCGGCTCGACAAAAATGAGCAGGCCAGAGCCGCACATCAAGACAACGCCGGCGACCATGATCGGCAGGCGCGGGCCACGGCGCGCCACCAGGCGACCGGTGAGCGGGGACGCCACTACCATGACCGCGAAAGCTGGCAACGCCGCGGCTCCTGCTAAAAGAGGCGAGTACCCACGCACCTCTTGTAGGTACAAGGTATTGAGGAACAACCAACCTGCCACGACGAAAAATGAAAGCGTGCCCATGGCTGATGCTCCCGAGAAAGTCGGGCTACGGAAAAAACGCAGCTCCACGAGGGGCTCAACTTGGTGCTGCTCCACGTAGACGAAACTAGCCAGGGCGGCCACGAACACGCCGAAGCAGGCAACGACTAGGGTGCTCGTCCACCCACTGGACGGCCCTTCGATGACGCCATAAGTGAGCGCCCCCAGGGCAACGATAGCGAGCGCCTGCCCAGCTGGGTCGAGCCTACGAGGCTTGGCTGCCCTCGACTCTGGCACGAACACTGCGAGCAGCACTACTGCCACCACCGCCACCGGTACGTTCACCCAGAAAATGGCCCTCCAGTCGAACGCCTCGATGAGGGCACCGCCCAACAAAGGCCCAGCCGCCATGCTCACGCCCATCACACCAGCCCAAAAGCCGATCGCTTTGGCCCTTTCCTTCGGGTCGCGGAACGTGTTGGTCACGATCGACAGCGAGTTCGGGTTGAGCATCGAACCCCCTACAGCCTGCAGCATCCTGAAGGCGACGAGCATGGCCACGCTGGTCGCGAAGCTGCAGGCCAACGACCCAGCCCCAAATAGGACGAGCCCGGTGCGCAGTACCCGCCGACGCCCAAAACGGTCACCGAGCGAGCCGCCCAAGAGGAGCAGGGAGGCCAGGACCACGAGGTAAGCATCGACCACCCACTGAAGCTCGGCGATGGATCCCCGGAACTGGTGCTGCAACGACGGCAGGGCAACGTTGACGATCGTGTTGTCCAGCTGCACCATGAACAAACTGAACGAGCAGATGCCCAGCACGAAATAACGCCTGTGCCGTTCTGAGCCCACCTGAGGCCCAGGGGCCCGCGGGCCTAGCCACTGCAGTACCTCAGCTTTGGAAGGGACGCGGCCTTTCGACTTGAGCTCGCCGTCCACGACCAGGCCAGGGCCACGCAAAAGGCCCCAGCTGTCTAGGGCAGGACCGGCGGCCACCCTTTCCACGTGAACCTTCAGGCCCTTTTCGGCGGCCACTTGCCCGACAAGGACATGCAGCTCTTCGCAATCGGGGCAACCGGCCCCGAGCACTTGCACGTACATCGTCTTCACCTCGCGCTCGGTAGGTCCCGGCGTCCTACTTCATTGGCCGCGCTAAATAATCCCGGCAGCGCTGCGCTTAGCTCATGCTCTGGACGACCTACACTAGGACAATATTAACTGGTTCAATATATATTGAACCTTACCCTCTGGACCTCGAGCCAGGAGACGGCCCTATGTCACGCCCGGACCGGGACCTTGGGCCCAGCGTGCCTATTGCCGCAGCCGAACTAGCCTTGGGCTCAGCCCGCTTTTCGCCGCGTACCAGCCAGGTTCTTGCCATGGGGGCACGAGCTCCGCCCGCTCACTGGCTCCCCGGCGTCAAAGCCCCTCAGGCCCCGGCGTAAGCGCGTGCCGGCACAGACCCGAGCCATCGGGCGACCTCCTGCCACACATCAGCCAACGCTCTTAGCCCGGGGCACCAGCCGGCCGTCGAGAGGTCGGCCCCCCCGTCTTCACAAAGGTGCTCGAGGACGGCAGGCAGCTCGTCGTCGAAGGGCACCTCCCCGATGACCTCGACCGCATCGTCTTGGCACGCTTCACGCAGGTGCTGCGCGCCCGGCCCAAAGAGGTCGGCCTTGTTGAGCACGACCCTGACTGGCAGCTCCAACTGGCGCGCCAGCGCCAAGAGCCTTCTCAAGTCGTGCACGCCAGAACTGCTCGGTTCTGCTACCGCAAGCAAGGCGTCGGCATTAGTGAGCGACGCTATCGCCGGGCAGCCAACCCCTGGTGGGCCGTCCACAAGCACCAGCTCCGCCCGTTGCTGGCCCGCCAGTTGACGAGCCCGGCCGCACACTTGCGTCACGAGCTTGCCCGAGAGATCCTCGGCCGGGCGCAGCTGTGCGAAGACCATAGGCCCAGCGCACGAGCCCCCGGTCATCAGCTTGCCGGCAGCTCGGCGTTCAAACCTGATCGCGTCCTCAGGGCAGGCCGCAGCGCAGCTACCACAGCCCTCGCACGACCACTCGTCAAAAATGGGCCTGCCTTCGTCCGAAAGTGAAAGTGCGCCGAAGCGGCAGCTGTCGGCGCAAAGCCCGCAGTGCTGGCACAGCTCCGTGTCAAGAACTGCCTTCTCACTGCCCAAGAAATCCTCGGAACTTTCAGCACCTGCTCCAAGCGCAAGTGGGAGGTTCGACCCCTCGACGTCGCTGTCTGCCAGTACTGTCGTCTGGCCCACCGGGGACATATGAGCTGCGAGGTAGGCGAACACCGCGGTGAACGTAGTTTTGCCGGTGCCGCCCTTGCCCGAAGCTACAACAAGCGTCTTCACGCCACTCGGCCCTCTTGGTTCGCTGCGGTCAGCTCTTCGACCATGCCCCACAGCTTTGCGAACCAGTCCTCAGCCTCGGGCAGAACGCCGACAACGAGCTTGCCCGCCGCATAAGTTTCAGCTACCGCGCGCTCGAAGGGGATATGCGATATAACAGGCACGCCCTCCACGGCACAAGTGCCCTCGATATCGACCACACCCCGTTTGTCGCGGTTCACTACAACCGCCATACGTAGCTCGAGCTCTCGTCCCAGCTGCACCATAAGCTTTAGGTCATGCAACCCAAAACGCGTAGGTTCGGTGACAAGCAGCACCAAGTCCGCGCCGCGCACGCTAGCGACAACTTGGCAGGCTACGCCAGGCGGGGCATCTAACAAAACCACATCTGCTTTCTGCTTGCTAGCCGCAGCCCGCACCTCACGTACGAGCATTGGCCCGTCCGTTTCCCCGATGTCCATGACACCCGAGACAACGCTCAGGTGCCTGTCAAGCGGTGCCACGCCCACCCGGCCAATGTGGTGAGGGTGCTCGCTGATCGCCCCGGCTTTGCAGGCTGCTACGCAGGCGCCACAGCTATGGCACAGTTCAGGGAAAAGCACAGGCTTGTCGCCAAAAATACGTACCGCTCCAAAACGACAGGTGTCGCGGCAGCTCGTGCACCCAGCGGTGCAGGCAGTCGTGTCTATTTCAGGTTGGAGCTTGGCTACTTCTCGCCACTGGACGGCTTTGTCGTAACCGTCAAAGAAAAGATGGTCGTTGGGTGCGTCTACGTCGCAGTCCGCTAGCACGACCTGGTGGCCCAACCTAGCGGCCCAAGCCGCCAGGTTGGTCGCCACCATTGTCTTGCCCGTACCGCCTTTGCCCGACGCAACGGCCAGGGTCAGCGCACTATGGCTCATCCCCCGCAGGCCCACTCCGGCTCGATCGCCCGAGCATCGCCCGCGGCAACGGCCGCTACCGCTTCTTTAACCTTTTCTAGCTGCGTGTCAAAATAGACATCGATCCCCGCGGCCCTAAAACCAGCCAAAGGCCTGCCACCTATACCCCCGACCAGCAGGGCAGTGACGCCGTTGGACGCCAAGAGGTCGACCAGGGCCAAGCAGCTATCGTGCACATGAGGCGGGTTCGCGACCACCCTCACGTTCTGCGGCTTACCATCTACTACGTCGACCAGGGTAAAACAGTCGCACCGGCCAAAGTGCGCCGAGCGCTCGGCGCTCAGGCCGCCCTGCCCGATGCACGGCACCGCTAGGGTCATTGGGCGCTTGTCGTCGGTCATATCGCACCTCCAGGCTTGCGGCCGAGAGATCCGCTTGCGCCGTTAAGGCGCTGCAGCTTGCCCTCCTTGAAAGCCGTCACGGCATCGGCGACGCTCATGCCAGATGCCTTGTAAGCGGGGATGTTCGCGGCGTCGAGCGCCTGCAGGGCTCTTGGCCCTAGACGGCCTGTCAAAACTGCACGCGCGCCGTGCTCTGCCACAAGCTCGCTGCTCCCGACCCCTGCACCCCCGAGGGCGTCCCGGTTCGCGGAATTGTCGACCACTTCGGCCTCGGCTGTTTCAGGGTCAACGATCACAAACCACGGCGCGCGGCCGAACTCCTGGTTCACCGCACCGCTTAGCCCCGGTTCAAACGCTGAAACCGCGACCCTCACCAGCGTCCCCATCTGCTTGAGGACCACGGCCAACGGCCACGGCCCCAACCCCAGGCCCCAAAACGCCTGGCTCCGACAGCGCCCCAACGGCCAAAGCCGGGGCCCCAGGTGCGGGCCCGGTACAGCCCCAGGGCACCCCTCGCGCTGCTACCACCGCCGCACGGCCCAAGCCGGCGCCCGTACGGCCCGTCCCCGAAGGGACCTGTCCCGTCTCTGTTAGGCATTGCTTTGCTCCTTTTCGTCTTTTACGGCCTTGTCTTGTGCGTCCTTGTCTTGTACAGGCACTTGCTCAGTGCTCGGCGCGGGGCCAAAGCCGGCGCCACGGCCGTAACCAGCACCACGGCCCCAGCCGGCGCCACGGCCGTAACCAGCACCACGGCCCCAGCCGGCGCCACGGCCGTAACCAGCGCCGCCGCCGTAACCGTACTGCCTCTCCGCGCTACCACCGCCGCACGGCCCAAGCCGGCGCCCGTACGGCCCGTCCCCGAAGGGACCTGTCCCATCTCTGTTAGGCATTGTTTTGCTCCTTTTCTTCTTGTACGTCCTTGTCTTGTACGTCCTTGTCGTCTTGGTTGGCACTACGACGCCCCTCCGCTCGGAGCCCGAGGGACCTATCGATCGCTGAGACGACCGAAGCGAAGACACGCTCACGCCAAGCAAGCTCGTCGCGCCACTGCACAAGCAGCGCTCTACCTTGAGCGGTCAAGCGGTACTGGCGCCGCTGCGGGCCGAACCCGCCTTCTTCCCAGGCGGACTCGACAAGGCCCCCTTCTTCGAGCCGCCGGAGCAAACGGTACATGCCGCCCGGGTCCACTACTACGGCCCCGTCGGTGATCTCCCCGACCATGCGCCGCAAGTCGTAACCGTGCGCTGAGTGCCCAGCAAGAGCGGCGAGCACAACCGGCTCGATCAATGCACCCCTGCCCCTGCCTCCTCCCCGGCGAGGCCCGTAGCCAGCACCGTAGCCACGGCCAACGGCCCCGGCTCCAGCCATACGACCTCTGCCCATCGGCATCGTCTACCTCCTCGACATCTAGTAGTATATAACATCTAGCTGTGATTCGCGCAACTTGCGTCAAGAAAACCGTCCGGCGACTGCCGCCAGGTGCCCTGCGAGCCCCGATCGGGGCAGGGGACCAGCTAGGCCGTCCTGCAGGCACCACCAGGTCGGCGGCACGAGCCAAAGTCGGGGCACTAGCCAGGCTGGTACGATATAGCCGTCAGAGCGCAACCGCAGCGACGGGAGGCCTACTACGTCAGTTGCTCACAGCCCGGCTCGCATAGTCGCGTGGTTCCACCCGTTCGCCGGCATAGCCGGGGACATGGCGCTCGGAGCGCTAGTCGACGCTGGCGCGCAAGTTGACGAAGTCACCTCGTTGCTCTCGCGCTTGCCCGTAGACGGCTGGCAGGTCGAAGCACAGCAGGTGATGAGAGGCGGCTTGGCCTGCACGCAGCTCGTGGTGAAAGCCCACGACGAGACAACTGCGAGGACATATAAGGACATCCTCACGATCTTGGCGGCAGCAGGCTACCCGCAGCGCTTGGCAGAGCGTGCCCATGCCGTGTTCGCCGCCTTGGCCCGTGCAGAGGGAAGGCTACATGGCATGGCCCCCGAGGACGTGCATTTTCACGAAGTCGGCAGCTTGGACACGATCATAGATGTCGTCGGCACGTGCGCCGCACTAGAAGTGCTCGGCGTCGACGAAGTGCGTTCAGGCCCAGTCACCCTCGGGCTCGGGACCGTCCACGCAGCCCACGGCCGGCTCCCGAACCCCGCGCCAGCGGTCGTGAAGCTCCTGGAAGGAGCACCCATTGCCGGAACGGCAATTGACGCGGAGCTGACGACGCCCACAGGTGCTGCCCTGCTAGCGGCTCTTTGCTCGCATTGGGGCCCCGCTCCAGGGATGGTGCTCCGGGCGTCAGGCTTCGGGGCCGGGACCATGGACCTGGCCGGGATGCCAAATGCCACTCACGTAATCATCGGCGAGCTCTTCTCACAAGCTCCGACTACCCCTGCCGACCACCTGGGGCCCCACGACCACCGTCGGCCTGCTCTGCCAGGCGAGGGGCACGACCACCGTCGGCCTGCTCTGCCAGGCGAGGGGCACGACCCAGCTTTGTCACCAGAAAACCTAGTCGGTACCACCGGTTGAACGTGGCGGGCGAGGGAAATGCACGAGCTTTCAATTTGCCAGGCGATCGCGGGTACTGCTTTACATTATGCCGACGGGTACCACGTCAGCCGAATTGAAGTACAAGTTGGCTACTTCCGCCAAGTCGTGCCTGACTCGCTGCAATTTTACTGGCCGATCCTGACACAAGGCACGCCGTTAGAAGGCTCCGAGCTAGAGGTCGAAGAAGTGCCGGCAGTTATCGAGTGCCGTTCGTGCGGCCAGTTGACTACCCTTGAGTGGCCAGTCATGGTTTGCTCTGCATGCGGCGGCAACGACGTCTTTTTACGCAGCGGGGAAGAGCTTTTGATAGCTGGGGTAACACGCACAAAGGAGCATGGCTAATGGGGCGTTTTCATTATCACGCCGACGGGACCTTCCACGAGCACGCCGACGGGACCTTCCACGAGCACAGAGATGTCGGGGACCACAGCGGCTACACCGAGACCGGTACAGAACGCGTCATGGTGCTGGAAAAAGTCCTTGCCGAAAACGACCATATCGCCGAGCACAACCGGGCCGACTTCGCTCGTGCGGGAGTGACAGCACTAAACCTCATGTCGTCGCCTGGTGCAGGTAAAACGACGCTGTTGAAAAAAACCATCACTGCGCTGGCAAACAAGCTGCGGATCGGTGTCCTTGAGGGCGACGTGGCCACAAGCCTCGACGCTGACCGGCTCGAGGGGCTGGGGGCTCCGATCTCGTTAGTCAACACAAGCGCAGGCTTTGGCGGGGAATGCCACTTAGATGCCGTGATGGTCCGTTCCGGCCTGGCCCGCCTGCCGCTCGACCAGCTGGACATGTTGATAATCGAGAACGTGGGCAACCTTGTTTGCCCGGCAGAGTTCGACGTAGGCCAGCACGCACGTGCCATGGTGTACTCAGTCACCGAAGGAGAGGACAAACCCCTCAAGTACCCGGTCATGTTCCATGTCTGCCAATTGGTAGTCGTCAACAAGATCGACCTTTTGCCGTACCTCGACTTCAGCATGGACGATTTCGTGGCCAACCTTCGCTCTGTCAACCCTGAGGCACAGTTGGTCAAGTTGAGCGCCCGCACCGGCGAAGGCCTCGACAGTTGGTACGACTGGCTGCTAGAGGCCCGGTCCCGCAGCCTGCAAGTTGCCGGCTAGGGCACCCACTTTCCTAAGCTGGGCGAGCCAAAGCCTCGCGCGGCCCTCACAACCGCACCTGGTGCAGACGGCGCCCCGCCAGGGTCAGGTGCGCTTCGCCTATTGCCTCGGACAGCGAGGGGTGAGGGTGGACGAGCTCCGCCACCTCTGACGGCAGTGCCTCCCAGTTGGTGATGAGCATGGCCTCGGCCACCAAGTCGGTCACATGTGGGCCAACTAGGTGGACGCCGAGGACCGGCCCTCCTTTTTGTGCCACCACCTTCACCATCCCGCCCTGGCCGTAGATAAGGCCCTTGGCCACCCCGCTGAAGGGGAAGCGGTTGACCACTATGTCATAGCCCCTCTCGCGCGCTTGCGGTTCCGACAGCCCGACACTGGCCGCTTCGGGCAGCGAATAGGTGGCGCGGACCACGCCTTCGTAGCGCACCGGCCCCCCTCTTTGACCGGCGAGCACCTCGGCTACCAACATCCCCTCGGCAAACGAAGCGTGAGCTAGGGCAAGAGAAGGGGGCGGGAGCAGGTCCCCCACCACGTGCACGCCCGGCACGTCGGTCTCCAGACGTGCCCAGTCAGCTGGCACGACAAAACCCCGGTCTCGTCTCACGCCGATCTCGTCCAGGCCCAGGCCATCGGACACGGGAGCCCGGCCGATGGCGCTGAGCAGCACGTCGGCCACAAGTACATGAGCGCCGCGGGCGTCCGTGACGTTAGCGGTGACACCCTGGTCAGCCAGCTTTACGTCCTCCAGGCGAGCACCGACAAGGACAGTGATGCCCTTGCGCCTCAAGGCTCTTTCCATTTCCCGGCTCACGTCGGGGTCCTCCGTTGGCAGGGCTCGTTCGAGCATCTCGACCAAGGTCACCTCGGCCCCAAAGGCCCGGTAGAAGCTGGCGAACTCCACTCCTATCGCACCGGCGCCCACGATAATGGCCGACCTGGGGATGCTCTTTGCCCTGGTAGCGTCGTCCGACGTGATCACACGGGTGCCATCAGAGGACAGCCCCGGAAGTTGCCTCGGGCTGCTGCCCGTGGCGAGGACCACGCCCCGGCGGGCCCTGAGCTCGAACGGCGCCCCCGGGGCCCCCTCGCCGGTCGGGGTGACGAGCACGGCCCGGGGCGAGGTGAGCCGGCCGGTGCCAGCAAAAACAGCGACCCGCTCTTGCTGCAGGTGGCCCAGTAAGCCCTTGTAGTTCTTCTCGACGATATCGTCCCTGGTAGATGCCAGTGCAGCAGCGTCGACTTGGTCAACGCTCGCCTTGACCCCCCAGCGGCGGGCGCCGTCTTCGACCGCCTCCATGACCGACGCTGCATGCAACAGAGCCTTGCTCGGCACGCAGCCGCGGTGCAGGCAAGTGCCCCCCACCAGGTCACGCTCCACTAGGGCTACCGTCATGCCCAGGCCGGCTGCCCGGAGCGCAGCACTGTAACCACCTGTGCCCCCGCCCAGTACCACCACGTCATAGTCTCGCTCAGCGCTTGCCGTGCTCATGTCATCACCTAGCTAATAGTTTGGCTGGGGAAAACCCCGTCGGGGGCCAGCTTGTAAGAACTTATCCGGTAAACAGGTTACTAATGGCACAGGGCAGTAATGGCTACTAACGCTCGCACGCTTGGCGACCGGCTGCGCCAGGCACAAGGTGGCAACAACGACGCTACGGCCAAGACCGGGACAGCAAAGTCCGCGTCTGCCGGCAAGGCCGTGGCGGCCGGGACAGCTAAAGGCGGGAAGAGGACTACGACCGGGACCTCTACAGCCAAGAGCGCAACGGCCGAGAGCGTGCTCGGCCTGGCCGGAGAGCTAGGCGAGCTGCTGGCAGGCTACTACCGCCAGATGGTGCTCATCCGGACGTTCGAACTGCGGGCCGCCGAGATGTACACCAAAGCCCAGATCGGTGGTTACTGCCACCTGAACTTGGGGGAGGAAGCCACGGTTGTGGGCCTAATGGCGGCCCTGCGGCCCACCGATTACCTCTTTACCACCTACCGCGAGCACGGCTACGCCCTCGCCCGCGGCATACCGCCCAACCAGGTCATGGCCGAACTTTTCGGGCGCTCTACGGGGACGTCCCGAGGCTGGGGCGGTTCGATGCACCTCTTCGACGCCGGACGGCGCCTGTTGGGGGGCTACGGCATCGTGGGTGGCCAGATCCCCCCAGCCACGGGAGCCGCACTGGCGATCGCCTACCGCAGCGAAGCCGGAGAAGGCGCAGAAGCGGTCATGTGCCTGCTTGGCGACGGTACAACCAACATCGGGGCTTTCCACGAAAGCCTCAACCTGGCCGCCCTATGGCGGCTGCCGATCGTTTACGTCATCGTCAACAATGGCCTCGGTATGGGCACTCCTGTTGCGGCCGCTTCGGCCGAACCAGACCTGTACAAGAGGGGTTGCGCCTATCGGATGCCCGGGACCAGGGTGGACGGCAATGATGTCTTGGCCGTGCGCGACGCGGCAACGGCGGCTCTCGACATGGCCCGGTCCGCGCGACAGCCCTCGATCCTTGAAGCCGTGAGCTACCGGCTGCGGGGGCACTCGGTGGTAGACCCAGCCCGTTACCGTCCCCGAGAAGAAGCCGAACGGTTGCGGCAGCTCGACCCAGTACCGGCCTTACGTGCCCGCCTTGTCCAAGCCGGGGTGATGGACGAGGCAATGGCCGCCCGGGTCGACGCCGAGGCCGACGAAGTTGTCGCTGCGGCGGTCCGCTTCGCCGAAGACAGCCCTTTCCCCAGCCCAGACCAACTGTTCGACCACGCCTACGCGACACCGGTCCCCAACGCCCCCCACTGGCTGCCCGGCGAAGCCGTGCTCGCTTAGGAGAGCTCCATGGCCGAGATGACGTACCGCCAAGCCCTGCACGACACGCTGCGGGCGGAGATGCTCCGAGACGAGACGGTCTTTTTATTGGGTGAAGAGATAGGCGTTTTCGAGGGTTCTTACAAGATCACGGCTGGGCTGCTCGCCGAGTTCGGCCCCCGACGCGTGCGCGACACCCCTATTTCCGAAGAGGGCTTCGTAGGAGCGGCCATCGGGGCGGCCATGCTCGGGCTGCGGCCAGTCGTCGAGATCATGACGCTCAATTTCAGCCTCTTGGCGATCGACCAGATCGTCAACCACGCGGCCAAGATCCATGCGATGTTCGGTGGGCAGGTGAGCGTGCCCATGGTGGTCCGCACCCCAGGAGGCGGAGGCCAACAGCTGGCCGCGACCCACTCCCAGAACATCGAGGTGTACTACGCCCACATGCCTGGCCTGAAGGTAGTAGCCCCGGCTACGCCTGCCGACGCCAAAGGCCTCTTAACGGCCGCCATACGCGACAACGACCCCGTGATGGTGCTCGAAAACCTGGGCCTTTATAACACCAAGGGCGATGTCCCCGAAGGCGAGGCGCTGGTAGAGATCGGCCGGGCGGCCGTAGCACGGGAGGGCGAGGACATAACAGTCGTCTCCTACTCTCGGGGCACGACAGTAGCGCTCCAAGTTGCTGACCGCCTGGCGGACGAGGGCATATCCGCTGAAGTCATAGACCTACGGAGCCTGCGGCCGCTCGACCGGGGCACGATCTGTGCCTCCGTACGAAAGACGACGCGGGCGGTCGTGCTGGAGGACGACTGGCTCAGCTACGGTATCGGGGCCGAGGTCGTGGCCACCATCCAGGAAGGTGCTTTCGACTACCTCGACGCACCGGTGCGCCGGGTGGCAGCCGCCGAGGTCCCCTTGCCCTATGCCAAACCGCTCGAGTCGGCCGCCCTCCCTGACGCCGCAGCGCTCGAAAGGGTGGTCCGTGAAACCCTGAGCTCTACCCGCTACGCCCGCTAGGAGCTGACATGGCCGACGTTTTGATGCCCCGCCTGTCCGACACCATGGAGGAGGGCACCGTGGCCCGGTGGCTCAAGCACCCGGGCGACCCTGTCAAAAAGGGCGACGTGCTGGCTGAGATCGAGACCGACAAGGCCACCATGGACCTGGAAGCCTACGAGGAGGGGGTGCTTCAAGAAATCCTGGTCGGTGAGGGGGCTACGGTCGCTATCGGCCAACGCATCGCAGTGATAGGTGCCGGCGCGGCCCCCTTCGCGCCGCGGCCAAGCTCCGCCCCGGGGCTCCCTAGCGAGACCGAGGGACGGCCCCCGGCGCCCCCAGCCTCGGCCGGGCCCGGACAAGCGCCGTCGTCGACCAAGGCTCCTCTCGGGCCGCCGACGCCAAAGAGCTCACCTCTGGCGCGCTCGCTCGCACGGCGTCACGGCCTCGACCTGGCCAACATTACTGGCAGCGGGCCGGGCGGCCGGGTGGTCCGGGCCGATGTCGAAGCCGCTGTCGCCCGCCAGGCCAAGCAGCCCAAGGCGGCTGCCGCCCCTGCCCCGCTTACCGCCGGCGCCACGGCAGCTCCTTCTGAGCCCACGGGTACCGGGGTTAGCGAGCCCGATGAGGTAGAGGAGGTCCCGCTCAGCAACCTGCGACGCCTGACAGCGCAACGCTTGAGCGAGAGCGCCCAGGCCCCGCACTTCTACTTGACCATAGCGGTTGACGCCGAGCCTCTGCTCAACTTCCGTTCTGAGGTCAACCGCGCCTTGCCCGAGGGCGCGAACAGGGTCACGGTGACCGACATCTTGGTCAAGGCATGCGCTGGCGTGCTACGCGAGCACCCAGAGGTCCGCTCGTCGTGGGCCGGCGACAGGCTCCTGCGTCACCGGCGGGTCAACGTGGGCCTAGCTGTGGCAGTGCCCGACGGGCTGGTGGTGCCGGTGGTCCACGATGCCGACCACAAGACACTGCGCCAGGTAGCCACTGAGGCGCGCGCCCTCGCCCAGCGAGCACGGGAGGGCAAGCTCTCCCTGGACGACCTAGCGGGGGGCACGTTCACCATCAGCAACCTGGGGATGTACGGGATCGACCACTTCACGGCCATAATCAACCCGCCGCAGGCCGCTATCCTGGCCGTAGGGGCCGCCACCGAAGAGCCTGTCGCGCGCGACGGCCAGGTCGTGGTGGGCAAGACGATGAAGCTCACCTTGTCCATTGACCACCGGGTGCTGGACGGAGCTACGGCTGCCGGTTTCCTGACAGACCTGCGCCAGGTGCTCCAGGACCCGTTGCGTAGCGTCATCTGAGCCTCCTCAGGAGGCGGCGACGGCCAGGGTGAGCATCACGGCCAGAGGTCAACAACGAGCTGTCCCCGTCCCCAACCTGGCTACCAAAGCTCCCAAGCCAAGAGGGCACAGCGGGCGCCCTTGGCACATGGCACGGACATCACCAACGCGATCTTCTGCGTAGCGGCAACAGGGTGCCACCGGCGGCGCTTAGCTGCCCACTTTTGGCACTGGGGCTTCGCCAGGAGCGGCGTCGGGTCTTTGCCTACAAGGCCCAAAGCGGGCACGCCGCGCTTGTCGCCGACTTGCAAAGCGCCGAAAAGTTCTAGCCCGCCAAGAGCCGGCTTTCAGCCCGGTGGGCGAGCCGACGCCAGCGCGCTCGTACCTGTGACGTAGGTCAGAGCTCTACGGGCGCTCAGGTGCTCCGATGCCGAGGTAGCAGGCCTTGCAGGAGAACCGCTCCCCGATCGCGACGCCCTCGGCCTCGAACGTGTACTCTCCGCATTGAGCGCACTTTCTCCGCGTCATCGCCTTAACACGTGGCCTGAAGGCAAAGTCGCTCTTTAGCTCGTGCTCGAACATGTCCCCGGCGCGCTCGGAGGTGATGAAATCCAAGATCGGGCCAATGACATCGTCGGGCATTGCTGAGGGGTTGACGCCTTGAGACCTCAGCGCAAGGAACGGCGCGCCCACGCCTCCGGTAAGGCTTTCCAGAAAGTCGTTCCTAACATGTACCCTTACCGCTCCTATCTCGGGGCGGTACAGGGTGACCGCTAGTTTGCCGTACGCCAGCCTCTTGTAAAGCCCCTTGCCGTAGGTGGCGCCTGTGGCGATCTGCACACCGTCATCAAAGCAGCCACTGCTGTCATCGTCTGACAGCTCCGAGAACACGAAAGTCCCGTAGTCCTTCTCTCGCGTCACTCCTAGCAAGTGCATGGCGTGCATGCCTGCCCTGAACCCCAGTGGCATACAGATGCACCTGTGGCCCTGGAAGTCAAAGGCCCATTGCGGGATTACGACACGGTCGTAGTTGCTCACAGTCGTTTTGCTCACCCCGTCACCCTACCCATATGCTCAAGCTCAGAAGCGCACTAGCTGCCACACTAACCATAATGGGGGTGCCCGCTCAGAGCCATAAAATCAACGCTCACTGGCTCCAAGTAGCTGCCCAATGGCAGCGGTCGACCTTGAAGGGGTCGGACTGGCGCCTCGGCGACGGTGCTTTTGGAGTTTTCGGGTTCGCGGGTGCACAGGAAGCAACAAAAACATGTACGACAAAAACATGTACGACCTGGGTCCCGTGCCTGATGGGTACCATCTGTCATTCTGTCACGCAGTTCCACGACGCAATGGCGCCGCTCTTCGCTCCGTTGTCTCAACCCCCGTTAATTACTGAGAGCTTTCCCGCAGCTAGGTACATCACCAAGCCGCCGCTCGTTGCGAGGGCCCCTTACCGCGCGTCCTCCAAGTCGGCCGTTTAATCCTGAAGCAGTTCCGCCCGCTCCTGCCCGAAACCGCGGGGCAGCCCGCCACCAGAAGTGAAATAGCGGTGCGCCTCTTCGCGGCTCCCGGTCTATCGCTCCCGTGCGACGTCATCGTACGGAGCGGCGAGGGTGGCCTGCGGCTCGTCACCGGCGTACGGCGGCCACAGCGGCCAGGCTTTGTCGGACAAGAAGACCTTTGTGCATGTGTGGCCCGCGTCTGAGAGAAGGCTCGGCACGAAATCTCCTACTGAGTTGCCACCCAGAGCAAGGGCTCGGCCCTAGAGGCTGGTGCACCCACCTGTCCAACCGTCATGAGCTCAAAGCCCAACCGACACAGGCAGTGACGGTGAGCGACGCCCCAAGAAGGTACCTAGGAGCAGGGACAGCCTCTTGCCACAACTGTCGAGCAACAAGACTTCTTGTGGCATGAGGCACGATGCTGGTCGGCCAATTGTGCACAAAATGGTCTATAAGACGTCCGTGATGCAAAAAGGTACGGCCGTGTTCTCGGCTTCAAACGGGCCTTTGCAGAGCATCGCACGGGAGCCTATAACCTCGCCGTCCAACTAGCGGGCCCCATTGCCCCGCGCTTTTTTGAAGTGCTACCGCCATTTGGGCATGGTCGGTAAACTACCGCCGCGTTCGTACGGGTTACGAGACGGGCCCCGTTGCCACAGAGGGACCTGTCCGGGCCGCGCACTGCAGGCTGCTTTTCTGCCGCCTCACGACTGAGACAACATGGGGCACGCCGAAGTTACTTACTCGACAGGCTCTCGCCCGGCCGAGCCCGCTACCAGGCCAGCAAAGCGCTCCAGCACCAGCCGCTGGGCCAGGGCCAGCTTAGGCAGCGCCCGCTCGGCTTCCTCGGCTATGGCCCGGGCCCCGTTGGGCGACTCCCCGGCGTCACCGCCAAAAGCGGCCAAGAACGCTCTTACCGCACTTGCGTCCACCTCCAGGTGGAACTGGAGCCCCCAGGCCAAGCTGCCGACGCGCAAGGCCTGGTTTGGGTAAAGCGTGCTTGACACCAAGCGGGCCGCGCCCGGCGGCAGGTCAAAGGTGTCGCCGTGCCAGTGCAACACGCAAAGCTCGGAGGGCAGCCCAATGAACAACTGGTCCGAGGCAGCCTCGGCCGTGAGCCAGACTGGCGCCCAACCCACCTCGGGCCCCTCGGCGCCGGCATAGACGTGAGCGCCTGCTGCAACGGCAAGCAGTTGGGCCCCCAGGCAAACCCCAAGTACAGGCAAGCGCAGCTCCAGCGCCTGGCCCAACAGCGCTAGCTCCCTAACCTTGGTCGGGAAGTCTTGGCCGGAGGCGGCAGACATGGGCCCGCCCATCACGACCAACCCCGAGTACCCTTCCACGCTGGACGGCAAGGTCCTGCCCGTCGGCAACGAGCACAGGTCCACAGCTACGCCCGCTCTTGCGAGCGCCGTGGCGATAGCGTACGGCCCCTCGGGCTCGACATGCTGGACAACGAGACAGCTAGGCACGTCGTTGCACGTCCTTTCTCAATGCGTCAACAGCCTTTCCCAAAATGCCGTAGCGGGCAGCCAACGTGCGACCCTGTGAACCGTGCCAAGGCTGGCACGGCTTGTCGGCTGTACATGCCCTCGTCGCCGCCGCTGCTCAGCGGATTGAGCATGTCCTAACCACTGCTGCCAGACGTAGAAAGTCAAGTACTTGAGCCTACTTTAATGACTAGTTCAGGTACAGCCGACAAACTGGCCCCATGCAGTCGAAAGCAGTCCTGGACGCGATCAATGGCATCGTCGAGCAGTCACCCCCAGTTGTGCGACGGTCCCTAGAGTACGCCCGTTTCGACACGGACCCGCCCCACACCCAGCCGTCGGCGCCGCGGCTCGTGGCGGCGACCGCAGCTTCAGTAGCGCTCTCCCTGGTAGTGGACTATGCGCTCGTTAGGGTCGGGACCAGGATGTTCCCCTCGACCGCGGGCTACGTCCACTTCCGCTTTGGCGACTATGCCAGCCTAACTGTCATTGGGGTCTTGGCCGCCTGCGCGGGCTGGCCTATCGTGACAAGGCTGAGCGCTGCGCCGAGGTGGCTGTTCCTCCGGCTTGCTGTCATCGTAAGCCTCGTCCTTCTCCTACCCGACGCGTGGCTCTTGTACCTGGGGCAGGCGGCCAAGGCAGTCGCGGTCCTGGCGGCCATGCACATTGCCATCGCCGTGGTGACTTACAATACCTTGGTAAGGGTCGCCCCTGTAGGCCGGCCCTCGTACCGCGCTCTGGCGCACCTTCGGGTTGCGAGGTCACTGGACGTAGACGCCCCCGCACCTACCACTAGCTCCGCCGGGGCGCGCTCCGAGCACCCGGCCGGGATAGGCGAAAAGCTGTAGGGACGGCTCCCTGCCCGCAGGAGCGCTCGGTCGGCTCAGGCAGAGCCAGGAAGCCATTGCCCGGCCGCTCCCTGCCCGCAGGAGCGCTCGCCGGCGCGCTTTGCGCGCCCAGCCGGTATGCTGCCACTTCCTGCCAACCGATTAGGAGGGCCAATGCCCCGTAACCGCGTCCACCTGGCCATAGCCGGCTTTTGCCTGCTGAGCACGACTGCTTTGGCATCCGCGTCGCTGGCACCGGGCACCGCCGTGGCCCAGCAACGCAAGAAGGCTACCTCGGTGCCGACCATCGTCATCGGCTCCGAGAACTTCACCGAAGAGATCGTCCTTGGTGACCTCTATAACGACGTGCTGGAGCACGCCGGCTTCAAAACGCAGCTTCGCACCGACCTCGGCGCGCGTGCTTACGTCGACGAGGCGCTCGCCCACAAGGCGCTTGACCTTTTCCCCGACTACGCCGGCAGCCTGCTCGCCTACCTAAAACCGAGCGATACTGCCCTCGCCACCCAGTTGAGCACCGACCTGCCAGCGCTTCGCAAGGCCCTGGCAGCACAGGGCGCTACAGCACTGCAACCAGCGCCCGCTGTCGACACCAACGTCTTCGTCGTCACCACAGCCACCGCAGCCAGGTACCACCTGAAGACAATTTCTGACCTCCGGCCGGTGGCCTCCAAGATGGTGCTGGCAGGGCCACCTGAGTGCCCTCAGTACGCTTACTGCCTAAAAGGCCTAGAACAAGTTTACGGCCTGCACTTTAAGGGGTTCTTGTCCGCCGACGAGTCCGGCCCTATAACCTTGGCCGACCTGAAAGACGGCAGGGCCCAGGTGGCTGAGTTCTTCTCGACCGACACCGCCGTGCTCCAAGGCAGTTTCGTCGAGCTCCAGGACAACAAGCACTTGGAACCAGCCGACCATGTCATCCCCGTCATCCGCAAGTCCTTCGACACCCCTGAGGTGGCAAAGGCCCTCAACGCTTTATCGGCAAGGTTGTCGACGCGGGCGCTGGCCGGCCTTGACACGGAGGCAGCCGACAACCACAACCCAGAAGCGGACGCAGCTCAATGGCTGGCTCACGAGGGCTTGACCTAACCAGGCCCTAAAACTTGCCCCGCCTTACGAAGGGCCCCGCCTGCTTGGACGTTGTGCGCCCGCCCTCACCCCAGCAGGGGTCAGGGCACGAGCGGCAAGGGACATGAGAGCATCGATCGCTAACGCCAGCACCGCTACTAGCAAGGCACCACTGAACGTCTCGACGTCGTTGTGCAGTGCCAGGCCGCTGAAAATATAGGTGCCGAGGTCGTTGAACCCGACGTAGGCACCGAGGGTTGCTGTCGCGACCACCTCTACGGCAGCCGTGCGGGCACCCGCCAATATGAGCGGCATCGCCAACGGCAGCTCTACTTTGAAAAATCTCTCGGCTGGTCGCATCCCCATGGCGAGAGCGGCTAGGCGCACTCCTGGGTCGACGTCCCGGGTGCCCACATAGGCATTTGTGAGGACAGGCGGGACGGCAAGGGCCCACATGGCTATGCCCGTCGCCACCAAGCCGCCCTGGGCCAAGCGGACTATGCCAGGTTGGATACCCAGCAGGGTTATAAGAGCGAAGGACGGGACGGCCCTGGCAGCGTTGGCCGCGTTCAGCACGGCAAAGCTCCCCCGCCTAGCGTGCCCGAGCAGCGCGCCAGCCCCGACACCGGTCAATACTGCAGCCACTACCGCTAGCAGCGAGATCTCAAGCTGGTTTGCGAGAAGGTCAGGGATGCCGTCCATCCCCGACCACTGGGCAGGACTTGTCAGGTACTTGACGACCTCGGAAGCAAAGTTCACCTGGCCCCCCTGCTGGCCATGCGCGACCATGGGGTGCTCGCGCGCTCAACCAGTACCAACAGCCCGTCCGCCACGCCAGCCAACAGCACCGACAGGACCAGCCCGACGACGACCGGGGTATTGAAGTCCTCGGTGAAACCCTGGACCACAAGCTGGCCTAGCCCGCCTTGGCCCAACAAGGCGGTCACGTTGACAAGCCCGACGACCGTCACCGTAGCAATGCGGGCACCAGCTAGCACCGAGGGCAAGGCAAGGGGGAACTGCACCCTCCAGAAGACCTGCAGCGGGGAGTACCCCATCGCCAGTGCCGACTCGCTCACGTCTTGGGGCACAGACTCCAAGCCAGCGACCGTGTTGCGCATGAGGATCAAAAGCGTGTAGCTGACCAAAGCGACCTCCGCTGTCGTCACCGAGAAATAGCCGGTAAGCGGGGCGACAAGCGACAACAGCGCGATCGAGGGGACGACGTAGAGGACACCGGCAAAACCGAACAACGTGGCGCGCAGCGCACGGAGCCGCCAAGCCAAGACCCCGAGCGGGAGAGAGATGAGCAGGCCAACTGCAACGGCTATGGCGGTGAGCTCTACGTGCTGTAGCAACAGGGAAAGGACCAAGCCCTCCTGCGACGAGATCCAGCCCCACTGGACCAACGGCCCTGCTGAAGCAGCCAGTCCCACGGGCGGAAGGCTAGCGGCTGCACATGCTAAGGCGTGTTTTTGCGTTCCTTTGCGCCCACAAAGCGCGCCCCACCTCAGTAGCGTGGGGGCCTAGGAGGGCCAATGATCCATTTTGAGGGGGTGTCCAAGTTCTACGGCAAGGGCACCTTTGCGGTGCGGGACCTCGACTTGGAGGTGCCAACCGGTGAGCTCTGCGTGCTCGTGGGACCGTCAGGCGCGGGCAAGACCACGGTCCTCAAGATGGTCAACCGCTTGGTGGAGCCTTCGAGCGGGAGAGTACTTGTCAACGGGGAAGACATCTCGGCACTGGACCGGGTCGAGCTGCGCCGGCGGACTGGTTACGTGGTGCAACAAGTGGGCCTCTTCCCGCACCTGAGGGTGGCAGAAAACGTGGCCTCGGTGCCGCGCCTGCTCGGCTGGAGCCGTGAACGGGCTCGCGCCCGCGTCGACGAGATGCTGGAGCTAGTCGGCCTGGACCCCTCTGTTTACGCCCGCCGCTACCCCCACGAGCTGTCTGGCGGCCAGGCCCAGCGCGTTGGGGTGGCGCGCGCCCTTGCCGGCGACCCGCCTGTGCTTCTTATGGACGAGCCCTTCGGGGCGGTGGACCCCCTTGGCAGGGAACGGCTGCAGCAGGAGTTCCTGCGCCTCCAGGGCCAGCTCCACAAGACCGTGATCATGGTCACCCACGACATCGACGAGGCCGTCACGATGGGCGACCGGGTTGCCGTGCTCGCCCAAGGAGGGCTTCTCCAGCAGTACGCGACGCCGGCAGAGGTCCTAGCGCACCCAGCCACGCCATTTGTAGCCGACTTTGTGGGAGCTGAACGAGGTCTGCGCAGGCTGGCTGTGACCCCGGTCGACGAGCGAGACCTCTACACGCCCCCAGTGGTGCGGCCATCGGCAACGCTCGCTGCAGCAATGAGCGCGGTGACAGCGGGCGCAACCGACTGGGCCGTGGTCGTCGGCGACGACGGCGAACTGCTCGGCTGGGTCGACCCAGGCAGGGCTAGCGCCGTAGCCGGGGACTGGGCTAGCGCAGTCGAGCCCTTTGTCCGCCCGCTAGACGCACGCGTGCTCCTCGGGTCGTCTCTAAAGGCCGCCTTCGCGGAGATGTTGCAGCACGACGCCGCCTGGGTCGCCGTGCTCGACGGGCGCAGCTATGTCGGAGTGCTCACCCCAGACGGCCTCCACGCTGCCCTCAGGCGCTCAGTTGCGGACCGGCCCGCAGAGCCCGCCGCCATGGCTATTAGCAAATGACCGATGTCTTGACAACGGGGCCGGCGCTGGGGCCATGTCCAGCACCGGGCCGGTCTTCCACGCCAAAGACCGGTGGCCAGCTAGGCGGCCACTGAAAGCGCAAAGGCTGAAATCAGCTCGGCGATGCGCTCTGGGTGCTCACGGTGCAACGAATGGCCGCCTGCAAGCACAACGAAGCGCTCCTCGGGTACAAGGCGCTGGACCGCCAGGCGTTCTTCCCCCCGCAAAGCGGTGCCCCCGGTATTGGGGAAAAGGCCGTCTGAAGCTGGCGCGGCCACCACCATCAGTGGCAGGTGCACAGAACGAGCCAGCTCGACCAGGTCCCACTTCAGGTCCTCCCGCAGAGCGTCCACGATGGCGGGGGTGTCAGCCGCCAGCACGTTGTCCACTGCGCGGTCGACATCAGCATCGCTCCAGCCGTGGTTCTCACGCCGGAGGTGCTGCCAGTAGGCACCTCGGTCGGCACGTGCCGCCGCCGCCTCCGCTTCTATGCCCCTGGCCAGAGCGCCCGCATCGATCCCGCCTTGGCCAGGGGGCTCTTCCAGGAAAAGGCCGCGCGCCAAGTCGGGCCGGAGCCTCGCAGCTTCGAGCGCAACCGCCGCCCCCAGGCTGTGGCCAACGAGCACGCTGAGCCTCGGCGGCAACTTCACCAAGGCCAGCTCCGCTAAAGCCCGCAGGTCGACAGGCGGCTCCGGGCGCGGGCCCTGGCCATGGCCCGCCAAGTCCACCGCCGTAGCGTCCCAACCGAGGTTCGCCAGGATCGGCCCCACTCGCCACCAGGTGCTTGCCGACGAGGTCACACCGTGCAGCAGGCCGATCACACCCTTCGACGGCCCCTGTGGCGCCCAGCGGATGACCCCCGGGGCTACTTCCTCGTCGTCGTCCACGTGCTAACGCTAGCCGAGCAAAGCCGGTGCCAAAATGGGCACCACCAGGCACACCGCTCACACGACGAGACGCTGCGGCGCACAGGTGCGAGCCACCAGCTGCACGCACGACGGCGGGCTATTAGCGTTGGCAACCGTCAGGGGTGTTTTACGTGGGCACGAACTGGTACCTGGACATCAACCGGTTTGCCCGGGAGACTTCTTGGGCGCACGGGTTCATGGCGGCCTATGCCGGCACCTCGCTAGCACCGGTCGGAGCGGGGTTGCTGTTCATGGCTTTGCTGGTCGTAGCCGGGTGCCTCAGCGCCAGGCGAGAGCCCGAGTACGTGCCGGCAGCGACTTGGGCCGGGCTGGGGGCGCTCGTGGCGTTCGGGGCCGGCCTTGCCCTGGCGGGGTGGGTGGGCCGCGCAAGGCCCTATTGGGATATCGCCCATGTCGAGCTGCTGATCCCCAGGTCCCATAGCTACGGCTTCCCGAGCCTGCATGCTGTCGTGGCAGGCGCCGCCGTTTGCGGGTTGGCCCTGGCAAAGCGGTGGCTCTTGGCCGTAACAGGGCTATTAGCGGCCCTCCTCCTGGCGTTCAGCCGGATCTACGTCGGGGCCGAGTACCCGAGCGACGTCACTGCTGGGCTCGTGCTAGGCGTGCTCGTGGTGCTTGTCCTTTGGCCTCTCGCCCGCCCGGTGCTCGTAGCCGTAGCTGACGCAGCCGCCAAGGGGCCCTTGGCAGCCGTGGTGGCTACGGGACAGGCCAGACGCCGACGAACGAACTTGGCAAGGAGCAAAAAACCCCCAGTTGACGGCGGGCTGCTCGGCCCACGGGCCATGGAGGCGCTGAAGAAGGCGTCCGAAGCTGCAAGGGCGAACGCCCACCGTCCGGCTCAAGCCGAGCGCGTGGCTGGCGACGCCGACAAGGCTGGCCGCAACGGGACGGCCGAAGGCGGGCGCCCAGGTGCTACGCGGTGACGTGCGAGGCAGCCTGCGCCACCAGAAAGTTCACCGCCTCGTTACTTGCTAGCGCGCGAGGTACCGCTAGGATGCCGACGTGCACCCGGCGCTTATTGACCTCGCGCTGTTGAACTTCACGAACTTCGTAGCCACGTCCGGTTACGTGGCCATTTTCGTGCTTTCAGTCGCCCAGTCGTGCTGCGTGCCGACGTCTTCTGAGCTCACGCTAGGTTTCGCCGGCGTACTGGCAGCCGAGGGCAAGCTCTCGCTCCCCGGCGCCATCATCGCTGGCGTCGCCGGAGAGCTAGTCGGCGCCTTCATAGCCTGGGCCATCGGCCGTGCAGGCGGGAGGGCGTTCGTCGAGCGCTACGGCAAGTACGTGCTCGTGAGCCAGCGGGACCTCGACCGGGCAGAAGGCTGGTACGACAGGCACGGGACATGGGGGGTCTTCGCCAGCCGGTGCGTGCCGTTCATCCGCAATTTCGTGGCCCTCCCTGCCGGCATAGCCGAAGTCCCCGTCGTGCGCTTCGGCTTGCTCACCTTGGCCGGCTCCGCAGTATGGGACTCGGCCATGGCGCTCATAGGCTACGGCGTCGGCAGCAACTACAACAAGATCATGCACGGCGTCAATGACGCGGGCTACGCAATAGCCGTCGTGGCCGTGCTGGCAATCGCCTTCGTCATTTACCACCGTTACAAGAGCTACAAGGCTGCTACGTCAGCTGCCTACGCTTCTTCGCGTCCCCTGGCGCGGGCTACTATCCCGGCCGCACCTACCTCACCCTTAAGCGGGCCTATGGGGACGAGCGCGCCAGAGGGCCCAGCCACTCCGGCCTACGGGACCTCAGCCGTACGCTTTGTCAACGAAAAGCCACGCTCCGAGTAACCGAGCACTCCCCCAGGCGAGCCCGAGGCAGCTCCGGGGCTGCGCTTTGGCCGCCGGGGCCAAGTAGTTATCAGTCCCCGTCGGCAGCCTTGAGAGCCCTGGCAACGCTCATGTCCAGGGCCCAAGCGCCAGGGGAGAGGTGGTGCTGCTCCGCCCAAGTGGCCGTCAGCCAATCGCTCCCCGCCTGGCGCAACAGCCCTGCCCCGACCTGGTCATGGGCCAGGTAAAGGGCTACCCGCCGGCGCAGGTCTCTCGCCACCCCGTGGCTTGGGCAAGTGAGCAGCCGCTTGCGCCCCACCACGATCGCCGCCAATGTCACCCCCACTCGGGCAAAGGTGCCAAGCCGCGCCTCTACCTTGCCAACGTCGTGCAGCAGCGCAGCAGCCAGCACCTCCCTTGGCACGGGCGTACCGCTGCCCACCAGGGCCCTTTCGGTGCGGCGCGCTACGACAATGCCGTGCCGGCGGTCCGGTCCAGACATGCGGCGCCACAGCTGCTGCTCACCAGGGAGGAGGCTTGCAAGGGCCCACGCTTCATCGATTGCCGAGGGGCCCTTGGGCCACAGCGCCGTAAAAAACCGAGCAGCCAGGTGGCCAGCCGACCCGAACTCGCCTTTGCCCATGCGCCGCCCGACGTTACCAGCAGCAAGGTGCCCTGGCGCAGCGGCAGGCAAAAACAGGCCAGCACCTTGGCAGCCGCTTTCCGCTTGTGAGACAGCTCTGGCCCTGGCCGCACCCGCTGCTAGCGAGCGGTGAGCGCTTTGCGCTCCTCTTCGTTGAGGCCACCCCAGATCCCGTTGGCCTCATGCGCACGAAGGGCATATGCCAAGCACTCCTGGCGCACAGGACAAGTCGAGCAAACCGCCTTAGCCTTTGCCTCCCTGGCGGACTTGGCTGACTTGCGTTCAAAGTGGGAGGGCGCGAAGAAAATAGCTGCCGGCTGACCACGGCATGCCGCTCGAAGTTGCCAGTTATCGCAGGTAGAAAAAGCCGTCATTGCAACTTCCTTCAATGCCGAAGGTACTGCTCCGAGAAGTCGTTGACAAGAGGCAAAGTGGTCACAACGGGACAAAGCACTGAGCGCTCGCCTCAGGCAAGAACCACAAGCTAGCCTCGGCGTGTCCCTAAGTGCCGAGAGAGGCCGACTTGTTGATGATGAGCACTTTGACCAGCGGACCAGAAGGGGCCTTCAAAAGCAGAGCTCAAGGGGCCAGGTTGGCGTCATGCTGGCCCGTCGTGGCCCAAAGCTGCTGGGCGCGGCACTGAGGCAGCTGGTCGATGGGGGCCGGAGTGGATCCCGCTGCGTTCCTTTTGCAGTCCAGGGTGATCATCGTCACCGGCAAAGGTGGTACCGGGAAGACGACCATAAGCGGCATTTTGGCCAACCTGGCGGCGCGAGCGGGGCTACGAGCGCTCGTCGTCCAAGTCGGCGAGCGCAGTGGCGCCGACAGTGAGCCGACTGCTGGTGAGGCACCTGCGCCGAGCCAACTAGCCAGGCTCTTCGGCCATGAAAAGGCGGTCGGTTGGGAACCAACCCTGCTTTTGTCCTTGCCGAACGGTGGCAAGGTGGAGGCAAGAGACCTGCGCCCCGACGTTGCGCTCGTCGAGTACCTCCACCTGCACGGCATGCGGCGGCTCTCCCGGCGCCTAGTCGCCAGTGGGGCTCTCGATGTGGTGGCGACGGCTATCCCGGGCATGCCTGACCTGCTCGTCTTGGGAAAGCTGAAACAGATGGAGCGGGCTGCTGCTGCGGGCCAGCCGGGCGCACCCGACCTCATAATCCTGGACGCTCCTGCAGCCGGACATGCCGTCCGTTTCCTCCAAAGCCCCCGGGGCCTGCTAGAAGCGGCCACAGCGGGGCCGGTCCATGCACAAGCAGAAGATGTCGTGGAGATGCTTTCTGACCCCAGTCGCTGCCAGGTGATGATCGTAACGTTGCCCGAGGAAACGCCAGTTAGCGAGACCATTGAGACGGCGTACCTGATCGAAGACAGTGTTGGCGTACGCCTGGCGCCGGTCATCGTCAACGCAAGGTTGCCTCAGCTCCCCCTGCCGGACCAGCTTGACCCCCAGGCCTTGGGCGCCCTGGCAGTACAAAGTGGGCTAGAACTGGACGAGGAGGAACTAGCCAGTCTTTGCGCGGCAGGCCGGCTACGTGCCCGCCGTCAAGCAGCGCAGGCCGAGCAGGTGGCGAGGCTCGCCAAGGTCCTACCGCTCCCCCAGCTCGAGTTACCGTTTTGTTTCAGTGCCGCACTAGGTCCGGGCGAGCTCGCAGCGCTGACAGATGCTTTGGCGCAAGGTATCTCCGGCCTGCCGCTGGTGGCCACATGACCGAGGCGCGCATCGTTGTCTGTGTCGGGCCAGGTGGAGTGGGCAAGACAACCGCCGCAGCCGCAATTGCTTTGCAGGGCGCAAGAGCCGGTCATCGTGCCTGCGTCGTCACCATAGACCCGGCGCGCCGGCTGGCGGACGCCCTTGGGGTGGACGGCTTGGGCAACGAGCCCCACTTGGTTGAGCCACCCCTAGCACGGTGGCCCGGGCAGCTTTGGGCAATGATGCTCGATACGCAGGGCACCTTCGACCAGCTGGTCCAGCGGTACGCGAAGAGCCCCCAGCAGGCTGACGCGATCCTGCGTAACCGCCTCTACCGCAACATTGCAGGAGCGCTTTCCGGGACGCAGGAGTACATGGCCATCGAGAAGCTCTACGAGCTACAAGAAGACGAGCGTTTCGACATGGTCGTAGTGGACACGCCCCCCGCTCAGCACGCTTTGGACTTCTTGGAAGCCCCAGCCCATCTGGTCCGCATGCTTGACAACCGTGTTTTCCGCTTGGTGATGCGGCCCACGCGCGCTGGCGTGCGAGTCCTTGAGCTCGGGGCCCACCTCATGCTCCGCACGATCGCAAAGGTGGCCGGCGGCCAGGTCGTCTCGGACACATTGGAGTTCTTTTCGCAGTTCGAAGGCATGGAAGAGGGTTTCAGGGCACGGGCTGACCACGCCAGCGCACTGCTGCGCTCGGAGCAGACTTCGTTCGTGCTGGTTTGCGCCCCGCGCCGCGACGCTGTCGAAGAGGCGCTGCACCTCGTGCCGCGCCTCAAGCGGGTAGGGGCGTCCGTGAAAACCGTTGTTGTCAACCGCAGTTACCCGCGCTTTGGCAAAGTGCGCCGAGACGCTCCGGTCTCGTCGCCTCTTGGCGGCCTCTTTGTTAACCTGGGACAGCTAGGCGAAGTTGCCGCCAGCGAGGACGAGCAGGTAGCTCGGCTGTCGGCCGCGCTCCCGGGTGCACGGCTCGCTCGTGTACCCCTGTTGGCCCGAGAGGTGAGCGACGTCAGCAGCTTGGCTGAGGTCGCTTCGTACCTCGGCGAAAGCGAGATCTAACCTTTTGGCCCTACCTTCTCAGCGGCTCCGCCTTGCACTACTCAGCGTTGCCACCTTCGCCCGCTGTGCCGGTTGGTTCTGCCAGCCCCGACTTGGTGAAGCTGGCCGCGGCTTCTTCGACGGTCTCGACCATGGTCACGATCCGGTCAAAGCCGGTGGTGCGCAAGGTGCGGACGAGGCTCGGGCGGTTGCACGCGACAACGACGTGGCCACCAAGCTCCCTTGAGCGGCGGATGCCGCCGATAAGTGCGCCGAGGCCTGCGGAGTCCACGAACGGCACGCCGCTCATGTCGATCACCAGGTACCGGCTTGAAGCCATTTCGGCCAGTGCCTGGCGGAACTGGCTCACAGTGAAGGCGTCGAGTTCGCCAACTGGCCGGCAGATGGTGTAACCCTCAGCCGTCTGTTCCTGCTCGATATTGAGCACTGCACCTCCCTGAGACGGTGGCCACTCTACGCTCGACGGCAGAACGCGGCCACTCCAGGATATGGCCCGGGGCCTCGCTTGCCGTGCGGCCTTGTGCCTTCTCGCCTTGGTACCTGGGTTTTTTGGCCTTGGCACCTGGCTCTTGCCTCCCCAGGTGGGCCGCCCATGGCCTCGGTCCGGGCCCATGTAGCCCTTCAAGTCGGCCGGACGGCAGACCGCAAGTCGAGACCGGCGCCACCCCCGATCACAAAAACCGACGGCGAGGCAAGCAAGGCCTCCTCGATCGTCCCGAGCGTTGCACGGCGGACCTCCTCCGCGCCGGTCGTGGCGGCCCGCGAAGCCACCACAGGCGTGCCGGGAGCTAAACCGGCTTCGACTAGGCGCGCCGCGATCCTCGTTATCCACGAGCCCCCCATCACTACCACGATCGTGCCCCCCAGCTTCGCCAGCGCCTCGGCATAGCCCGGCGCCCACTGAGCGGGATCGTTGTGGCCGGTCAGTACTGTGAAGGTCTGGGCAAGCCCGCGACAAGTAAGGGGGGACCCTGCTACCGCTGGCGCAGCCAGCACTGAGCTGATGCCGGGCACGACCGCGAACTCGATACCCGCAGCCTGGAGCGCCTGGGCCTCTTCTGCTCCGCGGGCGAAGACGAACGGGTCACCGCCTTTCAGGCGCACGACGCAGCGGCAGCGGGCACCGTGCTCGACGAGAAGGCGGTTGACCTCTGCCTGTGGTACTGGCGCCGACCCCGGCGACTTGCCAACGTCAACGATCTCGGCACCCGCTCGCACCAGCGCGAGGAGCGGTCGAGCTAGGCGGTCGTGGATGACGACGTCCGCTGAGGCGAGCAGGCGCGCCCCGCGTACGCTGATGAGCTCCGGGTCGCCAGGGCCGGCCCCGACGAGGTAGACCGTCACGAGAGCGCCCGCTGGCGCGCGACGAGGACGCGCCCTGGCTGGCTCACGCGGGCTCGGCTATGTCGCAAAAAACGCTACTGCCAGGCCTGGTACGGCTTTTGGCCAGCTTTGCCCCCTCGAAAGCATGACCAGCAGCTCGCGGGTCGCTCAGCACCCGCAACGACTTTAGGGGGGCGACTTGTCCCAAACGAGCGACTAGTACCGGCACCGCTCCAAAGTGTATAAGATTTGCCTGCTATATATGACTAGTTTAGTCACCTTTTATTGCCCCCTGCGCCTGTGGGCTCACTCGGCTTGGTACGGTGCCGGGACACCGGCGCGCGCCCACCTGGCTGGTGGCGCTAGGCCCTGCAGCCGCAACGAAGGGACTGGTCTGTGAACGGCAACGACCAGCCTCTGCTGCCTGCGCGCACTTACCCGGTGAGCCTGGTACTGGAGGGCCAGCCGTGCCTCGTGGTAGGAGGTGGGCCGGTAGCCGCCCGCAAAGCCCAGGGGCTGGCGCGTTGTGGTGCACGCGTCACCGTTGTCGCTCGGGACGTCAATGAGGCGGTCGACCGGCTCGCACAGGACCATGACGTCACCATCGAGCGCCGTGCCTACCAAGAGGGCGAAGCAGCTCGCTACCGTCTGGTGATCACCGCCACCGGCGTGGCTGACGTCGATGCGATGGTCGCCGCCGACGCCAGAGCCGGCGGCGTGTGGGTCAACAGCGCGGACGACCCCGAGCACTGCACGTTCATGCTGCCCGCCGTGCACCGCGATGGCCGAGTGACCGTCGCAGTGTCGACAGGCGGCGCTAGCCCGGCCCTTGCCGTCTGGCTGCGGGACCGGGCAGCCGAGGCCTGTGGCGAAGGGATCGGCGCCCTATCTGAGGTCCTCGCGCAAGCCCGACGAGAGATCCGTGCGGCTGGGCGGCACACGGAGCCTGCGAACTGGCACGGGCTGCTGGACGGCCCGCTCCTCCAGCTGGTCCGAGACGGCCGGCTCGATGAAGCCCGCCGGCTTGTCCACCAGGCAATCGGCTGACAACCGCCGGCTTGTGGGCCAACAGGGCTGGCCTACCGTGGGCGCAACCCAAATAGCCAACAAATAGTGCTGGCGGCCCCCTTCGGTGACCTGGTGCGGTGCCGAAGCTTGGCCCTGGGACTGGTCGGCGGCGCCCGCAGCGGCGCACCGCTCTCGTGGCCAAGGGGCCCCCAGGTGAGCTGGGCGACGCAGGTAGCGTAGAGAGTCGTCCGAAGAAAGCGTCAGAGCTAGACAGACAGGCTTTCCACCGACACGGCATCAGCCGTGACCGCGAGGGCGAGGGTGGCACCTCCGCACTGAAGCGTAACTACGAAACTGCCCGGCACCCTCATTGCCACTCGTGCTGCCTCAAGGCGCCGGTCGGCAAGCATCCTCAGCGCCGCGTTCACCTCGGCGAGGCCCTTTTGGATCTCTCGGCCCGCAGGCGTCATAAGAAGGACTTCGTTCAGAGCTTTCTCGCCCTCGGCGCTGTAGAGACGACGGGCCCGCCCGCTCTTTAGCGAGGTGGCCACGATATTCGTGAGGGCTCCGAAAAGCTCTGACGGGACCTCCCTCGACCTGGCGGCAACTGCGAGGCTAGCTGCAGCAGTCTTGAACGGCTCGCCCACCACGCGCGAGGCGGCGGTAGCCTCGGCGACGACCAATCGTGCGCCCTCCTCGCTCAGCAATAGGCGGTCTTCGGTAGCCGGCTCAGCTTGTCCCGTCGTCGGCGCCGCGCCCGGCCTCACCTGGGCTCCCCCAGGATGGCATGCGCCTCGTGCTCAAAGCCACCTGTCTCTATGGGGCAGTGGATCCCGCACTCTTTAGGCGCATTGACCTCCCACCACCACCGTCCGGCGCGATCGTCTTCGCCCACCGTGATAGGCCGGGTGCAGGGGTCGCAACCGATGCTCGTGTACCCAGCCGCATAGAGAGGATGAACCGGCACGTCGTTGGCCGCGAGGTACTCCCAAACCTCGTCTTTGGCCCAGTCGGCGAGAGGGTTCAACTTGACAATGCCACCGTGGTCATGGTCAAGCTCCACTTTTCGTATAGCTGCGCGCGATGCCCACTGGTCGCGCCTGAGCCCCGTTACCCAGCAGTCGAGGTCTCTGAGCGCCCGGACGAGGGGCTCGACCTTGCGGACGTGGCAGCATTGCAGGCGCAGCGGCACTGAGTCCCGGAACAGGTCGCGCCCGTGCTGGAGCTCCATGCTCTCCACTGCTTGAGAGCTGGGGCGAAGCACTTCTAGGCGCGCCCTCGGGTAACGGCGGCGAACGTCGTCGATGAACTGGTAGGTGGCCGCCGGGAGGCGCAGGGTATCAACGGTCAGCACTTTGACGTCGGGTTGTAGGCGCACTGCCATATCGACGATCGCCATGCCCTCCGCTTGCAAGGCGGTCATCACCGCGACCCTCTCGGGGTCGAAGGCTTCGAGCGCCCACGCGATCACCTCTTGTGGCTCGCGGTCATCAAGCTCGATGGCGACCTCTCCGATCTCCAAGTCGTCAAACTCGGCTCGTTGTGGCATTGTGCCCGTGCTCCTTTCTTGCTGCCCAACTTGTCCCAACTCAGCCGCACCCTCCTGAGAGGGCGGGCAGGAGCGTCAGTTCCTGGCCGCCTGCGACCGGGGTCTCGAGCCCGTTCAGGAAACGGACGTCGTCTTCGCCGAGGAAGAGGTTGACGGAGGGGAGGAGGTCGCCATCGGGGCCGAGCACCCGTTCGGCGAGCAAGGGGAAACGGCGCTTTATCTCGGCCAGGGCCCCGCCAACCGTCTGCGCCTCGACCTCGATCAGGTCGGCTCCTCCCGTGGCCGAGAGCAACATGGCCGGTACGCGCACCTGTGGCTTGCGCGCGGGTGCCTCGCCCTCACCGGCTGCCTCGCCGGTGCAGATCTGGCGCAGCTGGTCGTCGTCGTACAGAGCCAGGAACTCTGAGAACATCATTTGCCCGTCGTGAGCCGCCTTTTGGTCAAGCCAGGCCTTTACGAGGCGGCAGATGAGCTCGGCGACCTGGTCAGCCGGTACGCGCCGGAGCAGTGGCACCCCGATGGCCGCACCGGCTCCGAGGTGCCCGCGCAGGCGCAGGTTGTACGCCTCTACACGCTCGGCGGTCCGCGGGTCGGTTGTCGTTGTCCCCTGCAGGCCTATGTCCCCCACCCAGTGCTGGGCGCAAGCGTGCGGGCACCCGTCCATGTGCACGCTCAGGTCTTCGACGGCGCTCACGCCAAACCTCCGTTCGAGCTCTGGGAGGATCTCGGCCAGCTTGGCTTTTGTCTGGGCCACCGAGTAGTTGCAGAACTGGTGGTCCGTGCAGGCTACAGAACGGGCGTACAGCTTGCTCAGACGGGGCTCGAACCCAATGTGCTCAAGCCTGTCCTCCAACCACGCGGCCCGACCGGTCGGTACGTTGACGAGGACGAAGTTCTGCGAACGAGTGAAACGTGCCTCGGCACTGATCTCGCCAAGCAACTCCCCAAGGGCGACGAGTTGGTCCCCTGTGACCCTCCCCATAGCGACCGGCACACCTAGGTACGAGAGGCCCTCCTGGCGTTGCCGGTGTAGCCCGAAGTGGCCCGCACCTTCCCGAGGCACTGGCGCCTCACCGTCTTCGAGGCGACGACCGAGGCGCTCTTCGGCCATCGCACGTACCCCTGCCGGGCCGTAGTCGTCCACCATGAACTTGATACGTGCCTTCACCCGGCTCACTCGGTAGCGGGGGTCGGCCTGCCAGACGTCTGTGATAGCCCGAAGGACCTCGATCACCGCCTCGTGGGGCTCCGCCGGCACGAACACGCCCAGGTCGCGCGAGATCCTCGGAGTCGCCGATAGCCCACCGCCAACTCGCAGCGCGTAGCCCGGACGACCGTCTTTCATCGTCCCGACCAGTGCAACGTCGTGGATTTCTGGGGCATTGCACTGGCTAGGGCAGGCGCTGATCGTGTACTTGTGCTTGCGGGGCAGGTCAGAGTAGGCACGGTTGCCGGAGAAAAAGCGCGCCACCGACTGGACGAGACCGCTCACGTCGAACAGTTCCTCGGTGTCTACGCCAGCCACCGGGCAGCTCGTGACGTTGCGCACGGTGTCCCCCTCGGCCCCCGCCGTCGTGAGCCCGCAGGCTTCAACCCTAGCCAGTACCTCGGGCAGCTTGCCTAGGTCGACCCAGTGCAGCTGGATCCCCTGGCGCGTGGTGAGCTCGCCGTAATTGCGACCGTGATCACGCGATATCGCGCCGAGAGCGACCAGCTGTTCGGGCAAGGCCCGGCCACCAGGGAGCTTGACGCGGACCATGAACGTGCCCGTCTTTGGCTTGTCGTGCATGAGCCCCCACCAGCTGAGGAAGACTAAGTCCTCCTCAGCGACCGCCTCGTAGCCCCGAGCGACCATGTCCGGCAGCTCGTTGATGATGTCCAGGGGGAACTTTTGCTTCTTGTAACGCTCGATCGCGTTGCGCTTCAAGACCATGGCCCACGTCGGTTCTTCGGCGCGGCTCCCGGCCGCAGGGCTTGCTTCCACAGTCCCAAGGGTACGATACCTGACTTAGTTAATCAACTTTTATATATTTGCCTGTGCTGGCTGCCCCAATAGCCCCGTTGGCCAAAGTCGCAACGCTTCCCTCCCAGCGCTCACGTCTTGGCACTGCTTGCCGTCGCTCCCGGCGCAGGGCCAGGCCGGCTGAACTTTGCGAAGCTCCGCCGGTCGGCCAGCCGGGCCCAACAGCGCCACGCTCGACCAGCACGCCCGGACGAGCGGTCTTTGCCTTGGCGCCTTAGGGTACAGTACCGGGGCTGGAGCTGGGCTGGCTCAACCCTGGGATGGTAGTGCTCAGTCGTCGAGCGCTACCCTCGCGGGTATGCCTGAGGTCCTTGTCGTTACTGACTCACGCGAGGTGCTGGGACAAGTCCGATCGGCCATAGAAGCACCTGGCACTGTCGTGCGCTGGGAGCGCTCCGGCAAAGATGTCCTCACCTCGTTACAACAGCGCCCGGCTGACCTAGTTATCGTGGACTTACAGATAGGCACCATGGGCGGCTGGGCGATTGCTATGGACATTGCTCTCGAGGTGGGCTCAGGCAGGCTTGAGCCCGTGCCGGTCCTCGTACTGCTCGACCGCCGCGCTGACGTCTTCTTGGCTCGCCGTACTGGTGCGGCCGGCTGGCTTGTCAAGCCGTTGGCCCCGTTGCGCACCCAGGAAGCAGTTCGGGCCCTGCTGGCCGGTGAGCAGTACCATGACCGCACTCTTTCGCCGGTTGCGTAGAGGAGTAGCATGGCTTTGACCGGGAAGTAGCGCAGCTTGGTTAGCGCGCAGCGTTCGGGACGCTGAGGCCGCGGGTTCAAATCCCGCCTTCCCGACTAGGAAAGCCCAGCTCAGAGGGCCATGTGAGGCTCCTTGCCACCGGGGGCGGCGGTATTAAGGGTCCGAAAAGGGTCCGAGCCTGGACCCTAAAGCGCCCCTTGGCGCACGGCCCGACCCCACATCTGGGCATGAGCACACACCCGTTGTTACGCCCCGAGGAGGTGGCCGAGGCCCTGGCCGTCTCGAAGGTCACCGTCTACCGCCTCGCCCGCACCGGCGAGCTGGCCTCCGTCCGGGTCCGCGGCCAGGTCCGCTTCCGTCCCGAGGCTCTGGACGACTACCTGGCCCGCTGTGAGGTACCGGCCGTGGCCGCTGTCCCTAGAGCCAGCGCGCCTGCGGCGCCCAGGCCTCGCCGGGGCCGCCCCCGCAAGCAATGGGGGCCGCCGGATGCCGCGTAGGGACGGCGGCATTGAGCGCCGCTTGTGGCCCTCAGGCCAGGTCACCTGGCGGGCGCGCTGGTACGACGCCGCCGGCTGCCGCCAGAGCGCCACCTTCTCCACCAAGGCCGAGGCCGACGCCTGGCTGGCCGAGCGGTCGGTTGAGATGCACCGGGGCGGCACTGGTGCCATGGAGGGCCGGCGCCTGACCCTGGCCGAGTGGTGGGGCAGGTGGCAGGGCGGCCGGCAGGTGTCGCTGCTTACTGCCCGACGGGAGCAGAGCATCTGGGACTGCTGGGTCGGCCCCCACCTGGGCAAGGCCTGCCTGGCCGACCTGCGCCGCTCCAGCGTGCAGGCTTGGGTCGCCGGCCAGGTCCGGTCGGGCCTCGCCCCAAGGACCGTCAAGCGCCACGTTCAGGCCCTGCAGGCCTGTCTCTCTGCCGCGGTGGCCGACGGGCTCATCGCCGCTAACCCGGCGTCCAAGGTGCAGGTCCCTCGTGCCCCCAAGGCCGAGCAGCG
>JBMFUG010000007.1:0-51534 GCA_049966695.1 Acidimicrobiales bacterium | reverse complement strand
GGGATTACTTGAACACTGCCTGGTGGATAACTTGAACGGGAACAACGTTCAGCTGCGGGAATACTTGAACGCTGACAGGCCGCCTACTTACAACAGTGCGGTTCACGGCAGGCCGGCAGCACCTAGCATGAACCTATGCCACCCGAGCTCGATGTTGAAGCCATGCTCAGCCGCTTTCGGGAACGGGCCAAAGCGGTTCGCCAGCGTGGCCTGCCACCACTAGAAGGCCCCGAAAGACAGCGCTTTTTGGACCAGGCCCGCATAGGTTACATGGACTACGCGCTAATCGGCGACGCCAGCGCGCTGCTCGATAACGGCATCCTCACCCTCACTATCGACCTCCGCCCGCGCGGCCAAGTGGGCGCTCCCCACGACCCGCCAGACAGTGCTCAAGGCACGTCAGGCGCTCCGCCCGGGACCGAGCCGGCCTGAACTGTCCCCGCTACGGCCGGCTCTCCCCCGTCGGGCCCCGAGCCGAGCAGTTCACAAGGGCGCGCCTGCATCAACAACCGGCCTTTGCCGTCAAGCGTCAGGCACGCTTCTCCACTGGCCAACCGGCTAATGGGCGCACCGACCAACTGTGCCCTCCATCCCTGCCTCAGCCTGGCCCCCCGGGCACCCGACAGGTAGTCGACAACATCGGCGCGAGTAGCCAATAGGGCAGCGTCCACCTGCTCGTCTCGCGCCAGCTGGGCCACCCAAGCGAGCGCCAAAGCCGTGGCCGGCTTCAGCTCCTTGGCGCCGTCCGAACTGGGCGGGGAGCACAGTTCCGATGGAGGCAAAGCCCTTCCCCGCTCAATGGCCGCCATGATCTCCTCGTCGGCACCGCCGCGCAGGTGGCGCCCGTCAAGGCCCCTCGTCTCGCGCAACGCCGCCACGCTTGCAGGTGGGGCGTGCGCGATCGAGAGCAAGGCCAGGTCGGGCAGCACAGAGCGAGCGGGGACATCGAGCGCACGAGCCTTTTCCTCACGCCAAGCCGCTACTTCTTGTGCCACACCTCGGCCGGTACCTCGAAGCTGGCGGATGTCGCGCAATTTCCACCAAGCCTCTCGCACCTCCGCCACGGCCCGCGGCTGAGCCAGGAGCGTCGCGCACTCCTCCTCTGCCCAAGAAAGGCGGCCCCGAGCCGAAAGCTGCTCGCAGATGACGTCGGCCAAGACAAGCAGGTGCGCAACGTCAGCAGCGGCATAGGCAAGCTGCGACGGTCGCAGCGGCCGCCTGCTCCAGTCCGTCAAGCGGTCACCCTTGCCCAGGTGCTTGCCCAAAAAGCGTTCCACTAAAGAGGCCAGTGATGCCGAGCCGAGGCCAAGGAAGCCAGCAGCTACTTGGGTGTCGAACAGCCGCGTAGGCAGCCGGTGGCAGACATGGTCAAGCACCTCGAGGTCCTGGCTGGCAGCGTGAGCCACCATCGTGCCAGGCCCAGCCAACAGCTCACCGAGCCCCTCCACGCCCACGGCCAGAGGGTCAACGAGCGCCACGTGCACGGCTTCGTCGGCAGCTCTCGCCAATGCGTCCTCTTGCCAGGCCACCTGTAGCAAAGCCAAACGTGGCCAGTAGGTCTTCTCCCTGTGGAACTCGGTGTCGAGAGCATAACGAGGGACTTTTTGCAACCGGTCTAACAGCACGCCAAGGTGGTCTTCGTCCTCGATTACTACTGGCTCGGCGGACATCAAGGACGCTCTCGTCTCACGCCACGCACGCTTACCTCAGCCTCCGTAGCTGAGGCGCGTGTCTTCCATCCGTAGTAACGCAGAAGCCTCGTCCGCTGCCGCGCAGTCGACAACCTCCCCGATGAACAGCGTGTGGTCACCCACATCCAAGCTTTGGCGCACTTCGCACTCCAGCCAAGCGGCCGAGCGCGCCAGCACAGGGGCACCGGTCCTGCCAGATATCACCTCAACGCCGCTCAGCGTCCCTGGCTCAGGCCCCTCCTTAGCCGGCTTGGTGAACGTCCTGACCAGGGCCCGGTCTTCACGGCGCAAGAAGCACAGGCTGAAGACGCCGCCTTGGTCGATCAGCTCGCAAGTCAGGGCGTCACGGCTCACCGAGACCGCAACCAACTTGGGCTGAAGCGCGACCTGCATTGCCAGGCTGTGCGTCATGAGGTTCCGCCGGCCTGCATAGGCGCTGCCCAGCAGGTAGATGCCCGATGGCATACGCCAAAGGACGCGCCTACGCAAACGGTCATATACCTCCGGGTCTTGGCCCTCAGGGAACGGGCCGACCGGTTGGCTTGGCATGCTCCTCAAGCGTAACCTCGACTGCACGAGTAACTGCGTGTTCGACAAGGTAGTGCTGGGCGAAGCCCAGGCCCACATGGTCCTCCAAGAGGAGGCTTTCGTCGCCTTCCTCGACTACCGGCCTGTCTTCGACGGTCACACGCTAGTAGTCCCACGCGTTCACTACCCCACGCTAGCGGACATGCCAGAGGACCTCCTCGGCCAACTGCTGGCGGCCGGCAGGCGCGTCGCTGCCGCTCAAAAGCTCGTCTTGGGCGCCCAGGGCACCTTCTTCGCTCTGAACGAAGTCGTAAGCCAGAGCGTCCCTCATGTCCACCTCCATGTGGTCCCCCGCCACTTTGGCGACGGCTTGCGCGGTTTCCTCTGGCCGCGCCATCGCTACCCGAGCGAGGAAGCTGCCGCAGCCCTGGCCGCGAGCTTGCGAGCGGCGCTACCACCAGCCTCCTAGCAAGCGAGGACCTCCTTAACACCACCGAACGCGCCGCGACAGCGCATCTTGCTTGAGCTTGTCCTTGCAAAGCTCTCTAGGTCAGCTCCGTCAAGCGCCTCACGGCTGCGCTCACAACGCCAGCTTCAGGTTGCCGCTGTAGAGCACGCGAGCCTCAGGCACGTCCCGGGCTCGAGGCCAGGACAGCTCTTTAGTCGCTACCTCTAACAGCCATCCGGACTACGTTCACAGCCTGCAAGCCCTTGGTGCTCTCTTGGATCTCGAACTCCACGGGCTCGTTCTCCTCCAGGGTCCGGTAACCCTGTCCCTGGATGGCTTTGTAGTGAACGAAAACGTCCGGCCCACCCTCTTGCGAGATGAAGCCGTAGCCCTTTTCTGGGCTAAACCACTTGACCGTGCCAGTCGCCATACTGCAGTTCCCTCCTTTCCTGGCCTTTGACCGGGCCATCTCGTTTCATGCCCGGAGGCCCCGGCTTGGCGCCGGGAGGGAACTGCTCGAACTCCGATGCTGCACCCTCGGAGCGCCAAAGTAGCACGACCACGGCGTTTCGCCAAGCGGACGGCACAGCCGCTGCCAACTTGGGGGTCACATCCGCCTGGGAGCCTCGATACCAAGCAGGTCCAGGCCCTTCTCCAAGACCCGCGCGCACAGGTTGCACAGCGCCAGGCGGGACGCCCGCGTTTGCTCGTCGGGAGCGCGCAGCACAGGGCAGTGCTCATAGAAATCAGTGAAAGCGCTCGCTAGGTCGAACAAGTACCCACAGAGCTTGTGGGGCGCGTAGTCCCTAAGGGTCGCCGCCACGGCGTCACCAAACCCCAAGAGCCGCCTTGCTAAGAGCCGTTCCTCAGGGCCGCTAAGCGGCCCCAGGGCGTCAGGCGAAAAGGCTTCAGCGTCGCCGGCTCGTTCGAAAATGCTGCACACCCGAGCGTGGGCGTACTGGATGTACGGGCCCGTGTTGCCGTCAAAAGCCAACATGCGGTCCCAGTCGAAACGGTAATCACGAGCCCTGTCCGTAGATAGGTCCGCGTACTTTACGGCGCCTATGCCGACCGCCCTGGCAACGTCAGCGCGCTCAGCGGCCGTGAGCCGCCCCGTGTCAGGCCCACGCTCAGCTATAACTGCTGCAGCGCGTTCTACGGCCTCGTCCAGCAGCTCGGCCAGCTTGACCGTGCCGCCCTCCCTCGTATGGAACATCTTGCCGTCTGGCCCGAGCACGTTGCCGAACCCGACATGTACAGCAACGGTCCCGTCAGGCAACCAACCAGCCTGGCGGGCCACAGCGAAAACCATCTCCAGGTGCTGTGCTTGCGGCAAGCCGACGACGTAGATGAGCAACCTTGCGCCCTCGCGTTCTACCCGGTCGCGGACCGCCGCCAGGTCGGTGGCAGCGTAGGTGTAACCGCCATCTGACTTTTGGACAATGAGGGGCAGCGGCCGGCCCTCCCGGTTGGTATAACCGGGAGGGAACACGCAACGGGCGCCTTCGCTTTCCACCAATAAGCCGAGCGAGGCAAGGTCAGCGACCACCTTGGGCAAAAGCGGCCTGTAGTAGCTCTCCCCCACCACGTCCTCCGGGACAAGCTTGGTGCCAAGGCGCCGGAAAGCTACGTCGAAATAGGCCATGCTCTGGTCCACCAGCACCCGCCATAGCCGCATGGTCTCAGGCTCCCCCGACTGCAGCATGACCACACGGGCGCGGGCGCGCTCAGCGAAAACAGGGTCCGTGTCGTAAGCCGCACGGGCTTGTTGGTAAAACCGCTCCAAGTCGCCTACAGCCAGCTCATGGGCCCCCTCGTCCTCCCCGATGTCGACCAAGTGCTCGATCAACATCCCGAACGGAGTCCCCCAGTCGCCTATGTGGTTCTCGCGCACGACTTCGTGCCCGACGAAGCTGAGCACCCGGACAAGGCAGTCACCTATGACGGTAGAGCGCAGGTGGCCGACGTGCATCTGTTTGGCGGCATTGGGACCTGCGTAATCGACCACCACCTTGACAGGGTCAACAGCCGCCTCGGCACCCAGCATCTCGTCACGACCCATGTCCTGCAACGCCTTGACAAGAAAGCCGTCTGACAGCGTGAGGTTCAAAAAACCTGGCCCGGCTACTTCGACCTTCTCGCAGACCTCCTGCAAGCCCCCGTCCCAAGCCAACTTAGCGATCTCGTCTGCCACTTCCCGCGGCGGCCTGCCAAGCGAGCGGGCCAATGCGAGCGCCCCGTCAACCTGTAGGTCCGCTCGCTCAGATAGGCGCAAACCAGGTCCTGCCCCCGGTTGCAGGCGGTCGAACACCGGCACCAAAAGCGCGTTGACAGTAGCGATCAGCCCAGGCACCCGGACCATACTATTGCGAGCTTCTCAAGGGCATGACTGGCCCACGCAGGCCTTGCAGGCGCGCCACCCCAAAGACGCGGTTGCCTATACTTCTTGTCATCTCGTCTCACCCGGTTGCAGTGCTGTTCAGCCGCGTAGAAGTTGAGCGGGACGGGGCCGTCGTGCTCTCTGGCGTGGACTGGGAGGTCCGTGCGGGCCAACGTTGGGCCGTTCTCGGCCCCAACGGGGCCGGCAAGACCACTCTGCTACGGCTAGCCGCGGGGTACCTCCACCCGGCACGCGGGATAGTAGAAGTGCTCGGCCAACGCCTGGGCCGGACTGACGTGCGTGCGCTACGCCGGCACATAGGTGTCGTCTCGGCGTCCGTGGCCCGCATGCTCCTACCGGGGCTCAAAGCGCGCGACGTCGTCGTGTCTGCCTGCTACGGCGAACTGGAACCCTGGTGGCACTCCTATAGCGACGTGGACCGGGCCAAGGCAGCTTCACTTTTGGCGCAAGCGGGCTTTGCGTCCATTGCTGAGCGGCCCTTCGAGGTGCTGTCCGAGGGCGAGCGCCAACAGGTACTACTGGCCCGCACGCTCATGACCAGCCCGGAGCTGCTGCTTTTGGACGAGCCCTGTGCAGGCCTAGACGTGGCTGGCCGCGAGCGGTTGCTGTCGCGTCTTTCGTCGCTGGCGCACAGCTCACCGGACCTGCCGATAGTCATGGTGACTCACCACGTCGAAGAGATCCCCTCCGGTTTCACCCACGTCATGCTGCTGCGAGCGGGCCGCGTGGTGACGGCTGGCCCAATAGCTACAGCGCTGTCTTCCAAGTCGCTCACAGAGTGCTTTGGCATAAACCTGCGCCTAGCAGCTGCCGAAGGCCGTTGGACCTGCTACGCGAGCCCTACGGGCCCGCCAGGCAGCCTGACCTGAGCGGCTGGCTCATCCCGATGGGCCAGTGCTGCAACTTGAGCACGTACCGCTTATAGCGAAGTGCTCCATGTCAGCCGTGAACCCATATCCTTCCGCCAGGTAGCGCACAAGGGGGGTAAACACGTCTTCCGCCACCTCTATGACACGCCCACAACGCCGGCAAGCCAGGTGCTGATGGGGCCTCTCCGACACCAAATGCCATTGGGCGGGCCCGTGGCCAAGGTGGACGTGGTAGGTGACACCGAGGCTTTCCAGTCTCTCAAGCGTGCGGTAGACAGTGCTCTCGTTGATCTCTGGGTACTTGGGACGCACAGCGGCTGCAAGGTCCTCAGCGCTTCGGTGGCTCTCAGCTTGTGCCAGTGCGCCCACCACGCAACGCAGCGCGACGGTCGCTCGGCCCCCCGCGTCCCGCACGGCCCTCACCGCCCGTGCCACCGCAACTTCGCTGGCCGTCACCGCCGTGGCCTCAGTCCTGCAGCGCCCCGGACGGGGCCGCCTCGGCGCCCTCTTTGGCCAGCTCAACCTCGCGTGCTCGCGACGCCGCGCTCTGCCAGCGTTCCTCCACGTGGCCCCAGCGCCACACTGCCAACGCCACCGCCCAAGTCACGACGAACAACCCGACGATAAAGAAGCCAGCCGTGTTGATGTTGAAGCCGGCAGCCAACCTCCAGAACCACCCGCTCAAGTTGAGCTCCGAGGACAAAAGGCCTAGCACCTCCACAGTGCCAATGAAAAGAGCAACGAACACGGAAAGCCCGGTGACCGTTATGTTGTAGTAAACCTTGCGCACAGGGCGGGAGAACGCCCACCCGTACGCGAAGTTCATAAAGCAACCGTCAGCAGTGTCAAACGTGCTCATGCCAGCGGCGAAAAGTAGCGGCAGAGAAATAATGGCGTAAAAGGGCAGCCCGCTGACAACGGCAGTCCCGGCAAGCACGAGGAGCGCCACTTCGGTCGCAGTGTCAAAACCTAGGCCGAACAAGAACCCTATCGGGTACATTTTCCACGGCGCATCGATGCGCCGAGCAAGCGGGCCAAAAAACCGGTTCATGAGACCGCGCTTGTTGAGCTGGTGCTCCAGTTCCTCATCGTCGTACCGACCTTTGCGCATGGCCAGGAACACCTGGACGATAGAAACCAGTACTGCCACGTTCAGAGCAGCTATCAGGTAGAGGAAAAACGACGATACGCCAGTCCCCACTATGTTCGTCACCTTGTGCAGCTCGGAGCCACCGTTTTTTACTTGCTCGTCCAGCGCCCGCACGCCAAAGTTCAGCAGGACAGCGATGACGAACACCACGGTCGAGTGCCCCATGGAAAAGAAAAAGCCAACGCTCATAGGCCGGCGCCCCTCCGCCATGAGCTTGCGCGTGGTGTTGTCAATGGCCGAGATGTGGTCGGCGTCGAACGCATGGCGCATGCCGAGAGTGAGGGCCAAGGTGCCCGTGCCCAACCCGAAGACTTCGTCACCGGCCACTCGGTAGTGGTGGGCCAACGCCCCTGCCAGCAGTGCGAAGCCCACCACGTACAAGCCCATCACCACAGCGGCCATGGCACCGACTCTCGCCCACTCTGCCGGCGACAGCGCTTTTGTGACGCTTGAAAGCCACGTTGGGCGTGCGCGGGGAACACGTCGCTTGAGAGTCATGCCATCAGAACCTACTTCTGCCCGCTATTGCGATCAACTTGCACTAAGCAATGGCCACAGCCCTAGGAGCTGCTGGCGGCCAGCAGCTCCACCGCAACCAGTGTGCTCACACGCTCAGAGCAGCTCACGCACTGGGAAGAAGACTCTCCAAACGGTCATTGATGTCGGACACTGAGTACAAGTTGCGCCCCAAGGTCTCGGTCAACCACCGCTCGACCTCGACCCTGGCTGGCCCATCGTCGAGCACTCCCCACAGGTCGAGCAGGTGGTCCTGCACATCTGATGCTGGTACGGCGAGCTTGTTCGCCAAACCAGCTAACCAGGCTTCGGCCACCTCGACTGGCCCTTGCTCCCCCCTGGTCGCCGCCTCCGCCCCCCCTGAGGCGCGCTCGACCAGCTCGCCCGGCCCGGCCACGGGCTGGCCAGCACCGGCACTGGTGGCCCGGTCCACAGCCTGAGCCATGTTCGGAGATCCCGTGTCGCTGACATCGCTCATACCTAAATCATATCGGCGAGCAGCCCCAAGCAGGCTGCCGACCACCCCCACGGCCGCTCTTCACAACGCTCTAAGTGGTAACCGCGCGCTGTGTGGTCGCTATGCCACTCATAGAAGCCCCATGCGACACGACGGCTGACTTCATAAAACACCTGCTCAAAGCCCCGTTAAACAGCCAGCCCGATGAAACCCTTGGCACTTAGCAGTCGCAGAAAGCAACAGCTACCCTTTAGGGGCGCCAAAGCCGCCCAATTCCCGAATGCACCTTTCACGCGTCCACCAAAATCCCAGCTCAGAATGCAATAATGCCAAAGTGCTTGACTTCTTCGCCGAGCACCGTTATTCTTGCTCAGCAATAGGAGCGCCACAGTTACAGGCTTTGATGGGTACTTGTAGCTGTTAACCATAGGTAGGCACTTAAGACGCCGTGCGGCAGTAGTCCCGCGTCCTCACTGCGACGTGGGCTTGCAGTTACGGCGTCCCTCGTAGCACTGATGGTGCTGCTTGGTGTTGGCGCGCTAAAGGAGACAACGATTGAGCGCACTTGATATAGACGCGCGCCGGCAAGCCGTAAGCGCTGGCCAGCGCCGCAGTGCTCAGCGCAAGCCGCCTGTTGCACGACTGGCCGTCCTGTCGTTTGCCCTTGCCGCGCTCGGCACCAGCAGCGCCCCCTTCGCCTCGGCTGCGCCGCCGCCTACTGCACATAGGCTGCGCAGCCCAGCCCACCACGCAAGCCGGCGCCTCCAGTTGCCCGCCAGCACGCTGAAGGCTGCCCCCCGAGCACGGCGCCATGAAACCCTACGTGGCCCTCATGGCCAGGCCCCCCGCCCCGGCCACTTTGCGATGAGCGGCCACTTGGGGCTCGGCGTCCCGGCTGTGGGTGGCACTTTGGGCGACCAGCACACGCCTTGTGCAACCGGCTACCGTGCCCCAAACCTTGTGGGCATAGATTTCAACCCGGACGGCCGAGGCTATTGGGCAGTTAGCGATAATGGCGACGTGTACACGTGCGGTGATGCCCGATTTTGGGGTTCGATGGGCAACATCCGCCATTGGGCACCTGTGCAAGCAATAGCCGCACTGCCCAACGGGCACGGCTATTGGCTCGCGACCAGGGACGGCGGGATTTATTCTTTCGGCCAGGCAAGGTTTTACGGCCGGCCCTCCCCGGGCCAAGCGGGCGGCGCTGTCGTCGGCTTAGCCGCCTCGCCCAGCGGTCACGGCTACTGGTTGGCGACCGCACGCGGTGGGGTGTTCGCCTTCGGCGATGCCAGGTTCTTCGGTTCGCTAGGCAACTCGCACTTGCCAGCTCCCGTGGCCGGCATCGCCGCGTTGCCAACAGGACGGGGCTATTGGCTAGCCACCGCCAACGGCCAGGTCTTCTCCTTCGGCTCCGCCCGCAACTATGGCGGGCTGAACGGTACCAGCCCGGTGGTCGCCATCGCAAGCGACAACGACGGCAGCGGCTATTGGCTCCTGTCCCCCAACGGTTCCGTCCACGCCTTTGGCTCGGCCCGCCTTTTCGGCCAAGCCATGACTACCTCGCTCGTCAGGGCCAGCAGCTTTTCGCCAAACCCAAGCAGCCCTGCTAAGGCGACAGCCACGAAGCGCCCCGCCGCCCTGCCGCTCCCCGTAAGTGCCCAGTCTGAACGGCCGTTGGGCACTTTCACCGTCACCTGCTACGACCTGACTGGCCCGACCGCCAGCGGTTCGATGGCAGGCCCGCAAAGTGTCGCGGTCGACCCCCGGGTAATACCATTGGGGACCCGCATTTACATCCAAGGCGTTGGCGAGCGGACCGCAGACGACACAGGCGGGGCGATAACCGGCTACCGACTGGACATATGGGAGCCAACGTGGGCGCAGTGCGCCAACTGGGGCGTCGAAGAACGAGCTGTTTACACCGTTCCGTAGCTGGCCGCTTTCCTGACGGTCACTACGGCAAGTGCCAACCGCGCCAGCCAACGGCTGGGCCACTCGCGAAGGCTGTCCGTGCTTGCTAGCGTCACGCCGTGGGCACATATGACGCTTTGGTCCTAGTTTCCTTCGGTGGCCCCGAACGCGCGGAGGACGTCATGGCGTTCTTGCGAAGAGTTGCTGAGGGCCGAGCAGTACCCGAGGGCCGCCTCCGTGAGGTTGCAGCGCACTACTACGCGGCCGGCGGCAAAAGCCCCATCAACGACCAATGTCGCGCTCTTCTGCGGGCTCTCCGCCTAGAACTGTCCGGCTTGCAGCTCGGTCTCTACTGGGGCAACCGCAACTGGCACCCCTTATTAGCTGACACGCTTGCCACTATGCGTGACGACGGTGTACGACGCGCGGCCGCCTTCGTCACATCGGCCTACGGTGGCTATAGCGGCTGCCGGCAGTACCTGGAGGACATCGAAGCGGCCCGCGCCGCTGTCGGCCCGCGAGCCCCTGTCGTGGACAAGCTACGGCTTTACTACAACCACCCAGGCTGGGTAGAGCCCTGGGCGGCAAGCCTTCGCCACGCGCTCGCACAAGCTGGCAACACAAAAGACGGGGAAAGAGAAGTACTTTTTTCTGCCCACAGCGTGCCCTTGGCCATGCCCGAGGCGCGCCTGTACGCCGACCAGGTCCACGAGACCGCCCGCCTTGTGGCTGAGCGGGCCGGCCTCGGCCCGTCGCAGTGGAAGCTTGTTTGGCAGAGCCGTTCTGGCCCCCCTTCGGCACAATGGCTCGGCCCTGACATACGCGATGTCGTGCGGGCCTCAAGTGCTAGCGCGTTCGTGGTAGTGCCCGTCGGATTTGTCTCCGAGCACATGGAGGTCATCTACGACCTCGACATTGAGGTGGCAGCTATCGCCTCTGGCGCCGGTGCCTCCTACACGCGAGCCAGCACCGTCAGCGCTGACCCTGCCTTCGTCGCCATGGTGCACCAGTTACTGCAAGAACGCGAAGACCCGACCGCGCCCCGCCTGTCGCTCGGGCCCAGTGGCCCATGGCCTCCTACATGCCCGAAAGGCCACTGCACCAGCGCCCCTACAGGGCCCGCCTGAACATTTACGAGCCCAGCGCCAGCCGCTGTTCCAGGGCCGCCAGCTCGGCGGTCAACCCTGGCGGCAGCCGGTCGCCAAAGCGACGGTAGTACTCGCGCATCGCGACGACCTCCGCCTCCCACTCGGCCACATCCACCCGCAGCAGCTCCTCCATGTCCGCATCGGTCACGTCCAGGCCCGAGGTGTCGATGGCGCCCGCTGCGGGGACCCAACCGACCGGCGTACGGACCGCCTCGGCACCTTGCCCATCACCCGCGTCGGCTTTGGAACGGGCGAAAACCCACGCCAGCACCCTGCTGTTCTCGCCGAAACCAGGCCACAGGTAAGTGCCCTTGTGGCCCTTGCGGAACCAGTTGACTAGGAACATCTTCGGCAACTTTTCCCTGTCTGCAAAATGAGCCAACGAAAGCCAATGAGCCCAATAATCTGCCATGTTGTAACCACAAAATGGGAGCATTGCAAAGGGGTCACGCCGTAGCACGCCAACATCACCCGCCGCCGCGGCCGTGGTCTCAGAAGCGAGCGACGAACCCAGGAGCACCCCGTGCTCCCAGCTAAAAGCCTCCTGGACCAGCGCCACGGTGCCGCTGCGCCTGCCCCCAAACAGTACAGCCGAGATCGGGACCCCTTCTGGGCTCTCCCATTCAGGAGCGATAGAAGGGCACTGTGCAGCCGGTACTGTGAAGCGCGCATTGGGGTGCGCAGCCGGGCCCGGGCCCCCGGGCGACCAGTCGTTGCCCTTCCAGTCTATGAGATGACGAGGGGGCTCGCTCGTGAGCCCCTCCCACCACACGTCGCCGTCATCGGTCAAAGCAGTGTTGGTGAAGATCGTTTTGGAACCAATTGTCGCAAGGGCGTTCGGGTTGCTGGACTGGTTGGTCCCTGGTGCAACCCCGAAAAAGCCCGCTTCCGGGTTCAGCGCGTACAGCCGCCCGTCGGCTCCCAGCCTCATCCAGCATATGTCGTCACCGACCGTCTCGACCTTCCAGCCTGGGAGCGAGGGCACCAACATAGCTAGGTTCGTCTTCCCGCAAGCAGACGGGAACGCCCCAGCCATATATTGCACCTCGCCCGAAGGAGCCGTCACCTTTATGATCGCCATGTGCTCGGCCAACCAGCCTTCGTCGCGTGCAAGCGTTGTCGCTATCCGCAAGGCAAGGCATTTTTTGCCGAGCAGGGCGTTGCCGCCGTAACCAGACCCGTAAGACCATATCTCACGTGTTTCTGGGAAATGGGCTATGTGCACATTGCTCGGGTCACAGGGCCACGGTACGTCTTTTTCTTGGCTGCCGCCCGCGAGAGGGGCCCCCACTGAGTGCAAACAGCGGACAAAATCGCCGTCTTTTCCGAGGGCTTCCAAGGCCGGCTTGCCCATGCGGGTCATGACCCGCATATTGGCGGCCACGTAGGCAGAGTCAGTGAGCTCCACACCCAGTACCTGAAGGGGCGAGCCCGCTGGCGCCATAGCGAACGGCACCACGTACATTGTCCGCCCGCGCATGCTGCCAGCGAACAGGCCAGTCAAACGCTTGCGCACCTCGTCGGGGGCTGCCCAATTATTGGTGGGGCCAGCGTCTCGCTCTTCTTTGGAGCAAATGAAGGTCCTGTCTTCGAGACGCGCCACGTCCCTGGGGTCCGAACGAGCTAAATAGCTCTCGGGGCGCTTAGCGGCCGACAGTGCAACAAAGGTCCCCTTGCTCACCAGCTCCTGGCACAGAGCTGACCACTCTTGTTCGCTCCCGTCGCACCAGTGCACCCGCTCTGGCTGCGCCAGGGCCGCCACTTCCTCGACCCACTCGAGCAGCTGCTCATGCTGTGCCGTTACCATCGCGCCGTCCTTCCTCGCTCCCACTAGAGCACGTCATCACCTAAGAGGTGGTCTAGGCCGGCGGCACTGGCGGCTTTCCCAAAGCTCATAAGCAGCTTATACGACTTAACGCCTCCTTTCACAAGCCGCGTTTGCTAGCATTGCAGTTAGGCTGGCCCGTTGGGACAAGGGCTTGATGGCCCCGGCCACGTTCAATTGACGCGCGTCCGTTTTTGGGCGCGCCTCGACCAGGAGGTCTCGATGGCAAAGCCAGAACCCAGCTCCCGACCGGCCGAACGCCGTACCGGCCAGGACGAAGCCAGCACAGGAGCCCTCGGCGGCCTTGCAACCCCGCCTCCTGGCGCGCCTGCTTACAAAGTGGCCGACATAGGCCTCGCTGACTTCGGGCGGCGGGAGATCGACTTGGCCGAAGTTGAGATGCCCGGCTTGATGGCGCTCCGTCAGGAGTACGCCGGCCAGCGCCCCCTCGATGGTGCACGCATCACCGGATCGCTACATATGACTGTGCAAACAGCTGTCCTGATCGAGACCCTTGTAGAGCTCGGGGCCAAAGTGCGTTGGTCCTCCTGCAACATCTTTTCCACCCAAGACCACGCCGCCGCCGCCATGGCAGCTGCCGGGGTGCCGGTGTTCGCCTGGAAGGGCGAGACTCTCGAAGAGTACTGGTGGTGCACCGAGCAGGCACTTCATTGGCCCGGTGACCAAGGCCCCAACATGATCATCGACGACGGCGGTGATGCCACCTTGCTCGTTCACCTGGGTGTACAAGCCGAGCGCGCAGGCGCAGTGCCTGACCTGGGCCCTGATGACAGCGAGGAGCACGGCGTCATCGCGGCGACTTTGCAAAAAACTCTGCGCACCAACCCGACGATGTGGTCGGACATGGCCAAGTCCATCAGGGGCGTCAGCGAAGAGACGACCACCGGGGTAAACCGCCTGCGCCAGCGCGAGGCTGCTGGGACGCTCCTGTTCCCGGCCATGAACGTGAACGACTCCGTCACTAAGAGCAAGTTCGACAACCTCTATGGGGTCCGCCACTCTCTCATCGACGGCATATTCCGGGCCACTGACGTTATGGTCGCTGGCAAAGTAGCCGTCGTGTGCGGCTACGGCGATGTCGGCAAGGGCTGCGCCCAGTCGCTGAGGGGCCAGGGGGCGCGTGTCGTGGTCACCGAGGTCGACCCCATTTGCGCCCTGCAGGCAGCGATGGAGGGGTACCAGGTCGTCGCCCTGGAGGACGCCGTTGGCTCAGCAGACATCTTCGTCACGGCGACTGGCAACCGCGACGTCGTGACCGCCGAGCACATGGCGCAGATGAAGCACAACGCAATCGTGTGCAATATCGGGCACTTTAATAACGAGATCGACATGGCAGGCCTGGCCCGCTACCCGGGCGTATCGCGCCACCCCATAAAGCCTCAAGTGGACGCCTGGGATTTCCCCGATGGGCACTCGGTCATCGTCCTCGCCGAAGGCCGCCTCGTGAACCTCGGGTGCGCGACGGGCCACCCGAGCTTCGTCATGTCAACCAGCTTCACCAACCAGGTCATCGCCCAGATAGAGCTCTTCAACCATCCCGAACGCTACCCCGTGGGCGTGCACGTGCTACCGCGTCACCTTGACGAAAAGGTTGCCAGGCTCCACCTGGGCAAACTTGGCGTCAAACTGAGCACGCTTACTGAGCGGCAGGCGGCGTACATAGGTGTGCCCGTCGAGGGCCCGTACAAGCCCGAGACGTACCGCTATTAGCAACTGCGGCCGAGCGCAGCCCGGCCTTGCCCCAGCCTATTTGGCTCGGATGGCTAACCCATTTCGCTTACGGCGGCTTCCCATTGCCCCGCGCCGTCAGCTGGTAAGCCTTGCACCTTCACGGCTGTGCCATAAGCACATATTTCAGTCCAGTTAGCCCCCATTTCCGAAGTGTCGAACCGCATCATCAAGACAGCGTTGGCGCCCTTTGCTTCAGCTTCTTCTACCATCCTGTTGATGACTTCTCGGCGGCTGGCGACCAGGTTCTTGGTCATGCCTTTCAGCTCCCCTCCGACCAGTGACTTCAGCCCGGCACCGAACTGCGACCCGATATTACGGCTTCGCACCGTCAAGCCGAACACTTCACCGAGGACCTCGGTCACTTGGTAACCGGGGATGTTGTTCATGGTGGAGATCAACATGCTGCAAACCTCCGTAGTTGCACTGAGCCGGGCCCCTGCCCGCGCTCGTGAGCGCGACGTTAGCGCCCCGGGGCACGCGGCTACAGAGTGCGCCCGCTTTGCGGCACTCAGGCGGTCAATAGCAACAAGTTCACCCAGCCGCCTCTGCAACGGCCGTCGCCGCCTCGACACGGTTGCGGCCGCGACCCTTTGCAAGGTAAAGGGCCTCGTCAGCAGCCCCCAAGACCGACCGCCACGTTCTTGCGCTGCCTGAGGCAACGCCAAGGCTGATCGTTACAGCCAGGCTCCTTTCGAGCTGGCGCCACGGGTAGGCCTCAACGCGCGCCCGGGCACGCTCGGCAAAGCGCGCGGCTGCAGCAAGCTCCACGCCTGGCATTACAAAAACGAACTCGTCCCCGCCATAGCGCCCGACCACCTGGCCAGCGCGCACCTCGGCTTCCAGCAGCGCGCCCATAGCACGAATGACCAGGTCGCCTAGCTCGTGGCCAAAAGTGTCGTTGATCACCTTGAAGTGGTCGATATCGACCACGACCAAAGTCAGCTCGACAGGCGGTTCGGCACAAGCAACGCTCCCGAGGAAACGCTCCAGCAGGCGCCGGTTACCGATACCGCTCAGGGTGTCCTCCTCGGCAGAACGCATTGCGGCCGCAGCCGTTGCCTCCAGTTGGCGCCTTTGTTGCTCCAGCGCAGCCCGCTGCCAAGTACTTTCTACAACTTGAGCAGTCTGGCGCTGGTGGATCGCCAACATCCGCCACTTCACTTCCAAGGCGTCGGCAATTGCCCCCTCCAAGTACCCAGCCGCCTGTTTGGCACCGAGCCGCTCCTCGAGGGTGAGCATCAGCTCGTGGTCATCGCCACTAGAAACCGCCAGGCTGACAGCCCGTTCAGCAGCAGCAACGGCGTCTCGTGCGCGGCCGAGGACTCTCAGGCAACGGGACTCCACGACGGCCAACGCGGCCCTTTGGGGGTTGGGCACCACGGCGGCCAGCGCCTTGGCCACGTTGACCACCTCCAGGGCTTCCTCCGGGTGCCCTGACTCGAGCAAGAGCTCCGCCTGCAGCCGGTGGCCGCCCAGCTTGCCCAGGAGCTCTTCGGGGGCCTCTGCCAGTAGACGTGCGATCACCTGCCCAGCACGTTCCAGGCGCTTGCGGTCGACCTCGGAGAAAGCTTCAGCGGACGCGGGGACGAACTTGCGGTTCACCCGGACCGCCAGGAGCAACGCGTCCGCGATATTGTGCAACTGGCGGCAGGTCATGTAGAGGTCGCCGCAACGCTCAGCAGCTGCCAGGGACAGCTCCATTTGCTCGACGGCGCGGTCGTAGTCGAGGAACGAGTAGCAGAAGATGCCCAGACGGTTGGCCAGCTCAGCCAACAGGCAGTCGTCTTTTACCGAGCCCACCCCCAAGATGACCTTGGTCGCGAGCTCGGTAGCAAGTGACAGCCGCCCGAGACGCGATGCGAACGCGGCACCCAAGCTCGCCGCGTTGAGCACGCCGTCCACATCGCCCGACTCCTCAAACAGCTTCATGGCGCTGAGGGCGTCGTCCAGCACTTCGGCGGTCTTCCACTGGTTGGAGTGCACCCGCGCCAGGCATAGGTACAGCTCCGCCTTCTCGATAGGGCCCTCAGCTGCCTCCAGGGCGGCACCTATGTCATGCAGGCAGCTCGCTCGCTCCGACGGTGAGGAGGCTGAGGTGGCGCGATCCATTAACGCTTGGACGGCCTCGGACTTGAGCTCACCACGTGCCATAACCTCTATAGACATTAACGACAGCCAGACAAGAGGCTTGAGCCCATTGCTCCTAGTGGCGCGCAGTCAGGCGCCGCCAAGCGGCCAGGCAGCGGGCACACCGCCAAGGCTTGAGGCCACCGCCGCCCTGGCTGAGCCCTTTAGCAGACCAGGCTGGCCCTACGGCACTACGAGCAGCGGCCACCGGCCGCAGTTGAGCAACCTGCGCGGGACACCACCAAGGTGCAACGCCGGGTGACGGGAACGGCCCACCACGATCAAGTCGGCATGGTGGGCTTCGGCAAATGCCTCAATTTCCCTGCCTACGTCACCGTCGCACACCGTAAAGTCGCCCACGACGCCTGCTCGGTCGAGCTCTTCACGCACAGCCTGGCCCAGGTCGCCTCCGTCCTCTTCGTCTAGCACTACTGGGGCGATGCCCACAGCCAAGCCGACAGCCGGGACCGGGGTGTGGCTGACGAAGCACGCGTGGACGCTCCCCTTTTCTCGGCTGGCCACGCCTACTGCCATTGCGAGAGCTCGCAAACTTGGAGCCGTACCGTCTACGCCTACGACGATGCTGCTCAGGGACATCCTACCGAGCCCCTGACCCCACGTTCGGAGGCCGACGGCTTGCCCGGCTACTGCCGGCGGGCGGCTGGGGCACCGGGACCGCCTGCGCCTCAAGTGCTGGCCCGGGAGCACCCCCCGCACCCGTGGCGAGCGCCACGGTAGAAGGAGCCGCCGCGCCTACAGCTTGATGGCCGCGGTGATGGTGATGGAGCCTCGCCTTTTGCGCACGCGACTCTTCGTCCTCGTGGATGTACTTGGCGCCCCGCAGCACAGAAGCAAGCGCGGCTATGACGCTAGCGGCAATGGCGAACAAGAGGACGTAAGTGAGGGCATGCTTGAAAGGCGCGCCGACCAAGTGGGGGAAGAACGAACGCCCCGTCAGCACGGACCACTGCGACGCGCTCAGGTGCGACCTGACGCCTTTTAGAAGGCTGCCCAGCGGGTTCAAGCCCAAGAAGGCGGCGAAGAGGTAGCCGAGCGGGGGCATGTGGCCCAGCGCGCTGGCTTGGGCCGCGGGCACCCCGTGGGCGACTAGCCCCCGGTACATGGTTGCCGGCACCCTGGAATTGAGCCCAAGCACGAGCAGCGTAAAGAACAGGCCCATTGACAACGGCTGGCCGACGTTCACGAACGTGACACGCATCCCGGACGCAGCCCCCCGGTGGCGCGCCGGCACGGAGTTCATGATCGACGAGGTGTTGGGCGAGGCGAAAAGGCCCCCGCCGATCCCCATGGCGAGCATTACCAGGGCAAACGGCACGTAGGAAAAGTTAGCAGGGAAGGCGATCACCAACGCGAACAGCACGGCGTTCAACAACATGCCGGCAGTTGAGAACGGCCGAGCCCCGTAGCGGTCGGACAACCTGCCCGAGACGGGCCCAGCCATGACAAAGCCCAAGGAGAACGGGATCATGTAGATACCGGCCCAAAGAGGCGTGTTGACATAACTGTAGCCGTGCTGAGGCAGCCATATACCCTGCAACCAGATCATCACCATGAACTGGAAACCACCTCGGCCCAGGGCTCCTAGGAAGCCCGCCAGGTTGCCCGCAGTGAACGCCCTTATGCGGAACAACGACATGCGGAACATCGGCTCTTTAACCTTCATCTCCACGAACACGAAGATGACCAGCAGTGCCAGGCCTCCAAAGATCATCTCCAGCACGAAGGGGTCCGCCCAGCCGGTCAGGGAGCGCCCGTAGGGCTTGATGCCGTAGGTTACCCCCGTGAGCAGCATTGCAAGGCCGCCGGCAAAAGCAATGTTGCCGACCCAGTCGATGTGGGACTTTATGCGGATGCCGATCTCCTTCAGCTGCACGTAAGCCCAGATCGTCCCGAACAACCCGACCGGGACGTTCGCAAGGAACACCCACCGCCAGCCGACCTGGGACAACAGCCCCCCGACCAGTATGCCCAAAAAGCCGCCCACCATTGCGGCCATCATGTTGGTGCCCAAAGCAAAGCCCAGCTGCTCAGCCGGGAAAGCATCGGTAATGATGGCTGCCGAGTTGGCGAACAGCAGCGCACCGCCCACGCCCTGGACCATACGGAAAATGACGAGCTCGAGCGCCCCAGTCGAACCCGAGCTCCAGACGACCGAGAGCAGGACCGAGGCCACCGTGAACCAGGCGAAACCAAGGTTGTACATCCTCACCCGGCCAAAAATGTCCCCGATGCGCCCGACAGTCACTACCAAAGCGGCAGTGACCAACAGGTAGCCCATCATCATCCACAGCAAGTACGGGAAGTTGGACGGGGCCAACGGGTCGAGGTGGATACCCCGGAATATCACGGGCAGGGCGATCATCAGGCTGCTCGCGTTTAAAGAGGACAAGAGCACCCCGATAGTCGTATTGGAGAGCACTATCCATTTGTAGTTGTGCCCGACGCGAGGGACGGCGTCGGTTGCAGGCACGGGCACTCCGGCCCCGCCCTCCCCTGTGGCCTTCAAGCTCATCTCTGCAGCTCCTTTTCTACGTGCTCGGAGGCCATGGCCTCCAACAACTTGATAGCCCTCTCAAGCGCTGCCCGGTCGGGCTCGGACAAAGCCTCAAGCCGGGCTGCCAACCACGCGTTGCCCGCTCGCTCGCGCCTCGCAACCAGCTCCACTCCAGCTGGTGTGGCAACAAGCAACACCCCCCTACGGTCGGCCGGGTTGACCTGGCGTTCGACAAAGCCAGCCTCCTCCAGCTTGTCGGCCAGACGAGTGGCAGCCGGCGAAGGCAAGATCTCGGCCTCCGCCAACTGGCCGACGCCGAGCGGCCCAGACGCCACCACCGTGGCCAGCGCCGAGAGCTGGGCAATCGTCAAGTTCGACGGGTCATGGCGACGCAGCTGCCGCGCCAGGCGAGTCAGCGCGAGCCTCAACCTGCCGGCCATGCGCTGCGCCTCACCTGCCGAAGACGCCGACGCCACGGCGCTCACCGAAGCGCTGTCCGCAAGCACTTTGGCTTCCATGCAAAAAAGTGTACCACAGGCACTAGTTACTAGTATTACCTAAAATACCTCTAGCGGTCCTCCTTCACTCCGGCTACTATCCAGCCTTGGAGCTCCTCACCGTCCCCAGGGAGGTGGTCCATGGCATTCCATGAGGAGACTGGAGCCTCTGTGAGCGAGGCCCAGATAGCGGTCCATTGGCGAGAGGAAGATTACTTTTACGCCTCGCCGCGCTTCATCGGCCAGGCCAACGCGTCGGACCCGTCCGTCCGCGATCGCTTTAGCGAAGAGCACTTTCCTGAATGCTTTCGCGAGTACGCAGACCTGCTCGATTGGGACACCTACTGGCATACCACCCTCGACACTTCCAACCCTCCCTTTTGGAGGTGGTTCGTGGGCGGACGTCTCAATGCCTGCTACAACTGCGTCGACCGGCACCTGGCCAAGCGGGCCAACCAAGCCGCGCTCATCTGGGCCCCCGAACCCGAGGTCGAACCAGTACAGGCCATCACCTACCAACAGCTCTACCGCCGCGTCAACGAGTTCGCGGCACTTCTTAGGGACTTTGCCGGCGTCAAGGCTGGCGACCGTGTCACGCTGCACATGCCAATGGTCCCGGAGCTGCCCGTCGCCATGCTGGCTTGCGCCCGCCTGGGCGCCGTCCACTCTGAAGTCTTTGCTGGCTTCTCCGGCACAGCTTGCGGTGGGCGCATCGCAGACTCAGGGAGCAATATCCTCGTCACCATCGACGGCTATTACCGCGACGGCAAGGTCATTGACCACAAGGCCAAGGCAGACGAGGCCGTCGCGGTGGCTGGGCAAAACGGCACCCAGGTCGAAAAAGTGCTCGTGTTCCAGCGCCATGCTGGCAAGTACCTTTCCGGCACCCCGATGCTGGACGGCCGCGATTACTTCGTGGACGACATAATGCCCAGCTATATGGGCAAGCTCGTAGAGCCCGTCCCGATGCCGGCAGACGCTCCGCTTTTCCTTATGTACACGAGCGGCACCACCGGCAAGCCCAAGGGGGCGCAGCACTCGACCGGAGGCTACCTGTCCTACGTCGCAGGCACGTCAAAGTACTACTTGGACATCCACCCTGAGGACACCTACTGGTGCTTCGCCGACATCGGCTGGATCACGGGGCATTCCTACATTGTCTACGGTCCGCTCTCGCTCGGGACCACCAGCGTGGTGTACGAAGGTGCGCCCGCCTACCCAGATGCCGGACGGCCCTGGAGGATCGCAGAGCGGCTCGGCGTCGACATCTTTCACACCGCCCCGACAACTGTACGCATGCTGCGAAAGCTTGGGCCCGACGAGCCAGCCAAGCACGGCTACCACTTCAAGCTCATGGTAACCGTAGGCGAACCAATCGAGCCAGAAGTCTGGCGCTGGTACTACGCCTCAGTCGGCAAGAACGAAGCCGTGATCGTCGACACCTGGTGGATGACAGAGACAGGGGGGTTCCTAGGGGCCACTCTCCCAGCGCTCGAAGCAATGAAGCCCGGTAGTTGCGGGCCGGGCGCGCTCGGCATTTACCCCGTTCTTTACGACGAGGACCTAAACGTCGTCGAGCCGGGTTCCGGCCGCGCCGGCAATATATGCGTGCGCAACCCCTGGCCCGGGCAAATGCAGACTATCTGGGGCCAGCCAGAGCGCTTTGTGCAAACCTATTACTCAAAGTACTGCCGTGACAAGCACAGCACGGACTGGCACGACTGGCCGTTTTTGTGCGGTGACGGTGCGGCTCAGGCAAGTGACGGCTATTACCGCATCCTTGGCCGTATCGACGACGTGATCAACGTCGCCGGGCACCGCCTCGGCACCAAAGAGCTTGAGTCTGCCGTGCTGACCGTCCCCGAGGTGGCCGAAGCCGCCGCTGTGCCCGTAGTCGACGAGACACGGGGCCGCGTCGTGGAAATGTACATCTCGCTAAAGCCGGGCGTGTCGCCAAGCAAGGACATCGAGGACATGGCCAAAGCAGCCATCGAGCGCGAGATCGGCAAGGTGGCACGTCCAAAGAACGTCTGGATAGTCCCCGACATGCCCAAGACAAGATCTGGCAAGATCATGCGCAGGGTCATTGCCGGCATCTCCAACTTCACCGACGTCGGGGATATCACCACCCTGGCCAACCCAGAGGTCGTGGACGCTATCCGCCGCCAGGTCTACTCAGAAAAAAGTGCTCGCGGCGAGGCCCCTCGACCGCTGACGGAAAAAGAACTTCAAGAGGTCCACAGTTTCGGTCGCGCCGAATAGGCGCGCGACTGAGCCAGTTACCTACTAGCCAAAGCCGGTTATTTACTTGCTATAGCACTGGAAGCGTGCTTGATAAAGTTAGTGAAAGGTGGCATATATGTCTGGCACTGAGCCAGCTGCCCAAGCCTCGGGACCGGCGATAGCTGACCCTGGCCCCCTCGGGCTCGGCGGCTTCGCCCTGACTACGTTTGTCCTCTCTGTCCACAACGCCAACTGGGCACCCGACCTCATCTGGGTTGGCCTTGCCCTGTTCTACGGCGGGCTCGCACAGTTTATGGCTGGGATGCACGAGTTCCGCAACCGCAACACCTTCGGGTCCACGGCTTTTACCTCTTACGGTGCCTTCTGGCTGTCGTTGGCGACGTTCATTATCATGGACCTTCTAAAGGCCCTTCCCGCCACCCTGAACGTCAACGACGCACTGGGGTGGTTCATAGCAAGCTTTGCGATCTTCAACACGTACATGTTGGCGTGGAGCACTCGGGTCAACAAGGCCGTGTTCGCAGTGTTCGCCACGCTTGAGGCCACCGAAGTGATCTTTTTCATCGCCCAGTTCTTGCTAGGCGCAGGCCACCTACGGGGCGGCACTGACCTGCTCCACGTCAGCGGCTACGTAGGTGTGCTGACGGCTGCCTGCGCCTGGTACGCCTCCGCTGCGGGCGTCGTGAACTCCATGTCCCCGCAACCGGTACTAAAGGTCGGCACCCCGCTATGGACCGGCCAGCCCGGCCAAGCCCAGCAGCGTGCCGCATAACTTGCCGGAGAAGGCTATAGCCAACGGGTCCACGGACATTAGGCAGAAGTGCCGTACCAAGATCGAGGTACCAGCACAGCGTAGGTAAGGCGCGCACTGTGGCTACAGCGCCCGGCTCTTGCGGTAGCCACCTAGTAACGGTAGCCACCTAGTAACGGCGGCCACCTAGTAGCCAAGGCCAACCTGCAGCACCTACGGCACCGCCCGGCCGGTGAGCGAGAGCTGGCAGTGCACTAGAACTAATGCAATGCTCTCACGCTAAGCTACGAACGTATGTTTGGCACGTGGGAGGGCGACCTCGACGACGCTCAACGGGCAGCCGCGACCCACGGCGATGAGCCCCTCGTCATCGTGGCCGGCGCCGGTACCGGCAAGACGCGCACGCTCACGGCGAGGGTCGCTTACCTGCTTGAAACCGGAACCGCTCCAGAACGTATCTTGCTTCTCACGTTCACCCGTCGGGCTGCCGACGACATGCTGGCACGTGCAGCCGCTCTTACCCAAGGCAAAGCTGCCAGCTCGGCCAACCTGACCGGGCGCCTTCGCGGCGGGACCTTCCACGCCGTTGCCTATAAGGTCGTGAGCGCCTATGCCGAGGCCCTCGGCCTTCGGGCAGACTTCTCCGTTATCGACCCGGCCGACTCTTCCTCGGCGATGGAGGTGCTGATCGCCGAGGCTGGCCTTTTCGGCGGGGCCAGTGCTAACGGGCACCGCCTCGGCTCGCCTCCGAGCGCCCGCTCTCCCTCTCCGGGTACGCTCGTCGACATCTACTCCCGCTGCGTGAACACCCGCCAACGCCTCTCAGAGGTAGTGCCTCAGTCCTTTCCTTGGTGCAAGCCCTACATCGAGCCCATAGCCCAGCTTTTCCAGGCCTACCAAGCGCGCAAGCGCGAGCGTTCGCAGCTCGATTTCGACGACCTGTTGCTCTACTGGCTAGCGGCTTTACAAGGCCCACGTACTGGGCCCCAGCTGCGCTTTATGTTCGACCACGTCCTCGTGGACGAGTACCAAGACGTCAACCCTCTCCAGGTGGACATAGTCCGCGAGCTGTGCCCAGACGGGCGCGGCCTCACCGTGGTGGGAGACGACGCGCAAGCTATATACGGCTTCCGAGGCGCCTGTGCAGGCCATTTGCTAAACCTAGCCAGCCAGCTCCCAGGGGCGCGCGTTGTCAGTTTGGTACGCAACTACCGCTCACGCCAGCCCGTCCTCGACCTGGCCAACGCCCTACGCCCCGGTACTGCTCCCCCCGGGACCAAAGGGCCACGCCTCTTGCTCCAGGCGGTCCGTACGGGCGGGTGCCAACCAGTACTGGTCAGCTGCTACGACGCAGCATCAGAGGCGCGCGCCCTGGTGGACCGGGTGCTCGAGCGCCATGAGACCGGCCTGCAGCTGCGCGAACAAGCCGTGCTGGTCAGGGCCTCCCACCACAGCGACCTGATCGAGCTCGAGCTCAGCGCTAGGCACGTCCCTTACCGCAAGTACGGCGGGCTGCGCTTCTTGGAGGCCGCCCATGTAAAGGACTTCATCGCCGCAGCCCGGCTCGTCTACAACCCCTCCGACGACCTGGCTTGGTTCCGCCTGCTTCGGCTCCACGAAGGGGTCGGGCCAGCGACAGCCAGAAGCCTCCTTCGTAAACTACCGCCCGAGGCCGCCGAAGCTCCTGCAACAGCTCAGGAAGCACTGGCCGGGACACTGAGGCAATTGGACGCTGCCCGGTCCGCGCCCAGTACGGGCCAACAGGCTAAGGCCGCCGTCGAGCTCCTTCGCCCCCTGGTCTCGGCCCGCTACACCGCCTCGGCGGCGCGCCTCGGCGACCTCGAACGCCTTGTAAGTTCCGCCCGCTCCGCCGAAGTCGCAGGGCAGTCGCTGCGCGACTGGTTAGCCAGCCTGGTCTTCGACCCCCCGCAATCCTCAGGGGACTTTGCCGGCCCTCCCAAACTCGACGATGACTTTTTGGTCATTTCGACCGTCCACTCAGCCAAGGGGCTCGAATGGCCCGTGGTCCACATGGCCCACCTGGTCGACGGCGCCTTCCCCTCAGACATGGCGCTCGGCTCAGCCGAAGCCTTGGCTGAGGAACAGCGCCTGTTCTACGTGGCGGTCACGCGTGCAAGGGACGAACTTTTCCTATACGCGCCCTTACGGGTACCGCACCACCGTTTTGCCTTTGATGACCGCCATTCGTTCGCGCCCATGAGCCGTTTCCTAGGCCCAGATGTGGCACCGCTCCTAGGTCACGAGGAAGTGCCACCTCTCGGCCGGCCATGGCTACCCGTCGCAGAGGCTGGCCCAAGCGGCCACGCTGCAGTCGTGCCCTTCGACTTAAGCCAGCTGTGGGCCTAAGCAACCACAGGGCATGCGACCCGTGCGCTCAGGCCGCCTTCAAAGGGGACGGCTGCTCCTACATCTCCGGCCTGGGGCAGTCAACAGACATGGTCGGTGCGCCTAGGACGCCCCGGGCATGGTTTGACCATCATGGCTAGTAGCGGCGGACATTCCCGCCGTGCCCGCTGACTTGGTCCCGTTAGCGCTCCTCAGCACCTCCAAGATCGAGCCGGCCTGTGTTGCCAGGCCAGCCACAAGCTCTGCGAGGCCCTGCGAGCCGTTCAAGACGGTGACGTTCGCATGGCGCAGTTCGCCGGCGGCAGCAGCCACGATCTCAGGCATCTTTTCTACCAGCATCCGCTCCATCACGACTCCGCCCCGAGTGGCGGTCGCCTCTGCTTGTAAACGGGTGGCGTCGGCTTCTGCTTTAGCCAAGGTACGCACCTTCTCCGCCTCGGCTTCAGCCGGGCGTAGCACTTCGGCCACAAGTTGCTGGCGGCGAAGTTCTGCGGTCGCTGCTGCCACTTTGGCTTGCTCTGCCAGCACGGCCTGCTGGGCCTGGGCTTGCGCCAAGGGCCCTGCCTGGGCGGCCGTTTGCTGCGCCTGGTCGATCTGCGCCTGGTACTGTGCCTTGGCCACGGAGGTCTCTTGTTGGTACTCAGCCTGGTTGCGCTCGGACTCTTGCCGTGCCTTGGCAGCAGCCTGGTCGGCTTGAGCCTGTGCGATCTGGGCAGCCTGGTTGACGGCCGCGATATGCGGCTGGGACAAAGCCAGGATGTAGCCGGCTTGGCCGTCGTCGATCGACTCGATCTGGAAAGAGTCGACCACCAAGCCCAACTTTGCCATCTCCGGCTTGGAAGCGTCCAGTACCTCAGAAGCCAGCTTTTGGCGCTCCCTGATGATGTCTTCCACGGTCATCGAGCCCACGATGCTGCGCAAGTGGCCCGCGAAGATGCGGCCCACCAATGCTGGCATCGAGCTTTGGTCTTCTAGGAAACGCCGGGCTGAATTTGCGATCGACTCGGGGTCGTCACCTACTTTGAAGGCGATCACCGCCTTCACGAACAACGTGATGCCCTGCTGGGTAACGCACGGCTCAGCCACCTCCGACTCCTGCATAGCCAGGGTGAGGAACGACACGCGGTTGCGGATAGGCAGGGCGAAAGCACCGTGCCCCACGACTATCTTAAACGGGGCGTCACCGTGGCCCTTGCCTCCTGATATCAGCATTGCTTCATTTGGTGATGGGACTCTCCAGCCGAACATTGCATTTCCTCCTTAGTCCGGCAGCTAGATTGCTGCCACCTCAACTGAACGAGCCCCACGGTCGGCTACGACGACCACTTGGGCTCCCAGCTCCACTGCCTCAGATGAGTACGCAATGTAGGCCTCGGTCCCGCCCCGCACCCTCACTATCACCTCGCCAGGCTTGCTACCACCGGGGATCGCAATGCTGACATGGGCAGTCCGGCCGACGACCTCGTCACGGTTTGCCTCGCTCACGCCGCCACCATAGCTTGCAACGACAACCAAGGTGGCGCTGTTAGCACAGCAGGACCTGTACAGTCGTGCTCGCTTGCACCAAGCAAGGCAACTGGCCCACGACAACGACAGCTAAGCCGTTGTTTAGCCTGGGCCTCACGACAACAACGGCTGTGGAGGTCAGCGTGAAGTTAGAGGTCGTAGAACTGCGCAAGCTCGCCATGCCCCTCGTCTCCGCGTTCGGGGGAGCACTGGGGACCGAGACGGTCCGTCAGCTGTTAGTTGTCCACGTGAGCGGGCCGGACAGCGAAGGCTGGGGGGAATGTTCGGCGATGAGCTCTCCCACCTATTCTCCCGAGTACGTGGACGGCGCGCTTGCGGTCATAAGAGACCACCTAGTGCCGAGGCTGGCGGCTTTGGCGCCGGAGCCGACCGCCGAGCAGGTGGCACCGGTGCTCGCACCAGTGAAGGGACACCTTATGGCCAAAGCCTCACTAGAAATGGCCTTGCTCGACGCCCAGCTAAGGGCCAAGGGCCAATCGTTGGCTAGTTATTTCGGGACCGCCCGCACGTCGGTCCCAAGCGGCGTCGCGGTCGGGACCACGGCCTCGGTCGCGGAGTTGCTGGACGTCGTGGCCGGCTACCAAGACCAGGGCTACAAAAGGGTCAAGCTTAAGATAATGCCGGGCTGGGACCTCGAGCCGGTGAGCGCTGTGCGGGAGCACTTCCCGGCCCTGGCCCTCCAAGTGGACGCCAACGGTGCCTACAGCCTGGCGGACGCAACCCACTTAGCCAAACTGGACCACTTTGAGCTCTCGCTCATCGAACAACCTCTACCTGAGGACGACCTAGCGGGCCACGCCGCCCTGGCTCGCCAGCTGAAGACCCCCATCTGCTTGGACGAGCCGATAACCTCGGCACGAGCGGCAGCAGACGCTATTGCTCGGGGAGCTTGCCGGGTCGTCAACATAAAGGCCGGCCGCATGGGCGGTTACCTCGAGGCCCGACGCGCGCACGATACTTGCGCCGCCCTCAATGTGCCCGTTTGGTGCGGAGGGATGCTAGAGAGCGGGCTGGCCCGCGCAGCCAACGTCGCACTGGCGGGGCTTCCCAATTTCACATTGCCAGGTGACATCTCTGCGTCCGACCGCTACTGGCACCAGGACCTGACGGAGCCGTTCGTCCTGCAACCGGGTGGGCGCCTAGCTGTCCCGACGGAACCAGGGCTCGGCGTCGAACCTTTGCCAGACGTCCTCGCTCAGTGCACCACGTCGGTCACGTACCTGCGCTGGGGCCGCTGAAAAGTCCTGCAAAGCTCACATCAGGTGCCCAGGGCCACGCTCAGAGGACCTCGCTGGCTGCCGGCTCCTCTCGTTGCCGCCGCTGGTCGCGAACCTGCGCCCGAGGACGCGAGGGAGACGCCAGCACGAACGCCGGTGCCGCCTGGCCGGACACTGCCACAGCTAGACCGAGGACCCCGACATCGCGGAGCACAAGGTCAGACAGGCCGTGCGCAACAGTCAGCGAAATGACGATCTCAGCTAGCAGCAGGGCTGCGACTGAGCCCGCCAAGCGAGGGGCAATACCGGCGACCAAAGCCGCTGCAAGGACCAACATTGCCCAACCGTGCGCCAGGACCAAGACGACCGAGACCGTTGACGTCGCTGGCAACAACGGCACGTAGCCAGTCCACAGCCGGGGGACGACCAGCTCGTGGTAACCGAACCAAGCGAGCACCAGCCCGAGAAGCGTACGAGCGAAAATTGGCGCCCAGTTTTGCGCGAACCCGGGAAAGCCGTCTTGCGAAAAGGGCGCCTTGCGTGCCAGGGCTCGGCGACGAGGAGCCATGCCGGCGCCATCGTGCGGGTGGTTGCTTTGGTAGGCAGAGCGCGATGTTGCCCTAGCACGCTGAGGGACCTGGTTGGCGCGCCCGACTGTGACAGCGGCGCTCTCAGCTTGTCTCATTCGACTATCTGACCTTTCGAGTTAGTGACGACGAGGCCATCATCGCCGTAGCTGTAATCAGCGTTCCCAGAGTCGTCGCCGAAGCTAGCCTCGATAAAGTACACCCGGTCACCTGCAGGGTACGTGGTCACTTGGGGCGGCCCGGAACTGCCGTTGGCTTGGGCGCTGACCGTTATGTGGCCCTGGCTAACAGACACTTTGATGGCAAAACCCGCTGTTGCTAATTGCGCCTGGCTCGTCTCAGGGCCCGGGTAAATTTGGTAAGCGTAGGCGGCATAGGGAGTAGACGAAAGCGGAGGCCCTAGCTTCTGGCCAGTCGAAGACGAAGTGCCCGAAGATGTGCCAGCCGAACGGGCTCGGCCTGTCACTGTGGTCGGCGGCCTGCTCGGGTGCTTGAGCGTCGTCTTTGGCGAAGAGCTGGCCGCAGTGGTCGTTGACGAGCCCCGCGCCTTGGCTCCCAGCGGCGCTGCTGCGTTGGCCTCAGCCCGGCCGAGCGGCCCTGTTGTTCCGCTGACGACAAGGCCATGGCCGTAGCCGTGGACCGCAAGCCCCACACCCAAAAGCGCCGTCATGGCAAGGAGCACAGTCCCACGAGCACTGACCTTCTCACCACCCAGTAATTTCGGTGTCCTCCACACCTGCCTCAGAGTCTCAGCCGTACCTGACGGGAGCGTGAAGCAAAGTTTTTGCGGCGCTGACGAGGGACAACGCCCCAACACGATTACATGTTGGCGAGCTTTTTAATCTTGGCGCAAGGCTTGTAGGCCAAGGTACGGCTGTGGCAAGCAAAAAACCGGCCCCGCGGTACCGGCGCCACCGTCGTCGCTCCCTAAGGTGGCGTACCCTGGTCGCGGTCTCTGTGCTGGGCCTAGGGCTCTTCAGCACGTCAGTCGTAGGCGCGGCTTTGTCGCCGGGCAACCAGAGCTTCGCTGCCAAATGGGCTGATTGGCTAAGGGCTCACCACGCCGGCTTAGTGGCTCAGAAGTTCGAAGAGATCTACTACTCCATGCAAGCCCCGGCCAAAGGCGGCCAGCCCAAAGGCTTGAACAAGGTGCCTGCTCCCGAAGGCACGGCACAGCCAGCACAGCCGACCGGCACGGCACCGGCCGGCTCTTCGCGCACAGGTGCTGTAACGGGCAAAGCCGAGGCTCCAGTCACCACGACGACCACTAGCCCGCCCGGGTTGCCGCCACCTTCGCCCGTGCCCCTGCTGGTGCACCCCGCTCTCGCAGGTGAAGGCCAGTGGCAACCGACCGGTCCTCTCGTGCACGGGATGCCAGCAATGTACGTCGCACAGTTCAGGGCCGATGACGTCTATACCAGCCAGATCACCACGGCGGTATGGATAGACACGAGGCTATTGCGCCTCGAACTGGTCCCGGGGTCAACCGAACCTGGAGGAACATGGGCTCACCCGCCCTATGTGACCACAGCCGAGCTGCCCTACCTCGCGGCTGCGTTCAACGGCGGGTTCCGTTTCCAAGACGCCAACGGAGGCATCTACCTTGAGGGAAAGGTCGGCGTGCCTCTCCGACCAGGCACTGCTTCGCTTGTCATCTACGACAACGGCCGTGTCGACATCGGCGCATGGGACCGGGATGTCCACATGACGCCACAGGTCCAGTCTGTGCTGCAAAACGTGGTGCTCTTAGTGGACGATGGCCACCTTGCTCCCTCAGCGACCTACACGGACAACGCGATCTGGGGCTATACCCTGGGCGGAGGTTACATCGTGCCTCGTAGCGGCGTCGGTGTCACCTCCGACGGTGCGCTCGTCTACGTAGCCGGGCCCGCTCTCAGCGCCAAAACCCTAGCCGAGTCCCTGCAACGTGCCGGTGCCGTAAGAGCCATGACTCTCGACATAAACCCCGAATGGGTGACGTTCAACTTCTACTCCCACCCCTTCAACCACCCGACCGACGTTACAGGCACAAAGCTTTACCCGCAGATGCAACGCTCCGCTGAGCGTTACCTGCCGCCGGTACGGGAAGCCCGTGACTTCTTCGAAGTGCTCACGCCCGGTGTTGTACAGGCGGCTAGCAAGCCTGTGGCCTAGGTGGTGCTCTCCGAGGTGGCCCGACGCCAAGAAACCTCCATGTGGGCACCTCCTTCCGGTGAGCTGGCCACACGCCACCTGCCACCGGTCGAGCGCACCACAGCATCGGCGATGGCCAAGCCGAGCCCGGCTCCCTCGCCGCTGTCGTTGCCCCTATGAAAGCGGTCGAACAGGAAGGGGCGCTCCTCAGGCGGTATGCCCGGGCCGCTGTCCTGGACTGCCAGGCTCACGGTCGCACCCTGTGCTCTCACCAGGACCCTGACCGCCCCGCCAGCACCCGCGAAGCGGCAGGCGTTGTCGACAAGCACCCCACAGAGACGGTCCACCCAGCTGGCAGGTGCTTCCACAAGCGCAACTCCCATTGCCTCGTCCTCGCACGACACCGAAAGCCTGACCCCCTTTGCCCTCGCCACCGCTGCGAAACGCTGTGCACAGCCCTCAGCCAGCGTGGCCAGGTCAACGACTTCGTGGGCCGGCGATGCCGGCTGGGAACCAAAGCGCGCCAAAAATAGCAAGTCTTCCACTATGCGCCGCAAGCGTTTGCCCTCGGTACGTACCCGTTCGAGCGTCCCCCTGTAACTGGCGGCATCCCGGTCGGCACCGAGAGCGAGGTCCACTTCCGCTTCAATGACGCTGAGCGGCGTGCGCAGCTCGTGTGAAGCGTCCGCCGTGAACTCAAGCTGGCGCTGCCGTGCCGCTTCGACTGGTCCTGAGGCCATGAGCCCAATGCCCAGCGCGCCGAGGAACATGGCCAGGACCAGCACGGGGCCAGCCACGAGCTCAGCTCGTGCGAGAGCGGAAGCAACGTGCTCTGTGGCCGCCAAACTTTGGCCAGCCACCACCCAGCCGCCCCGGACTCTTACGGCCATCAGGCGGAACTGGCCCTGGCGCAGGCTGACCGTGCTCGCGTGCCCCGACTTTGACCAGTCATCAGCTGGCAGCTGCGGTGCGGCCGTGCTGACCGGCACAGCTTTCCCATGGTCGCCAGCCACCCAGAAAAGCAACGGGGCGTCGTCCACGTCTTCACCGGTAGCCACCCGTCCGATTTCCTGCAGTGCCCCGCCTCGCGAGGTGTGCTGGAGGCCTGCAGACAACCGCTGGTCGACCTGGGCGACCAGGTGCCTCGCATCGACAACGTCAAAGGTCACCGTAACTGCGACGTAAAGCACGGCGATTAGCAAGGCAACGACCGCAGCCACTCGGGCGGCGTGCCCAAAACGGGGCCCCGGCCGCCAAAGTCTTCTCGTCACGCAGGGAGCACCCGGTAACCCACGCCCCGCACGGTCTCTATGCGGGCGTGAGCCGGGGCGAGCTTCGCCCGGATGCGGGCAACGTGGACATCGATGGTGTTGGAACCGACCGCGTCTGACTCGTCGTCCCACACATGCAGCGCAATGCTACGTCGCGGCACAACAGCCGGTGAGCGTCGCATTAGTAGCTCCAAGATGGACTGCTCGGTGGCCGTAAGCACCAGCCCTTGTGACCCGGCCCAGACCTCTCGAGTCGCCGGGTCGTACACGACGTCCCCTACGCTTAGCCGGGGTGCCTGCAAAGCTGGCGAACGGCGCTGCAGGGCCCTCAGCCTTGCTAACAGCTCCCCGAAGTCAAAGGGTTTTACCAAGTAGTCGTCGGCACCTTCGTCCAGGCCCATGACCCTGTCAGACGCGGCGTCCCTGGCGGTGAGCAACAGCACAGGGACACCCAGGCGACGCGCCCGCACGGCCCGGACCACGTCCAAGCCGGAGAGCTTGGGCATCCGCCAGTCGACCACGGCGACCTCGTACTCGTAAGTGCGGAGGTAACCAAGGGCCTCTTCGCCGTCCGCCACAGCGTCGACAACGTAGCCATGCTCCCTCAAGCCTCTTTCGAGGACGGACCTCAGGGCAGCGTCGTCCTCGGCCACCAATGCTCTCACGGCACTATCTGTACACCATCAGCATGAAGCCCGCATGACGCACCTGGGACCTGCCCAAGATAGTGACAGGACGAGCGGGCCCCTTCAGCCAGTGACAGGATGAGTGGGCGTTGTGCCCCCAGGGCCCAAAATGTCGAAGCCGTCTGGGCTGCTGAGCAGGCCCGGCGCGGTCCCTGCAACGCCGGTTTGCCCGTACTGCCAAACTGTTGCCCCCGTGGCCGGGTCGATCGCTATCACTCGGTCGTTGTAGTCGTCGTTGAGCATGAACACCCCCGAAGGCAGCATCTCCACGAGCGACGGGTGGTTGAGCTCCCCTGGGCCAGACCTCGGCTGGTAGCGGTAGAGCACCTGGCCCGCCCTGTTGAACTCGACGATCGCGCCCGGGCTTTCGTAGTCGGCGATCAGGTAGCGGTCAGGCCCGATCTGCTGCGGGTCGGACGGGTAGCGGATAGGCAGCTGCACGGCCCACACCAGCCGGCCAGTTAGCGTGTACTCGTCCACCCAACTGCCATTGATCTCTGAGACCAAGATGTTGCCGTCCGCCAAAGGCGTATCACCGTTTGGGGACCCAAGCTCCGTAGGCGGGTTGTGCGCACAAGCCCCGACAGTGCCGATCTGGCGAAGGACTTTCTTAGAAACTGGGTCGATCAGCAGGACCCGGCAGTTCATAGGGTCAGCCACGACGATCTGGCCGCTGCGCAGCAGGTACGCGTCGTCCGGGTTGTCCAGGTACCCGGGAGCGTAGCCGGGTTGGTGAGCGTGCCCGTACGAGAACAAAAGACGGCCGGAAGGGTACGCGATCTCCACGATCGTGTCGTTTTCCTCCTGGTTGGAGATGATCGCTGTCCCATGGTGGATAAAAAACGCGTCGTCTGGGAAATAAAAACTGCCTGGTGGGGGCGGCGCTGTCTTCGAAGGGTAAGTCCAGGTGGTCCTGCCCGAGCTGTCTACTACGAGCAGTCGGTTGTTGCCACGGTCGGCGATCAGCAGCTTGTCACCGTAAAATGGCGAGCCCGCTCCCGGCGACCCTGCGGTACCGAAGGCCGGGTCGGGTCGTACGAACTGCACGTCTGCCGAGGGTGCCCCTCCGGCTGTCTCGCCCCCGACCACGTAGAGCCTCCCGCCGCTGGGCACCGCGCCAGCGTTCGCGACTGCGACCATCAAAGAGCCAGCCCTTTCGAAGGAAATTCGAGACAGGTCAAAGGCGTACACGCGCCTCAGCGGGCGCCCGGCTGGGCCTAGGCCCCCGGCCACGTAGATAGTGCCGTCCAGCACCCCAGCTGCCGCTCCCGAAACGGCAATGGGCAAGCGGCCTATCACTTTGGCCGAGCCCGTGGCCGGGTCGACCAGCTGGACTGCGTCGGTAGGCCCGCCACCTTGCACTTCCCCCCCGAGCACATAGATGAGGCCACCCATGGCCACCACCGCCGGGTAGCGCACCGGCACCGGGAGCGTGGCGACGCGACGAAAATGTGCACCGTCGGAGGTGGCCAGCACGTCTGGAGTGAAGGCGCTCCCGTTGTAGCCGCCCACCACGTAGGCCACGTCTCCAATTGCCACAGCCGCCGCGTCGGCCCTTGGGCCTGGGAGCTGGCCCGTTACGTGAGCAGCACCCTGCGCCGTCACCATTTCCACTTCCCGCGTCACAACCCCAGTCCCACCGCCAAAAACAAAACCATGACCTCCCGCCACAGCGTAAGCGGCGTCGTGCAGGCTCGAGGTCAGGCTACCAAGGAGGCTGAGAGAGCCCGTGGTGGTAGAAAGCCTGTAAGTGCCCGAGGCCGAAGTGCCGCCTGTCGTCAGCCCGCCCGCCAAGACGACCGTGCCAGCCGGGCTGAGCGCTAGCACAGCCTCACGGCTGATCGGCGCTTGGAGCTGCCATGGGAAAAGACCAGATTCCACCGCTGCAAGCTCAGTCGTGGCCACTTTGGGCACGACCCGCGCGGCACCTGCCGAAGCAAGTCTTTTGGCCGGCTTTTTTCGCGCCGCGCTACCCGGCGCCGCCGCCACAACGCCCACCACGGCTGCTCCGGCCAGCACGACAAGCCCAAGCAAAGCACCAGGCCGCCGCCTGCGCGACCGCCGACCTGGGGCAGCACCCCCGGAAAAAGCCGCGCGTGGCCGCCTATCAGTGATGCCCTCGTAGCTCACCCGGGTGACGCTACGGGCAGCACCCTTACGGGACGGTTAATCCGAGCGCGCTCAACGAGACCGCACGAAGCGGTGGACGGCCTCCAATAGTTCCCTGCTCTTTTCGGTAGCGGCAGCTTCGTCCCCCGAAGAAAGCGCACGAGCCACGCAGTGGCTCACATGGTCGTCCAGGAGCTTTTCGCCCACCGCCTCCAGGGCGGTGGAAACAGCCGAAATCTGGGTCAGGATGTCAATGCAATAACGGTCTTCGGCGATCATCTTCTCGATCCCCCGGACCTGTCCCTCGATGCGGTGCATCCTCCTGGCCAGTGCCTCCTTGTCCCCGGCTGCTATGTAGCCGTGCACATGGGCTGGGGCCACCTCGTCGACCTCGCCGGCCTGCCCTCCAACGGTCCCCCGCGCTAAGGGGTCATGGCCCAAAGCCTGCGAGCGGCTGGTCTCGTTGTACGGCGTTGCCTCTTTTGCCGGCACATGCGCACTATACCAGAGCATACCCCAGCGGGGTAGCAACGGCTTGACAGAAGCACTAGGACCTGCCTAACTTCCGGTCGTGGGCAGAATATTAGGTATACCTAAGATCCATTTGAAAAGGTCAGGACGGCTTCGGCGGCGACCGACCGCCTGTGCCGCAGCGTTCCTAGCCCTGCGAGCTCTTGCCGCCTGCGGTGGCACGGGAAACGCCCAGGGCGCTACAGAGGCCCACAGCTCCTCCATAACTCTCTACAACGGCCTCGTTTTGCTTCGTCTTTCTTTCTGACGCTACGGAGCTCACGGCGACGCTCCTGTTGGTGCCGGCTGCCAAACAAACGCTGGCCACACAATTTTGGGCCTACGCAGAACAAGGGGTCTCCTTCGGCTCGGCGGCCCCCTGATGCAGCCGTGCTTGTCGTCGTGTCGGCTTTGCCCGCCTACCTGTCGGCCAGGTGGTACGACAACGGCCACGCTTCACCAGCAGCTCGGCCGGAGCTTTTGGGGGCCGCTGCATGAACGCTATTTGCTGTCGGGACATATCCGAATCTTTTGGCGCCACCCTGGCACCACCCTGGCCCTCGATGGCCTTGAGCTGGAGGTGCCAGAGGGATCCATAGTTGCCGTCCTGGGAGCGTCCGGCAGCGGCAAGACCACGCTGCTGCGACTTATAGCCGGCTTCGAGCGGCCTGGGACCGGCACCGTCGAGATCCGAGGCGAGGTGGTCGACTCTGCGCGCAGCTATGTGCCGCCAGACAAGCGCCGGGTTGGCTACGTCACCCAAGAGGGCAACCTCTTTCCCCACCTCAGCGTGGCAAGGAACGTCGCGTTCGGGCTCAGGCGCGCCGAACGCGCTGCTGGCACAGTGAACGACCTCCTCGACCTGGTCGGCTTGGCAGGCTTCGGCAAACGATATGCCCACCAGCTGTCCGGAGGCCGGCAACAACGTGTTGCACTCGTACGTGCACTGGCCCGTCAGCCAAAAGCCCTCCTGCTCGACGAGCCCTTCTCCTCACTAGACGCCGGAGGGCGGGCTGCCCTTCGCCACGACGTAATGGGCATCCTGCGCTCCTGAGGGACGGCCACGGTGCTCGTCACGCACGACCAACAAGAGGCCTTGTCAGCAGCCGACATGGTGGGCATCATCAGCGAAGGCCGCACCCGCCAGTTCGGGCCTCCAGAGCTAGTCTACAACCGGCCAGCAGACCAGTTCGTAGCCCGCTTTTTGGGCGAGGCGAACATACTGGCCGCCAACGCGGCACGCTCGACTGTCGACACTGCTCTCGGGCGCCTCGAGCTCGCCGAAGGCAATCGCTGCTTAGAGAGGCCAGTGTGGGTGCTCCTCCGACCCGAACAGCTCACACTGCAGCCACTACCCCTGGGCAGCTCCCCAACGGCCCGAGCAACTGGACGGGTGGCCCACATAGAGTTCTATGGTCACGACTGCGCCGTCTTGGTGAGCTCTGCCGACGGTAAGGGGCCGCTACGGGTGCGCTGCCCTGGACGGCCCCCCGTTCATCTCGGTGAGCTCGTCACCATCTCAGCTCGAGGGGAAGTCACCGCTTGGCCGAGGCCGCGGCCACCAGCACCAGCAGGGCCGTTAGAAGTGCCCAAGGCCTCGACCAAATAGTCGGAAATGTCGCGGAAACGCACCTTGCCATCCGCGGCTTTCCGCAGGTTTACCAAGCAGATCGGGCACATCGTCACGCACTGGGGAGCCGCTGCGCTCAGCTCGCCAACACGGGTTGCAGCCACTGCGGCTGCCTTCTCGGGGTAGAGGGACTCGGCCGGCCCCCCGCAGCACCATGTGCGCTCCTTTGAGTTCTCCGGCTCCACAATGTTAAGCCCGGCGGCCTGCAACAGCGCCCTGGGCTCCCCCACCACGCCCTCGTAACGCGCGTACACACAGGAATCGTGCACGGTCACTCGCTCTCGCTTGGCGCTAGAGCCAGCTAAAGAAGGGAACCCGCGCTCAGCCAGCACCTCCAGGTAGCTACGCACTGTAACGTCGTAACCAGGCACAAGTTCTGGGTAAACACTGCGCAGCATGTGGGTGGTGTGAGGGTCGATCGTGATCACCTCGCGCACCCCGTGCTTGACAAAAATGGCAGCGACCTTGCGGGCATGCTCTGTCACCGCCTCGCGTGCCCCAAGGTCCCAGGCGAGCGTGCCGGCGTACAGGTCGTCCTCGTAAAGATAGCCGAAACTGACCCCTGCTTGACGGAGCAGCAGCGCCACATTGGCAGGCACTCGGTCGTGCTCACCCTTGCCGACCGGCAACAAGCCGATGAGGCCAAGCCCGTTAATGTGCCGGTTGGCCCGTCGGGCCAACCCAGTCACGCGCTTTAGCCGCGCCGGCCCCAAGTGCTTGGCCACAGCTGGGGCGTCCACGTACCTCTCCCAGGCCACCAGGCGCTCGATGTGCGGCACGAGCTGGTACATCATGCCGGTATAAAGGACCGTCGGCCCACCTCGGGGCAAGTCCAGCTCCCTCGCCCAGCGCGCTGCCCGCCTGACGGGGATGGGCAAGACAGAACCTCGGCGGCGAAGGTTGTCGGCCAGCACGCCTACCACATCTTCAGTTGGTAACGGCATCAGCTTTCTCCCCAGTCTCTAAGCAGCCAATTACGCAGGACTAAGACGTTGCCGGTTATATGCACCCCACCAGGACAAGCGCTCTCGCACGCCCGGCAGAGCAAGCAGGAGAACACTGCTTCCTGCTCGGAGCGCACCCGGTCCGCCATCCCGAGCACCGCGTAACGGAACAGACGACGAGGCAACAGGCCGGTCCCAAGCGGGCAGGTCGCTGTGCACACCCCGCAGTTCATGCACGCATCGGCATCAAATTCGCCCAAGTCCTGCAGCTGGCTGAACAATGCCCCAGAAACACCGTGACCGGCTAAGTGCCCGCCCAGAGCGGCGTTCCCCGAGGCCGCACCGTCCAGCGCTGGCGCGGTGCTCGTCATTTCTTCACCGCCCTGTAGCGGTAGTAGCCGTCAGCATCGTTACCCGGCTCCTCAGCCAGGTAGCCGTACTTCCTCATGCTCATAACCCAGACCATGACTTCCTCCGTGGGCCAACCAGTGGCCGAAGCCAGCTCCGGCACAGTCAAGGGACCGCCCTGCAGTGCCTCGATCAAACGACGACGCACAAACGGCTCGTCGCGCACAACCTCACGAGGGTCCCTTCTCATGCCCTTGCTCCCTCGACCAGCGCGTCTTTAGCTAGAGCATCGATAGCAGCCCGCACCTGGGCGTCCGAGTAACCCTTGAGGTCGATAGCGTCACGTGGGCACACTGGCACGCACCCGCCGCAGCCTTTGCAACCGGAAGGGTCGACTACAGCCAGGCCGTCGACCATGGAAATAGCCCCAAACGGGCAGGCGCTCACGCAGCTGCCGCAGCCGTCACAGGCGCTGGGGTTGACCGTCGCCACCTGGGGGTCTAGCTGGGCTACCCCGGCTTTCAAGAGAGACCCGGCTAAAGCCACCGCTGCCAAGCCCGATGCCACCGCCTCTGCAGAAGTCTTGGGACCTTGGCAGGCGCCGCAAATGCTAACGCCGTCTACAACAGTCTCCACTGGCCGAAGTTTCGGGTGGATCTCGTTGTAAAAGCCGTCCCTGCCAACTGGCAGCTTCAAAACATTTACCAGCTCTGGGTCGTCCCGCGGCACGAGGCCGGTCACCAAGACCACCAGGTCGACGGCCATAGTGAGCTCTTCTCCTGCAGTCAATTGGTCGCGAACGCTCACCTGGATTTTGTCGCCACGGTCGTCGCGGGCCACTTGCGGGGGGTCGTCATCGGCAAAGCGCATAAAAACAGAGCCGCGCTGGCGGGACTGCGACAGCAGTACTTCGTTTGTCCCATAGGTGCGGAGGTCTCTGTAAAGGTGGTACTGGCGTACACCAGGGTTGCGCGCTGCCACGCGCAAGGCTGTGTGCACTGCCGCGCTACAACAAAAGCGAGAGCAGTAGGGGTGCTCCTCGTTGCGGCTGCCGACGCAATATATATAGGCGATAGTGCGCACTGGCCGGCCCTCGTGCACGAGCGGCCCATCACCTTTGACAAGCAACGCCTCAAGTTGAGGCAGCGTGATTACGCCGCTCATGCCATAGCCGTACTCCCCTTCGACCGGCTCGTAAGACTTGGCCCCAGTTGCCACGATCACCTGGCCGGCGTCCAGCTCTACCAGCTCGTCTCCCCTGCGCACGACGAGGTGGTAGTTGCCGTAAGTCCCAGACTTCGATACCACCTCGGCGCCAGTGTAAACAGTTATGTTCGGCCGCTTTTCCACTTCGCTCGTCAGCCGCGCGACCACCTCTTGGCCTGAGCGGCCGTGCGGTGACATCTCACCGAGCGAGCCAACTAGCCCGCCCAGGTGGTCCTCGCGCTCGACCAAAACTGCCCGCAGGCCGATGTCGGCAACGCCAATTGCGGCTCGCAGGCCCGCCACCCCCCCGCCTATCACCACCACTCTGGGGGTCGTCTCGACGCTAAGCGGCTCAAGCGGCTGCGACAGGGCTGTCCGGGCGATACCGGCTCGGACAAGCCTGGCCGCCTTTTGAGTAGCCCCCTCACGGTCGTCGGTGTGAGCCCATGAGCACTGCTCACGGATGTTCACCTGTGTGTACTCATAGGGATTGAGGCCCGCCCGCCTTGCAACTTCGCGGAAAGTCAGCGTATGCAGCTTTGGCGAACAAGAAGCTACCACCAGGCCGTCAAGGTGGTTTTCCTCGATGTCACGGACGATCTCGCTCTGAGTGGCGTCAGAGCATGTGAACATGGCCTCACGCGCCACCACGACGCCTGGCTGAGCCTGTGCCTCCTCGACGACTTTCGCCACGTCCACGTAGTCCGAGATGTTGCCGCCGCAGTGGCACACGTAAACGCCGATGCGCCGCCCTGCTCCACTTTCGCCTTGGGCCTCCTTGCTTTCGCCTTGGGCCTCCTTGGCTCCGGCTTCAGCTTCTTTGGCGTCCCTGCTCCGGGCTTTGCCCTCTCGACTATCCCCGCTCATACGGCCACAACCTCCCCTCTCTGCCGGGACCTTGTTCGTCGGTGACCCTCTATCCAGGCCGCAGCTTGTGCAGCTGCCGCCCCTGCATGGAGCACCGATTCGGGTATGTCGCGTGGGCCGGAAGCGGAACCAGCGACGAACACCCCCGGGATGCCAGTGGCTGCCGGGTTCACGTCCTCGTCAGGCTCGTCCACATAGGCGTAGGGGTTTAGACCCAGCTCACCCGGCCCGAACAGGCCCGCTGCTTCAGGGTTCGGCTGCACTCCGACAGCCAGCACTACAAGGTCGTACTCTGCCTCTCCCAGGCCACCGTTGCCGTCCACGTCTTCATAACGCAGCAGGAGGTTCGCGTTGTCGGTTTGCTTGATGGAGGCTACGCGGCCCCTTATAAAGTTGGTGCCCATCGCCTTTGCCTGCTCGAAAAACTCTTCGTAGCCCTTGCCTACCGCCCTTATGTCGATGTAGTGGACCGTGACGTCCGCCAACGGCAGCGCCCCCATGATCAGCTGCGCCTGCTTCAGCGAGTACATGCAACAGAACTTGGAACAAAGCGGGTTGCCCACAGTCTGGTCACGTGAACCAGTGCACATGACATAGGCAACCCGCTCAGGGGCCTTGCCGTCCGACGGGCGTAGCACCGAGTTGTAAGGACGCGTCGGGGCAAGGAGCCGCTCCATCTGCACGCCCGTTATGACGTTCGGGAACTGCCCATAGCCGTACTGCGGCTTCTTCTCGGCAGCGAACAAGTTGTACCCCGTCGAAACGACGACAGTCGGGACCTCGAGCTCGATCTCGGTCGGCTTCATGTCAAGGTGGATGGCACCAGCTGGGCAAGCGTTGACGCACTGGTGGCACTCGGAGCACACGCCGCAGTCCAGGCAACGGCTGGCCGCCGTCCTGGCCTCGTCTTCGCTCAAAGCCGGCTCGGTCTCAGCAAAGTCCCTTGGCCGGGACGACGCGCTTTCGACTGGAGGCAAGGGCGCCCGGTAGCTGTGAGAGCTCTGGCGAGCCAAGACGCTCGACTGCTCAACTTGGGGCAGTGGCTCCTCGAAGCCGTCCAGGGGCATCCCCGACAGCCAGCGGTCGACCATGTGCGCAGCCCGGCGACCTTGGCCCACGGCCTTGGCGATCGTGGACGGGCCAGTAACTGCGTCGCCGGCAGCGAACACCCACGGCAGCGACGTCTGCATGGTCACTGAGTCGGCCTGCAGAGCTCGGCCCCCCGCGGCCAGCTCTGGGAAGGTTGCCACGTCGACGCTCATACCGATCGCCACCACCGCGATGTCACAGGCCAGCTCGGAGCGCTCAGACTCGTCATAGGTGGGATTGAAGCGGCCATCGGGACCGAACACAGAAGTGCAACGCTTTAGCTGGACAGCCCGCAGGGCGCCCTTGCCGTCAGCGCCGTCTTGCTCGGCAAAACCGGCTATGCCCCACCCGTCGTGAAGCTCTACGCCTTCGGACAGCGCTTCGTCTACTTCCCAACCATAGGCCGGCATTTCCCCACGACGCTCGAGACAGGCCATGCGCACGGAACGCGCCCCTAAGCGCAACGCGCTCCGAGCTGCGTCTATCGCCACGTTGCCCCCGCCTATGACCACGACTGCCCGGCCGGTCAGGTCCGGTGCCTGGCCGAGCTTGATGTCACGGAGGAACCCGAGAGCGGGGAGCACACCAGGGACGTCGTCTTCACCCGGCACTCGCAGCTTGGCCGGCAAAGGGGTGCCCGTCGCGACCACGACCGCGTCATAGCCTTCTCGGCGCAGAGCCCCGAGGTCCTCCACCTTGGCCCCCGTTTGCACCTCCACTCCGGCATCCCGAAGGTTGGCGATATCACGCTCGACCACCTCGACCGGCAGCCGGTAGGACGGTATCGCCAGCCGCAGCGCCCCACCGGGCTCGGGCCCGGCCTCGAATATCTTCACCTGGTGGCCCTTGCGAACCAGTTGCCACGCTGCAGTGAGCCCTGCCGGGCCAGACCCGACTACTGCCACCCGCTTACCGCTCGGGCTGTGCGCTACACCCTTGCGCTCGCCTGCGGCTACAGAACCATAGTGCTTGTCAGCTACAAAACGCTTGAGGCGCCGGATAGGCACCGGGCCTTCTAGGCTCCCACGAGTGCACGCCGTTTCGCAGGGCGCGTAGCACGCTCGCCCCAAGCTCCCGACCAGTGGGGTTGTCTCAGCTACTAAGTCAAAAGCCTCCTCGTACAGTCCCGAACGTACGAGCGACACATAGCCATGAGCCTTTATGCCCGCCGGGCAATTGTAGGTGCAAGGCGAGGTACCCGCCCGCTCTATGAGCGCCTTTTGCGGCACTGCCTGGGGAAATGCGATGTAAGCGGCCCGCCGTGAAACGAGCTCCCCGTTGAACTGGTCTGGGACAGAAACCGTGCAAGCCATTTCGCATTGACGGCAGCCCGTGCATGCTGCAGTGTCCACAAAGCGCGGCTCCTGGCGCACCTTGACAGTGAAAGTCCCGTCAGCCTTCGGGGCCACCCGCTCCACGTGGGCACCGGTCATGACTGTCACGTTCGGGTGGTGAGCCGTTGCCGCCATTTTCGGAGTGGAGATACAGCTAGCGCAGTCCAGGGTCGGGAAGACCTTCGAAAGCAGGATCATCTTCCCGCCAACGCTTGGCTCCTTCTCCACTACCAGCACCTGGTAACCCATGTCCCCGAGCTTCAGGGCTGACTCCATCCCCCCAATGCCGCTGCCAACTACAACGGCGTCCCAATTGCCGTCCATCTCCGGTGCCATCTCAGGCCACCATCTCGCCTGGGCTCAGCCGTGACAGGTCATCGCAAAACTGGCGCACCTGGCGGGCGAACGGCTCGGCGCATACTGAGCATATGGCCGCTATCTTGAGCCGACGCCCGTCGATACCAGCTTCGGCCATCAGCTCTTGCGCCTTCGCGACTATCTTCGCGGAGCGCTGAGAGCAGTCCGAAAGGTAGGCGCACTCCTCACCGTCAGAAGCAATAAAAACCCCGTCGAAACCTCGCTGCAGTGCGTGCAAGATCCACGCGGGCTTTATCCCGCTCGTACAGGGCAAGCTGATGACAACTGCCTGCGGCGGGTAGTGCAAGTGAGAGCTACCGGCCAGGTCGATCCCGGGGTCAGAAATGTTATTGGTCGAAAAGACGAGCACACGCGGGGCAGAGGGCATTGTGGCTCATTTCCCGCGGCGTATGAACACGCGTTCGTACCCCTCAGACGCGACCGCACCGAGGAACTCATGGCCAACCTTGGTAGACCAGGCAGAGACGTCGTTCTTCGTCTGAGCGTCACTAGACCACAGCTCTAAGACCTCACCCACTTTTACTGTGGCCATTGACTTCTTCGCCTCCAGCAACGGCCCGGGGCATGCAGCTCCCCGAGCGTCCACGACTTTTGCAGCACTTAGCTGCGCCAGGTCCGCTTCGCTCATGGTTGTCACCTTTTCCTCCTTATATATCAGTAGACAAGCGTGCTGGTCGCCGAGGTCACTTCGGCGACAAAGCGCGCTGCTGCGACTATTTCACAGCCGTCGACGAGATCTTCTTGGCCAAGGTTGCGGCTCTTCAGGCACGGCGAGCAGACAAGCAACTTACCGCCCAGCTCAGTGATGGTCTCAAGCAACGTTGCCAGGGGCGTGAACTCCGGTACTTGGACCGTCTCAGCCACGCCCTTTTTGACGAGAAGGCAGGCCTCGCCCTGGAAACCCATAACTACTTGTATGTCTGACGCCAAAGCAGCGGCACCCATGACGAACGGCAGGGTGGCCAGCTCGGGGTCGTCAGGCCCGTGCGTCACCATAAAGACCAACTTCTCTTGCTCAGCCACTTTAGGCCTCCTTGCGTACCCAGAAGGTGATGGTGCCATCTGACTGTTGCCAGGTCAGGACCGTGTTGCCGGTGGTCTCGGCCCAAGCCGGGATGTCTGCGATGGCACCCGGGTCGGTGGCCAAGAGCTTCAGCACTTGGCCGCTTTGCAGCTCCTTTATTGCCTTGGCCGTCTTTACTACCGGCATGGGGCACGACAGGCCTTTTACGTCCAAGACGACGTCAGCTTCGGGCTCAGGCCCGCCCTCGGCTGCCCCGCCCTGGGTTGGTGTCTCAGCTGTAGCCATCAAAGCCTCCTCTAAATGAACAGTGTCAAGTGCGAGTGACGAGCATCAGCCAGGAAGGCTGCTGCCCCAGCAAACGTCACGCCATCGATGAAGTCCTCTTTTTTGTAACCGAAAACGTCCATCGTCATCTGGCAAGCGATAAGGCGCACGTCGAGCTCTTGGGCCGAGCTGAGCAGCTCCCCGATGGTGGCGACCTTATTGGACGCAAACTTTGCCTTCATCATCTTCGTAGCCACCGCACCCATGCCCGGTGCCCCGAGCACCATGTTCGGCATCGTGACTGGCATCGGCATGGCTGGGTTGCCAAGTGGTGACACCTTGAGCAAGCGGTCGAAGTCCTTGTGGATGATGTTGAGACCGTAGAAGGTAAAAAAGATGGCAGTCTCCATGCCAGACGCTGCTGCTGCCGTGGCCAGGATCAGTGGTGGGTAGGCCCAGTCAAGTGTCCCCTTGGAAGCTATGATGCTCGCCTTGGCGCTGGCAGGGTCCCGCTTCATTGCGGCGCTCAGCTCCTCCCGGGCTATCCGACGGATCTCTTGTTCGTCAAGCACCGCCCCGGCTGGCTGAGCCGCCGCCGCGGCTGGCTGTTCTGCGACCTTTTGCGGCCCCGGCTCATACCCCATGGGGTAAGTGAACATCTTCACAACTGCCCCCGCTTAGGGTAAAACGTCCCAACCGACTAGGGCAGTTAGTGCACGGAGGCGAGACGAAGGCGAGAGCGGGCCTACGCCGCTACGGCCTCGTCCAGCACGGCTACCAAATGGAGCGCGGTCGTACTATGTGCCCGATTGAGGCCGGTACAACTGACGAACCTCACTTACCGCCCCTTACAGCTCTACCGGCACGGCTACCAGCTGGCTTTCGTCTCCCGCCACGTCCGCCTTGCGCCCCGCGCCAGGGCCGTCGCTGGCCCAGCGCCTCAGTTCGACATGCGGTATGAACCACGCAGCCACAAACGCGACGACAGCAATGGGCACGGAGACCACGAAGACGGCTTGGACCGACTGAGCGTAGCCCAGCTCTAGGCCGTGGCGCACCAGCGTGGGAAGGTGAGAGAGCACAGCCGGCGTTACGTCTGCGCTGGCAAGGCCCCCTGGCAACTTGGACTTGTGCAGGTCCCGCACCAGGTTGCCCAAAAGGACGTTGGAGAAAATAGCCCCGAAAACCGCGGTCCCAAAGGACCCTCCTATGGAGCGGAAAAAGGTAGCCCCTGACGTCGCCACCCCAAGCTCGCTATGAGGGACGGCGTTTTGCACCACGATTACCAGTACCTGCATTACCCCGCCGAGGCCGAGCCCCAGCACGAGCATGTAAATGACTTCTCTGCCTGTTGGGGTGCCAAGCGACACGCGCGAGAGCAGGTAAAGGCCAAGGGCGGTCACAGCGGAACCGGCGACCGGGAAGAAGCGGTACTTGCCAGTCTTGGCAATGACCTGGCCGGACAACGTAGACACGACCAAGAGCCCGGCCATCAAGGGCAACAGCTCGACGCCCGAAGCCGTAGGGGACATGCCCTTCACCACTTGGAAGAACACGGGCAGGTAAGTGATGGCGCCGAACATCGTGAAGCCGACGATGAACCCCACCACGCTCGTGACGGAAAATGTGCGGTTGGCAAATAGGTGCAAGGGCAGCACGGGCTCGGCTGCCCGCCGCTCAACGAGGACAAAGACTGCCAACATTACGGCACCGCCGCTCGCCATCAGGACCATCGGCAACGAGCCCCACTTGTAAGTCGTGCCTCCAAGGCTCGTAAAAAGCACGAAACCGCTAGCAGCTAAAGTCAACGCCGCCGCTCCCAAGTAATCGACCATGTGCTGCACCCTGGCCAGCTGGCTTGGCACCTGCGCGCCCACTACGACCAGTGCAATTACGCCGATCGGGACGTTCACGTAGAAAATCCATCGCCAAGAGAGGTCGTCCACGAACGCGCCCCCCAACAGGGGGCCCACGACGCTCGCAACCCCGAAAACGGCGCCGAACAGCCCGACGTAACGGCCCCGCTCCCTGGGCGAGACCACATCGCCGACGATCGCCTGCGTCCCCACCATTAGCCCGCCAGCCCCAAGGCCCTGTAACCCTCTAAAGGCCACAAGTTGGGCCATCGAGGCGCTGAGCCCCGAGAACACCGAGCCCGCCAAGAAGATCACGATGGAGGCCTGGAAGAACATCTTGCGGCCGTACTGGTCCCCCAGCTTGCCCCAAAGCGGTGTGGACACAGTGGAGGTCAGCAAATAGGCCGTGAGCACCCAGGTGATATGCGAAGCACCGCCAAGGTCGCCGACGATCGTCGGGAGCGCCGTCGAGACAATGGTCTGGTCGAGCGCGGCAAGCAGCATCCCGAGCATGAGCGCGCCGATGACCACAAGCACCCGGCGGTGGCTAAGCGCGGGTAGCACCTGCGCCGGTGGCGCCTCTGCAACTGTGCCTGTCGGGCCGCGGCCTACGGGGCTCACTGGTGGTGCACCTCGCTTTGGTCGTGCAGCAGGCTCGTCCGGGCCAAGGCCCCCTCCCCAGGCCGCGCTCCTATTTGCGACAAGTCCCCAAAAGACCCCGGGGGGAGCCCCTCGCGTAGGGAGCGGAAAGCGGCACGAGCAAGGGTGCTCGGCTCCACCGCGTCACCCATCCGTGCCCATGTCAGCATGACGGCCCGCATCACACCCATCGCCGTGCTAGCCAGGAGCACGGGGTAGGGGTCGCGTGCCAGGTCGGTGCCAAGGCGCTCGGCCAGCCCAGCCGCCAATGCCCTCTCCAAGGACGCCAGGTGGGCGGCTCGGGCCGCGACCAAGTCTGGGTCGACCTGAGCCTCCTTCATGCAGCGCAACCACTCGGCTGTGTCGCCGCCAAGGTCGTCCAACTGCCTGGAAATCGTGCTCACCTCGTCCACCAGCACGGACTCGAGGACCTCGATCGGGCTCATGGAAGCAGGCTGCTCGGCTATCCGCCGTCGCAAGACCTCCGCGCGCTCTGGGTCGACACCGAGCAGTGCCGCTTCCTTTGATGCGAAATAGTTGAAAAAGGTCCGCGGAGACACATCTGCTGCTTCAGCTATGTCCTCCACCGTCACATGGGCGTACCCGCGCTGTGCCACCAGCTCCAGGGCCACCCGCTGCAGCGACCGCCGCGTCGCCAGCTTCTTGCGTGCCCGCAGCGGTAGGCGCTGCCCTACCTCGTCATGACGTCCCAATGAACTCATCGTGCAGTCACTATACCATTACAGTCAGCGTCAGGATGCTCGCAGCGCAAAATTTGTGCGAAAGCACAAACGTGGCGCCAGCGGTAAGGCTCTAGCAGCTACGGCAAGCAAGCGGACGGTCACCTAACCTGTCTGACATGCCCCAAGCTAAAGGCCCGGTCCACACTGGCCCGCCTGCAGCACCACCCCAGGTGGCGCCCGAGGCCCGCCAAGATCCCTTGACCCGAGTGCCCGTCGTCGTTGTGAGGGGCCGCCAGGAACGCCCCAACCTCCCGACGACAACGTGCCCCTTCTGCCCCGGAGGGCTCGAAGCGCCTCAGCCGTACAAGGTGCGCTGGTTCAACAACCGCTGGCCAGCGATGCCAGATGAACGCTGTGAGGTAGTCCTGTTCTCACCAGAGCACGACAAGTCATTGGGCACCTTGGACCGTGACCAGCTCGGCCTCGTCGTTTCTCTCTGGGCGGAGCGCACCGCCGCCCTTGGTGCCAGGCCGGACGTAGCTTACGTACTTATCTTCGAAAACCGCGGTGCCGAGGTGGGTGCCACCATCCCTCATCCTCATGGCCAGATCTACGCGTTCGACCACGTACCGCCAGTACCGCTCATGGAACTGGAAAGCGACCGCTGCGCCATTTGCGATGAGCTGCGAGGCCAAGGCGAGACAGGCCCTTCTCACAACCTAAGGCTGGTGAGCTCGTTCGGCGGCTGGCAAGCCTGGGCCGTCTGGGCACCGGCGTACCCCTTCGAGCTCCTACTAGCGCCCGAGGATCACGTAGGGGACCTCGCAGAGGCCGGGCACACCCATAGCGGCCTGGTAGACGTCCTCCGGGCGACCTTGCCCGCGCTAGACAGGCTGTTCGGCGAGCCCATGCCCTATATGCTCTGGTGCCATCAGAGACCTACAGACGGGCAGCCCTGGCCCTCGGCCCACCTGCACTTCCACGTGGCACCAACTCGCCGAGCCAAAGGCGTGACTCGCTATGTGGCTGCAGGCGAGCTCGGTTCGGGCGTGATGTTCAACCCAGTCGACCCCCTAGAAGCTGCCCAAAAACTGCGCCCCTTGGCGCAGCCCTGAGCCAGGCGGCCCACCAGCGGCAACCCGGGAAGAAATAGAGCCGCCCTCAGCCGGTGCCGCCGGGCCGGTGCCGCCGGGCCGGCGCCGCCCGTTGGCCTGGTACGCCGCCTCCCAGCGAGGAACGCATGCCAAACTGGGTGAGTGCCGATGCGCGAAGACTGCAGACATTTTCAGAGCCGCACTTACGCAACTGGGGAAGCAGCGCGCTTTTGCGTCCTCAACCTGGCCCCAGAGGCACCCTGGCGGTGCCCGGCCGACTGCCCACGCTACGAAAAAGACATCATCGACGGGACGTTCGTCGTGGGCTCGCTGAACCGCCCTGTGGTCGAAGACGAGCCAGGCGCGTCCGCAGGCGAGATCGGCGCTGTACTTGAAGAGGCCGACTTGATAGTCAACGCAGCTGGGTCTGAAATAGCCGCTGAGTTCGAACGGGTAAGAGCAGGCCGGCGCTGGTGGCAGGTCTGGAGACGCAAGGGCACAGACGACCTCGGGCTGACCTCACGCTAGCGGTGCAAGTTGGAGCCGGTCCCATCTCCCTGTCGCCGTAAAAGGCTAGCGGCCCGCACAACTGCTGTGGCGCTCGGTGCGCTGGCGGCGCTGGCCCTGCCAGCCTGCGGTAGCTCCGGGCACGCCCTTACCGCTACCTCGACCACTTCGGACGGCTCGAAGGGCACGACCACTTCGGCCAGCACGGCTTCCAGCACTACGACGACTCCCGCCCTCCAGGAGTACACCTGGCAAAGGGACGAGGCAACGAACTTGCAGCTCGGCGGGGGTGCCACCAGCACCTTGTCGGCTGTCGTGGCACCGGCGCCAGGCCGCAAGTGGCTAGTCGCCGGCACACAACTGGTCGAGGGCACACAAAAGACAGCGGCCGCCAAGACCCAGGCCACTGTATGGACATCGCCCAATGCGCTGTCATGGTCCAAGACCGTGCTGCCAGCGCCCCAGGGGACCGCGGCCACCACTTCGACCGCAGCCGACGCCGCCAGCTACTGGGGACAGCGAGCTATCGTGGTCGGCTCGGCGGGCACAGGCCAGGCCATGAGGGCCGCGGTGTGGCTGTCAGCCGGCCCAGGCCGCCCTTTTTCCCCTGTGCCAGGCTCGCCTGCGCTTGACCCACCGAGCGGCAGCCTCAGCGGGGCGGTCATGGACTGCGTAGCGGCCGGGGCCCTGGGGATATTCGCGGCCGGCACGGTGGCGGGAAGGACGACCCTTTGGTACTCGACCGACGGCCTGCACTGGTCAGTGCTCACCGGAGCAGACAGCGTGGTCAACGCAAGCCCTGGGGCGGTGGTGGACGACCTGCTGATAACACCGAACGGGGTCTTTGCAGCCGGTTCCTCCGTCAACTCAGACCGCACCTCCGCCGCCCTTTGGTACTCTTCCGACGGCATCCACTGGGCAACCGTCCAAAGCGCTCCCTCCGCTTTCTTCGGCACCGGGGACCGCCTGATCACGGCCCTGGTGGACATCGGCGAATCTGGTAACCCCGAACCAGGCACCCCTGCGCCCACCGGTCTCTTGGCGGTTGGCGGGACCAGGGTAGGCGCCACATGGCAACCGGCTTCATGGATCTCGCCCAACGGCTTTTCTTGGAGCGAGACGTCCAACAGTTTCCCCTTGGACGCCGAGCCATCTGGCACTACTGGGGCCGTCGTCTACGCGGCTACTGGGGTGGGAGGCAGGCTACTGGCGGTGGGCGGGAGCAGCGCACGCCAGCGGCTCTGGGAGTCGCCTGACGGCCAAGCATGGTCCGAGATCGCTCTCCCGGCAGCTGCCGCCAACGACAGGCACTGGCACCTCGGCCTCTTGGCAGCAAGCACGACGACGACCGTCTTGGCCGACAACCTTCCCGGCCAACCCTACCTTTTGGTATACCAAAACGGTTCCTGGCACGAGCCCAGTGCCACCGGGGTCTTCGGAAAGCCCCTTCCCACGGCCGTACCGACGAGCCTCGTCACGGACAACGGCAAGCTCGTCATGAGCGTCCAGGTGACCGACCCGGGCCAGGACCTCGGCACGAGCACGACTTGGGTGGCGGTCCTAACGTCGTCGAACGGCCGGACATGGAAAACTGCCAGTACAGGCTCCTTCAGCCAGGCCCATGTCAACCAGCTCTTGCCGGTCCAAGCCGGCGTGCTGGCTGTGGGTTCGCGCTCAGTTCGCGTTAGCTCCCGCTCCGGCTCTCTTCGGACAAGCGGCCATCTCACATTAAGGACGGCCCAGGCGGCTCCCAGCCAGATCGCACGGCGCGCCTTTGCAAGCGTCTCGAGCGGCCTCGGCTCGACTTGGCCAGAAGTGGCCCTCAGCTCGGCAGCACCAGCTGGGACGACAACCACCGCGGTCGCGGTTGGCCGGGCAGGCAAGGCCTACTTCATTGCCGGCCTGGCCGGCAATGAAGCCGTCTACTGGTACAGCCCTGACGGCACCACCTGGCAGGGAGCCAAGTCTTTAGACCAGCAGCCTCAACTGGGCATAGAGCGCCCCTTGGCGGCTTGCAGCGGGACGGGGACCGCTGTAGTCGTGGGCGACGTTACAGAGACCGCCAGGGGGCGCCTGCCCGACGCATGGGTGACCAGCAACGGCTCCAACTGGTCTAACGCCACCTTTTCCTCGAGCCCGGCACCAGGTTCGTCATCGAGCATGGACGGCTGCTTGTTCACCGGCAACAGCTTCATCGCCTATGGCGGCTCCACAGGTGACGGCTACGCCTTAGAGCCGGCGCTTTGGGCTTCGCCCGACGGCACAGTCTGGGACGAAGAGCCCACCGGCTCGTTCAGCGCTTTCAGCACGCTGTCGGCTACGACGACCACCACTCGGGTTACCCAGGCCACTTCCGGCCGCTCAAGCGGGACAGGCGTGTCCCAGGAACCGGCCGGCCCACCGGGACCAGGGGGCCTCGGTGGGTCGAGCC
>JBMFUG010000006.1:0-55163 GCA_049966695.1 Acidimicrobiales bacterium | reverse complement strand
GTCACCGCTGGGTCCACCGCAGCGGTAGCCCCCAAGTCAAGGGCCCGTTGCCGCCGGACAGCGAGCGGGTCGCTCACCACTACCTCGGCTGCGCCGCCGACTTGGGCTACAAGTGCCACAACGGCACCAATAGGACCAGCACCGGCGACCGCAACCCGGGCACCGACACCGGCACTCGCCTTCTCCCAGGCCCACAGCCCGACCGAAAGGGGCTCTAGCAGAGCTCCCGCGTCGTCGGAGACACTTTCGGGCAGAGCGAAGGCAAAGTCCTCGTGGATCGTCACATATTCTGCCAAGGCGCCGTCGACCGGTGGCGTGCCGAAGAAAGCGACATAGGGGCACAGGTTGTAGTGCCCAGACCGGCACTCCCTGCACACCCCGCACGGCACGCCCGGCTCCATCGCCACCCGCTCGCCAGGGCTGTGCTTGGTGGCACCAGGACCAGCCTCTACCACCACTCCCGAGGACTCATGGCCGAGGACAAGCGGGGCCTTCACGACAAAGTCCCCGATGCGGCCGTGCTCGTAGTAATGCACGTCCGAACCACAGATGCCCACCGAGCGGACTTGTACAAGTACCTCACGGTCGCCCGGCCGCGGGACCGGTCGCTCCTCCATTCTCAAGTCGCCGACCCCGTACAGCACGGCCACCCGGTTGTGCTGTGGGCCGGCAACCCTCTCCTGCCGCAAAACTTCCACTAGGCTCTCCTTTCCAAAGTGCGCCTCAATATAGCTACGGTCCTATGGGCAGAGGGCCCTAGCCCTAGTTTTCCGCGTACAGGCAGCGTGCACATAACTCGATCTCTTTATTTGACAAACTCACCGCCTCGGGCCTGAAGGCCGGCAAGGATCAAGACAGCCGCGACGAAAATGTACTCGTAGTTCGACGATAGCCCCACTAGGACGATGACGTCGTTGATAACGCCGATCACCAGCGCGCCGATCGCCGCGCCCACCACGGTGCCACGGCCCCCAGTAAAAGGGATGCCCCCGAGGATCACACCCGCTATGGCCTGCAACGACATGCCTGAGCCCGAAGTCGGGTAGATCGATGTCTGCCAGGCGGAGATCATCACTCCGGCGAGGGCCGCAAGCGAGCCAGAGATCACGAACGCCAAAATCTTGAGGTTGCGAGTGCTCAACCCCACCGCTTTTCCAGCTTGCTCGTTAGAACCGACCGCCCTGACCCACGACCCCACCGGCGTATAGCTGAGGACCAACTGAGCCACCACAACTACGGCCAACATAATGAAAATGAGGTTAGACACTCCAAAGGTCGAATTGGCAATACCCCCGAAAGTGAACAGGATGTGGCCAGACGGCGCTATGTAGTTGCCTGCGTTAAAGAGCAGCGCCACACCGAGCAAGCCCCAGTACGTGCCCAGAGTGACGACAAACGACGGGACGCGCATCCGTGTGACGAGCATCCCGACGGCACCGCCGACCACGACCCCAAAAGCCAAAGCACATACAAAGCCTTCCCAACCGGCAAAGCCATGGAACACCACCAACCAGGCGGCGAGCATCCCCGCACAGCTCAGCATGCTCTCTACCCCGAGGTCGATCATGCCCATGAGCACGACAAACGCTTCCCCGCTGGCGAGCACGACCAAAAAACTCGAGCTTGTCAAGAGCGCCTTTATGTTGCTCAGGGTAAGGAAGGACGACGACGCGATGGTTGACGCGATAACTGCAACAACAAGGAACGCCACCGGCCTGCGGACGCTGCCGGGGTTCCCGGCCAGCAGCCGCCCCACCCGGCCCCAGGAAAGCCCCTGTTCACGGGCCACTACCGCGGTAGACATCACGCGCCCCCCTCCACGCTATGACGAACCTGCCAGCGCGCCCTTGCCAGCTCCTGTCCAGAGGGCGCCCCCTTGCTACCCCCGCCGAACATCAAGTGCACTAAATCCGACACCGTAAGGCCCTCGTTACTGACGACACAATGCAACCTGCCCAGGACAAGAACAGCAATAGAGTCGGCCACCGCCAGGATGTCCTCTAGCCTATGGCTAACAAGGACTACTGTTTTGCCGAGCGCTTTAAGATCTCGCACCAACTGCAACAGGTCGTCGACCTTGGCCGCGGAAATCGCCGCCGTCGGCTCGTCCATGAGGATGATGTCGCGCTCGAAAAGCAGCGCCCGTCCGATCGCCACAAGTTGCTGTTCGCCACCAGATAGGCTCCCAAGCAGGTCGTTCGGCCTCACCTTGCTGTTAAGCCGGTTGAGCACTTCAGCGGCTCTCTTGCGCATCCGCCTGCGGTCCGATATGACACCGAAAATGCGCAGTTCTTCGCCCAAAAAGAGGTTCTCCCAGACGGTAAGGTCCCTCGCCAGTTGAAGTTGCTGGTAGATCATCTCAATGCGCAGCTTGTTACGCGACTCGCGCGGTGAAGAGATCGAGACCGGCTTTCCCTTGTAAAGGAAAGTCCCCTCGTCCGGCCGGTTATACCCGGTGAGAAGCGATAAGAACGTCGACTTCCCGGCGCCGTTATCGCCTATAAGGCCTACCACTTCCTGAGGATAAATGTCGAGGTTTACATTGTCAACCGCCCTGACAGGCCCAAAGCTTTTGGACACCCCACGGATCGACAATAGAGGGACCCGGTCGGTAGCGCCCGGGGCACCGACCAGACCGAGCTCGTGGTCAGCCCCGGCGCCTGGTCTCTTAGCCCCGCCTGTTGAGTTTGTCACATCGGTGATCTGCACGTCATCTGACATGCCCTACGCCTCCAAGGACGCCTCAATGGCACCGTGGGGGAGCCTGCTCGGCGGGCTCCCCCACGTTCCAGTGCTGGCCGGGTCACAGCCAAGTTTTGTGCCTTAGCTAGTGTAGCTTTGTGACTTACCGTAAGGCAGCGGCGGCACTACCTTCGGTGTGCCCCAGCCGCTCACGCTCGACAGGTTAGCCTTGGTGACGACGGTCATCGGTATCAAGATGTCCCCGTCCTTGAACTTTGCAGGAGGCTTGATCTTGTACTGGAGGTAGTTGTCCATTGCCTCAACCGCCCAGAACGCCTCCAGGTAGGGCGAATGAGTGACAGTATTGAGCTGCCAGCCATCGCCAATAGCAGTAAGGCTCTGTGGCTGTGCGTCGGCCCCGGTCACCAGGACTTTGCCCGGCGCCAGGCCGTGGTCCTTCAGCGCCGTCTCCACTCCGAGAGCCATGGCATCGTTGCCGCAGATGACGAGCTGGATGTTCGTCGTCTTGGCTAGCTCGGCGGACATGACGCTCTGAGCAGTGTTGGTAGCGAAGTTGGCCGATGTATTAAGGATTACCTTTACAGAGTGGTTGGCTTCGTACGGCTTGAGGACAGACAAAGCGCCGTCTAGGCGACCGATGGCCGTGCTTGAGCCTAGCGTACCCTCGAGCAGGACGACGTTCCAGGGCTTGGCCACTTTGTGAGCAGCCAGGTAGCCGAGCGCCTGCTTGGTCATGTTCTCGCCCAGTACGTAGTCGTCGTCACCGATGAAGGCAATGCGTGCCGAGGGCGCAGTTATGTCGCGGTCGATCGTGACTATCGGGATGCCTGCAGCAGAGGCTTTTTGCGCGGCGCTGGTAACCGACTCCTCCACCGTGTTCAAAATGATACCTTGCACCCCTGCAGCTACTGCGGTGGCGACGTCGCTCGACTCGGTGGGGCCAGAGTTGTTTGCGTTGATGATCTTGATGCTGAGGTCGGGGTAATCTTTTGCGGCAAGGCTCACGGCTTGGGCCATAGGAGCAAAGTAGGGGTACGCGTAACCTGTAAAAATAAAATCTACCCTATAGGTCTTGCTCGCGGCCTCCGCGCTCGTACAGGTCGCACCTACCATCCCGAGGGTCAGCAGTGCGGCAAGAATACTGTTCTTAGCCTTTTTCATCTGTTTCCTCCTTTCCTTTTTTGTGGTCTTGTTACCCGCTTGTCTTCGTCGGTTCTGTGTGGCCCGGACTTGTCGTCGTCCACTCCCCTCAGGTTGGTCCGCGCGCTGTACTACGTCCTATGCCCTGCCTTGTCTAGGCCCAGCAATGTCAGACCAGGCGTTGTGAACAGTGCAGTCACGGCGTGACAGCCGGACTGCCCTACCCACAACCACCAGTCCCCGCGGGGTTGCTCGGATGGCCATAGCTCATGGTGCTCTGGTTTGGAGATCGTTATCCCTAGAGGTAGGATACACAAGGAGTGCTAGTTGCGCAATGCATCTCTCAGGGGAAGGGTGACGGCGATGAAACCGCCAGTAACCATCCGCCAGGTGGCAGAGGCAGCGGGGGTCTCACCGGCGACCGCGTCCCGCGTGATGTCCGGGACTCGCAACGTTACCCCGGAGCTACGCAGGCGGGTCCTTGCTGCAGGAAAGCGGCTCGACTACCGGGCGAACCGGGTCGCCCGTGCCCTGAGGACCCGTTCAACGGGCACAGTGGGGATGGTGGTACCCAACATCACCAATCCGTTCTTCCCCGTCATCATCCAAGCAGTGGAGAAGGAGCTGCGAGCCCATGGCACTCAGCTGCTCCTGTGCGACTCCGGCGACAACGTAGCACAAGAAACGGAACTCGTAAGGAGCCTCTTGGACCACCGCATCGACGGCATCCTGCTCAGTCCCTGCGACCGAGTGAGCAGCCAAAATGCGGTCAGGTGGGCCCTCGGGCGTGTGCCACTAGTACAAATTGACCGGCGAGCATTACTTGACGCTGCCTTTGTCGGCGTGGACCAGGAAGCCGCTATGACAGAGGTGGTCGAGCACTTATCGGCCCAGGGTTGTCAACGTTTCGCCTACGTCACATCTTCTTCGCGCGCCTCAACAGCGGCAGAACGCTACCGAGGCTACCGAAGGGCTGTACGGCACTTCGGGAACGGATCAGACAGGCGGCTGTACCCGGGCGACTTCTCGATCGAGTGGGGAGCGGAAGCCGCCAGACGCATTTTGGCCGAAGGTGACATACCGGATGCTATCGTTTGCGCCAATGACGTGCTCGCGCTCGGCGTGCTGGTCGTTTTTCGCTCGAAGGGCCTCGACGTGCCCGGAGACGTCCTGCTTACGGGTTTCGACGACACACAGCTGGCTGCTGTGGCGTGGCCTCCCTTAACCAGCGTCCGCCAACCCCTGGAAGATGTCGGCAAGAAGGCCGTGGAGCTTCTACAGGCCCGGAACACCAGTGATAGTGACGGCCGCGGGGCAGTTTGCCTTTTCAGAGCGGAGCTAGTGGTGAGGAGATCCAGTCGCCATGAGCGCCCCACTGGAGCCATGCTGCCCGACAGGACGAACGGGGACCATCAATCAAGGCTGGACGCGGAAAGCGTGCCGCTATGACTGAGCGCTCACTTGTGCGCGTAGCGGTAATAGGCCAAGGGTTCATGGGACGTGCTCACAGCCTCGGCTGGGCCCGGGCGGCTGAGCTCTCGGCAACAAGATTGAAGCCTGCTCTATCTCTCCTGTGCGGTCGCGACTTGGACGCTCTAAGGCGCAATGCTGCTTTGTACGGCTTCGGGCGCACCGACACAGACTGGCGGTCCGTCGTTGATGCCGACGATGTCGACCTGGTCGACATCTGCACACCTGGGTCTAGTCATGCTGAGATAGCTCTGGGCGCGCTCGCGTCGGGTAAGCATGTTCTCTGCGAGAAGCCGTTGGCCAACAGCCTGCAGGAAGCACAGCAGATGGCCCGGGCCGCAGCCGCGGCCAGAGATAAGGGGGTGTTCGCCATGGTCGGCTTCAACTACCGGCGCGTACCCGCTCTAGCCGCTGCACGTGAGCTCATCGCAACTGGCCGGCTCGGAGCCTTGCGGCATGTCCGCGCCATGTACCTACAAGACTGGCTGGTCGACCCAGCCTTCCCGCTAGCCTGGCGGCTCGACGCCTCCCAGGCGGGATCCGGCGCGCTCGGAGATCTGGGCGCGCACCTAATTGACCTTGTCCGCCACCTGAGCGGGGAGGAGTTCACAGAAGTCGTTGCCAGCTTGGAGACCTTCGTGAAAAAGCGGCCCGTTGGCATGTCCTCGACGGAGCCAGCAAATCTGGCAACCGGCCCGAGGATCGGGCAGGTGACCGTGGACGACGCTTTTGTCGCCCTCGCTCGGCTTTCGGGAGGCGCCTTAGTCACGATCGAAGCAACGCGCATGGCCTCGGGCCGCAAAAACGCCCTGCTTATCGAGCTAAACGGGGCCAAAATGAGCCTGTCGTTCAACCTTGAGCGGTTGAACGAACTGCGCATTTACGACCGCGACACCACGGTCGACGGCTTCACAACGAGGTTGGTCACCGACAGTCGGGACCCTTACGCCGGTCAGTGGTGGCCACCAGGCCACACTCTGGGGTGGGAACATACGTTCGTCCACCAATTCCAAGACCTACTTAATGCCATAGCCGCGGGCAACCAACCCGAACCGTCTTTCGGCGACGGCTTGGCCACTCAAGTAGTGCTCGACGCGATCCAAGCTTCGGCCACGGACCATGCCTGGACAAAAGTTGGTACAGGCACACCTCCGTCGTAGCATGTCACTTGACGTTGGTCAACGCCCTCAGTTGAACGCCGGCAGGACTTGTCCCTGCATGAGCTCCAATGCCCCTAGGTCAAAAGGTGGGGCGATGGCGAACACGAAGTGGCTAACACCCGCCTGTACGTAGCGCTCGATACCCTCAGCGACCTCTTCAGGCCCTCCGATCAGCCACCTGTCGCGTACGGTAGCGAGGTCGGCCCAGTCATTGGCAGCAATGCGCTCGGCCACTGACTCTGCCTCAACAGGGGACTTGGCCAACGCTAGCGTCGGGTGAGCGGAAAGCTCGATCTCGTCAAAGTCCCGGCCCACCTGCGCGCACACCTGCTGCAACTTGGTTGCCACCTCCGCGCACTTGGCAGGAGACCCCACAACGTTGAGCCGAGAGGCATGTCTCGCTGCGGCCCGGAGCGAGCCGAGGCCAGTGCCCCCGATGGTTATGGGCGGGTGCGGCGACTGGACAGGCTTGGGCTCGCAGGCAGCGTCCTCGAGCTGGTAATAACGGCCGTGGAAACTACAGCGCCCCTGGCCCCAAAGCAGCTTCACCACTTGGAGCGCCTCGTCTAAGCGCTCATAACGCTCTTGAAGGCTTGGGAAGCCCAAGCCAAAGGCACGGAACTCGCGCTCGGCCCAAGCCGCCCCGAGCGTGAGTTCCACCCTGCCCTCGCTCATCTCGTCAACCTGCGCGACGGCCTTCGCCAAGACGACAGGGTGACGGTAAAGGACACCGTTCACGAGGGCACCGATCCGGGCACGCCTCGTCACCAGGGCCATCGCCCCGAGAGTTGTCAGCGTCTCAAAACATGCGCCGTCGTCGGGCCCAGCGAAGGGGAGCAAATGGTCGAAGGTCCACACAGAGCTGTAGCCAAGCTCTTCGGCAGCTTGAACGGCTGCCACGTAAGCAGGCCAAGTTGTCCTTTGCGCCTGCAGCTGGACACCGAAGTGCAAAGGGCGTCCCCGAACTTCCATGTGCTGACCTCCTAGGCTCTGGCCCGGCGTTAGCGTGCTAGCGGCGATAGTCGCCTGCGGTACTCGTCACCCAACCTAATGCCCTTAGTCACCTCGTGGCTCGCCCTTGCAGCCTCAGCTGCTCTTGTTAGGCAACGCTACGTGTTCAGGATGGCTGTTAGCACGCCGAAGTTGTCGGTAGAGGCCCCTACGGATGAGGGCCGGCCAACTAAGCGCGGAGGCAAGCTATGTTGCGGCGAGGTACCACAGCTGGTGGTGCCCCGCGGCCAAAAGCCAAAGGTCCCGCCCAGTGGCCAACCGGCCGTAGCCGGGCCTTGGACGGTGCCAGCAGCGCGCCAGAGCAGAGGCACTGCCGGCTTAGCGGCCGAAGAGCGTTGGGTGGGGCAGTTGTAGCGGCCCTGGTGACAGGCGGGCTCTCCTACGGGCTGTCAGCAGCAGGCCACGTCCCCCGAAAACAACGGGCGCCAACCCTGGCTGTCCTGTCCTACGAGCGCCCCAGCTGGCCAGACCACTACAACCACTTCATCTTGACGGTCAGGGTGCCTCACGCGCTGACATCGGCCTCCCCAGCTCAAGTGCAAAGAGCCCTCGGCACTTTGGGCCCTGGCGAGGGGCAGGCCCACAAGACAAGCACAGCCAGGCCCCCACGACCAGGAAGACCGGCACGACCTGCGCCGGCCCAAAAGACGTTCGCTGGCAGCGGCGTGGGCGGGCCAAGCGCTTACGGGGTACCGCTCCAGGCGGCGGCCCCCAACCAGGCTGACCCAATAGTGCTTAGAGCCGGCCAACCCATCTCGCTACTGCTGAGGCGCCTTGCCAAGTTGCCAAAGGGCACGAGATTGGAAAGAGACAGCCAGGGCAACTTGCGCGCCGTGCTCCCTGCCCACCTACGAACGCCTGGGCCGATCCCGGGCTCTTCCATCGAGACCGGCACGCACCCGGCCAAACGCACGTCCGTCCATCGACCAGCTACGAGGCTTAGCCGGCAGAGCCGCCAGCCCCACCTGCCTCCTGGAGCCCAAATAGGCAGCCAGCAGGTCGTGAGGTCGCTTTTGTCTGTAGCCGGGGTCCATGAAGCCGCGCACGTGTGGGGCGACAAGTACCAAATTGCCACCAGCCTGGACCGTGCCCAAGTGTCGGCCATACCCGGCGTCAGCTCGGTAGTGCGCAACAACCTTTTGTCTTTGTCGTCCACGCCCGCCACCAACGACCCAGACCTGGCCGACGAGTACTACGTCGACAATTACGGCCAAGTCATTGACGGCCGGCGGGGCAAGCCCGGCGCTTCGGCGAACTTTGCCTACGCATGGGCAAGGTCACGCGGCAACGGCGTTGTCGTTGCCGACATAGACACAGGCGTAGACCTGAAAAACCCCGACCTCTCGCGCCAGGTGCTCCCCACGTCGATGAACTTCATGGCCAACCCGCCCGACAACGACGTCCAAGCACAAGGGACTTCGCCCGGCTTCTACCACGGCACGACCGTAGACGGTGTGATCGCGGCCGCTGCAGGCAACGGCGTCGAAGGGGCTGGTGCCGCGCCCGAAGCACGGATCCTGGCGCTCAAATGCTCTAACGGCGACATGCTGCCCGACAGTTGCATATACGCGGCAGGCGAGTACGCGATCTCTCAGCACGTAAAGATAATCAACATGTCCTTCGCCGAACAGGCCAGCTCGGACCCGCTCCTGCAAAGCCTGGTGGCTGACGCCCGAAAAGCGGGCATCCTCATAACTGCCTCAGCCGGCAATTTGGGCACAGACAACGACACTGTGCCAGTGCTACCGGCGGGTTTCTCGTCCACGTACAGCAACGTCATCGCCGTGGGGGCTACTAACAACCAAGACCGCCTGGCTAGCTACTCCGATTACGGGGCGACCACGGTGGACCTAATGGCACCGGGCAGCAGCATTTTCACGGATTACCCAACTTATACCGGGTACCAAACCGCTTATGCCTCGGGCACTTCGTACTCGGCACCACTCGTCGCTGCCACCGCAGCCTTGTTGTGGTCGCTGGCCCCCCACCTGAGCTACCTGCAAGTAAAGTCCGCGATCCTCCAGTCGGTCCAGAAAATACCATCGCTTTCTCACCTGTGCGTTAGCGGTGGCCGCTTGGACGCTCAGGCAGCGGTCGCGCTCGTCCGCCAACGGGTGCAATGGAGCTTCGCAGGCTTCGACGAGATCCAGCCCCAGCAAGTTGCCAATGTGAGCATCGGCGTAAGAGCACAAAAAGGGGCACTGCCAAGAGCGGTACCGCTTGGGTACCATTTGGCCCTCGTCTACGACTACCTGGGCACCGTGTACTACGTGACAAAGCTGCACTTCACTTGGAGCATCGGAGCCAGCTCACCTAAATTGGCGCGCACTGGGGCTGAAGGGTCCGTTTTCATAGCCCCACCTGGGACCAACAGCACGAACTACGGGGCAAACCCCCTCGACATCTCCCTGCCCAGCCCCGGCCTGTCCCCTGGCTATTACGGGCTGGTGGCATACGCTGCCACGACGAAGGCACCGGGCGCGCCGATCGGCAAGCAACAGGCAGTCTTTTTCGAGGTTGGCCCGGTGCCGGTCCCCTCAGCCGGCTCAACGACGACCGCCGCCACTACGACGGCTCCCAGCACCACGACAACAAGTACGACGGCTCCCAGCACCACGACCACCACCACCAACGAGGCGGCTGGCACCACCACCACTGGGACCACGACAACCACGTTGGCCGGGACTGCCCTTCAGACTTCTACGAGCACCACAGCCGCAACCGCGACCACCGCACCGGCGAGCACTACGACGACCTCGTCGTCCAGCACGACTACCACCGCACCGGAGAGCACTACCACTACCGCCGGCGCTACAACGACCTCGTCGTCCAGCACCACGACCACTGCTGGGACGACGACCACCACCACCGCTGGCACCACGACCACCACGTCGGGCACAACTACGACGTCGGGCACAACCACGACGACCACGAGTACGACCACAGCCAGCACGACGACCGGCACGTTGGCCGGTAGCACGACCACGTCGGGCAGTAGCACAACTACGGCCCCCGATGAAGCCAGCTTCTCGTTGACCTACGTGAGCCCCGACCAGTTGCCGACGAGCGGCGGCGAGGTGCAGGTGTTCGGGGACAACCTTCCGGCTAACCCCATTGTCTACGTGGGCAACCAAGCTGAGCCCGTCAGCGCTTCGAGCAGCACCGAGATCGACGCCACGGTACCGGCGATGCTAGCCGGCACCTACAGCGTGACCGTCTACAACGCGAGCAAGAGCCAGTCGGCCAGCCTGCCAGGTGCCTTGACCATCGGCTCGGGCAGCGGCACGACCACGACGACCACTACCGGGACGACCACTACTGGGACAACGACCAGCACTACCAGCGCCACCTCGTCCAGCACCACGTCGTCCAGCACCACGACCACCACGGCCGAGACGACCACCACCGGCCCAGGCGGGACGCTTGGTGGCACCAACGGGGCAGTGCTAGCAGCGGTACCGCCCGGCTCTCTCATTAGCACCGTCAATGTGGGCGAGTGGCCAGCGCTCAGCGCTGCTCAGATCATCTCCGACAACGGGGGGTCACCGGGGTCGGCGGTCCCTGGAGTAGACCTCTGAGCGAAGCGCAGCCCTAGCGGGGCGGCCATCTCCCAGCTTCCCGTAATGGCGCGGTTCGCTGCACAAGCGTCTTGGCCCAGCACGCTTAGCGGCCGCCACGGCGTGCTCGTCAGCGCACGCCACTGGCACCGCCCTACGTCGTGCCGTTGTTTGTCGGCGTCGACGTAGTGGTGATCGGAGCTGATGTAGTCGTGGTGGTGGTGGTGGCAGCAGTGGTCGTGGTGGTCGACGTGGTCGTAGTGGTGGTCGGCGTCGACGTAGTGGTGATCGGAGCTGATGTAGTCGTGGTGGTGGTGGCAGCAGTGGTCGTGGTGGTCGTCGTGGCGGTCGGTGCCGATGTAGTCGATGTGGTGGCAGCGGTGGTCGTGGTGGTCGGTGCCGATGTAGTCGATGTGGTGCTCGAGGGGGCCGACACCGGCACCAGAGGGCCAACTTGGACCTCACCGGTGACGGGCGTGGCCTTGACCGTCGTGGTGGTGCTGGCTGGCCGAGCCTGCGTGGCCGGAGCAGCACGAACGGTCGTCGCAGAGGTGGCGGTCGTCGCAGAGGTGGCGGTCGTCGTAGAGGCGATGGTCGTCGTCTCCGCTGCCGCCAGGGCGACCCTCAGCCGCTTGTTCTCTGCCATAAGGACGGAAACCTCATGCTCAAGCTGGCCGACCTCAGCCTGGCTGGGCCCACTGGGAGCGCTCGCCGCCCTTACGGTCGGCGCCGTGACAACGGTGCCCGTGGTAGTAACTGGGCGGCTGGTGGTCGGCCGGCGCGTGGTGGGCACAGGCCCTTGGGAAGTACCGGGGCTGGCCTGCACCGTTGGTGCTGGGGCCACGGTGGGCGCCGGTTGACCAGTTTGAGCCGCTATCGTCTTGGCTGCAGCGTCGATCGATTGTTTGGCCTCTGCCACCTGCTGGGCCGAGGGATGGCCCTCCAGTACCTTCTGTGCTGCGCTGAGCTGGCGCTCGGCGACCACCAAATCTGTAAAGCGGCCGCTAAGTTGGCTTGGCCGGTTGAGCACGCTCCCGACCAAGCCGCCACCGACTGCCCCTACAAACAGGGTCACGACTGCAGCCACAAGCAGCTTGGCCCGGTGCTGGCGGCGCTCCGCTCTGGCCGCAGCGACAGCAGCCCGCAGCTGTGCCCGGCCGTCATCTGGGAGAGGGGGCAGAGCTAGCGCGGACCGCAGCGCGTTGGCTACGCCGGCCAACTGGGCAACCCGATGGCCCTGGTTGGCATGGCGCCCGTCGAGCGCCTTGTCCAGTGCTTCCGCTACGTCGTGCTCGTGCTTGCCTGGCAGGTCTCTGCTCATGGTTGGACCTGCTTGCGCAATGTCTCAAGGGCCCGCAGCTGCTGCATGCGTACGGCGCCCGCCTTTTTTCCCATGACCTTGCCCACTTCATCGGCCGACAGCCGAGAGCAGACGCGCAGCCAGAGGACCTCCTGGTCGTCTTTGGGCAGGGTGGCAAAACTGCGGCGCAAAGCCGCCACGTCTTCTCCCACAATGGCCAAGTCCTCGCCTGATGGCTGCACCCTGTCGTCAACCTCGGGCTGGTCGGGCAGTACCACAAGACGCGCCCGATGACGGTGCTGGTCAACCGACACGTTGCGGGCGATGCTGAACAACCAGGCTCGAAAGGCATAAGCGTCGCCGCGAAAACTAGAGGCCTTGTCGATCGCACGGGCAAAAGTCTCAGACAGTGCGTCCGCTGCGTCGTCCTGGTTGTCAAGCCTCAACATCAAAAACCCCATCAACGCTCGGCCGTAGGCCAGGTAGGCAGCCTCCCACGAGGAGGGGTCGCCTCGCTTGGCCGCCTCGACGCTGCGGTCGTCAAGCGGGGGTGCCGTACTGGTCTGCGCTAACTTGTAGCCGTCGCTTGCCGATGGCTCACTTGAGTGACGCATGAGCGGCAGCTGTGTCACTTCGCTTGGGGTCCCACGCATGGGCGTACTGGCGCCATAAGTGGGAACCTCAGCACTGCTTGCGGCGTCACCCGAGGCGGAGACGGCCTCCGAGGCGAAAGCCTCCGCTGGTGTCTCGAGAGCGGGGAGAGGGCGGTCACCTTGTCGCGGGTCGCCCTTCCCGGTAAGCCGGGCCACTAGTACCTAGGGTAGCTGGCCAAGCAACCGCTGGTAGGCAAAGGCCCACGGCGGGCCCGTAACGAGAGCACCGCAGTGGTCGAACGGGCCGAGCACGGCTACGGCCGCTCAGCCCGACCTTAAAGCCTGTACTGTGAGCGCTGGACCTCAGCACCAGCAAACAGGGAGATCTTGATGCAGGCATGGGAAGTAGGTTCGCCAGGCCCTATCGGGTCAGGGCCACTGCACTTGGCCGAGCGGCCCGTGCCTGTACCAGGCCCAGGCCAAGTGCGCATCCGCGTCTCAGTGTGCGGAGTTTGCCGCACCGACCTTCACGTGGTCGAAGGAGACCTCCCCGTGCACCGCCCAGGGGTGGTGCCCGGGCACGAAGTCGTAGGGCACGTCGATGCGCTCGGGCCCGGCTGCAAGCGCCTGGCCGTCGGCCAAAGGGTCGGAGCAGCGTGGCTGGCAGCCACCTGCGGCAAATGCCGTTTTTGCCTCGCTGGCAAAGAGAACCTTTGCACCGCGCCGCGCTTCACCGGCTGGGACATCGACGGCGGCTACGCCGAGTACCTGGTGGCCGAGGAGGACTTCGTCTACCTGTTGCCCGACAGCTTTGACGACGAAGCCGCCGCCCCGCTGCTTTGCGCAGGGATCATCGGCTACCGAGCGTTGCGACGCGCCGAGCTGCCCAAAGGCGGGCGCCTGGGCATCTACGGCTTCGGCGCCTCCGCCCACCTCACCGCCCAGGTGGCCATGGCCGAGGGTGCCACGGTGCACGTGCTCACAAGGTCGGAGGAGGACAAGGCCCTTGCCCGGCAACTAGGAGCAGCCTCGGTAGGCGGGTCGTTCGACCCCCCACCCGAGCCGCTCGACGCGGCCATCCTTTTCGCCCCGGTCGGCACCCTTGTGCCCGTGGCGCTAGCCGCACTGGACCGCGGCGGCACCCTTGCCGTGGCGGGCATCCACCTGAGCGACATCCCCGAGCTCAACTACCAAGAGCACCTTTTCCAAGAGCGCACCTTGCGCAGCGTTACTGCCAACACTCGTGCAGACGGAGAGGAGTTCTTGGCTATAGCGGCACGCATCGGCATCCGCCCGACCACGACGGTGTACCCCTTCGAAGCGGCCGACAAGGCTCTTTCAGACCTCGCCCATGACCGTTTCAACGGCGCCGCCGTCATCCGCGTGGCGCGCTGATAGTGCTCCGGCACCTGCCCGCAACTGGCCTTGAACCGCGCGGGTCATGACATTTGACGGTATCGCAAGCGGTCGGCGCCGACGACATTTTTGGGTTGCCCCCGGGAAGGCCCACATCGAAGTGCGCGCGGCACGACGTCACGGCACCGAACGCTTCGCCCACGACCTAGAGCGTGCTCTTCGTGAAATAAAAGGGGTCAACTGGGCGGAGGTCAACGCAGTTGTCGGGCGCGTGGTCGTTTCCTTCGACGAGGGGGCAGTAGACCCCGAAGACCTGGTCAGCATTGTCGAGGAGCTCGAAGAAGCCCACAACGTCCATCGCGAGACGTTCGGCTTCGACCGTCCTGATTTCCCTGGCGATGTCGAACCCGTCCAACGTGCGGTGATCGAGCTGGTAGCCGACGTGCTCGGTGCCGCTGCCAGCATCGCCGGGCCGTTGCTCCACATGCCTTCCCTGCCGCAGGACGCAGCCGCTGTGGTCTCGCTGTTCGACTCGCAACCCCGGCTACGGCAGTTGACAGAAGACGCCTTAGGCCCGTTCGTGGCCGATGTCGGCCTGAGCGTCGCGAACGCGCTCATGCAGGGCCTCGCTCAGGGGCCTCTCGGGCTTTTGCTCGACGCGGCCCACCGTGCCGGGATGCTCGACGAGTCGAGCGCACGACGCCGGAGCTGGGAACGGGTCGAGCCAAAGCTTCACCTTGACCCCGCAGGCAGCCACCGCTCGCCCATGGAGCGCACCGCGCGGCCCGCCCCTTTCCCGCGCGGCCCCGTCGAGCGTTACAGCGACATAACCGGCATTGGCGCGGTCCTTGGGGCAGCCGCCGCCTTCGCGTTCACCACCAACCTGCGCCAAGCAGCCTCCGTGCTGCTCGCCGGCATGCCCAAAGCCGCACGGCTGGGTCGCGAAGCCTTCAGCCAACGGGTCGGGCGTGCACTGGCGTCTAACGACGAGGTAGTGCTCGACCCCGCGGCGCTGCGCCGCTTGGACCGTGTCAATACCGTCGTCATCGATGCTTCAGTGTTGTTCACCGGGCGCAAAGTGGTCGACCGTACCGAGCTTGCGAGCGACGTCGACCCCGTACAGGCCCAGCGCCGCCTTCGCTCGCTTTTCGACCCGGCGGCCCCTATGGCGCTGAACCGGCACCACGGTTGGTCGCTAGGCCCACTGGCCGAGCTGCGCCCCTCGAGGACAGACCTTGACAGCTTGCGCCGCCGCTTTGGCGGCACCCCGACCCATGGCCTGCTGTCCGGCAAACGCCTCGTGGCCGTGTTCACGCTAGGCGATGAGGTCGCGCACGGGTGGCGCCCGCTCGTCGACGCTGCGAGACGTGCGGGCCACATGGTCGCCGTGGCTGGCGACAACCTCGACCTCGTTGAGCGGTTCCAGGCGCACATGCTTGTCGATGGCGCCGAGGGCCTTACGTCCTCCGTCCGCATGCTCCAGGCCGACGGCTGTGCAGTGCTGCTTGTCTCCGGCCCGTCGCCTGAAGCGCTCGAAGCGGCGGACTGCAGCGTCGGCATACCGGTCGGCGACGTCCTGCCCTGGGGTGCTGACGTCATAGCAAGGGACCTTGGGACCGCCACCTTCTTGGTAGAAGCGACGAGCGCTGCTCGCTCGGTCAGCCAGCAAAGCGCCAACCTGGCCGTCGCGGGTTCTGCCACCGCAGCCCTCCTTGGGCTTGCCGCTCCCGGCCCACAGGCGCCTGCACTGGTGATGACAGCCGTCAACGTTGCCGGCCTGGTATCGGTCGCAAACGGTCTGCGAGCCGGGACCGCTCTGTCCCGGCGCCCACGTCCGCCAGTGAGGGCCGCCCCGCCCTGGCACGAGCTCGAGGTCGACGAAGTCCTGTCGCGCCTTGGCACCACGAAGACGGGGCTTGCCACGCCGACGGCCCGTGCCCCCCTCGGGCCGGTTACGCGTGCGTTCGATGCTCCCGCACGCTTCGCCAGCGCAGTCGCGGCTGAGCTCGCCAACCCTCTAACCCCAGTCCTGGCAGGTGGGGCGGCGGTGTCCGCCGCCGTCGGCTCGGTCCTCGATGCCGTAATGGTGGGAGGCGTGACCGTCCTTAACGCTCTCATCGGAGGGACAGTGCGCTACCGAGCCGAGACAGCGGTCCGCTCTCTCGACCGGGGGAGCCAACAGGTGGTCACTGTCTGCCACGGCAGACGCCACGAGCTTCTGCCTGCGGGGAGCCTTGTCCCAGGAGACGTAATTGTCCTCAACTCCGGCGATTCAGTACCCGCGGACTGCAGGGTCATAGAGGCTGCCAACCTTGAGGTGGACGAGTCCAGCCTCACCGGGGAGTCGCTGCCCGTTGCCAAGTCGCCAACGCCGTCGTTCTCGTCGCTCGTCTCAGAGCGGGCATCGATGCTGTACGCCGAGACTTCCGTGGTCGCAGGACGCGCCACCGCGGTAGTCGTCGCGGTCGGTGACAGCACTGAGGCGGCTGCCGGTGACTTCGCACAGGCTTCGCCGGTAGCAGTGGGGGCCGAGGCACGGCTGCGCAAGCTCACCACGCTTTCGGTCCCACTGGCGGCTCTAAGCGGGGCGGCGGTCGTTGGATCTGGGCTCTTGCGAGGGCAGCCTCTCCAAGAACCGCTCGCCGGGGCGGTCAACCTCGCAGTTGCCGCCGTGCCCGAGGGGCTCCCGGTCGTGACGACAATGTCGCAGCTTGCAGCGGCGCGACGCCTGTCGCGCCGAGGAGCGCTAGTCCGCAACCCAAGAGCCCTTGAAGCGCTCGCGCGGGCCGACGTCCTTTGCACGGACAAGACGGGCACGCTCACAGGCGGGCACATAGTGCTGACCTCCGTGTGGGACGGGCACCACCTCTGGCCGCTGGAGCGTCTTGGTGACCCCGGGCGCCATGTCGTTGCCGCGGCGCTTAGGGCAAGCCCGCGACCGGCTGGCGCCGAGAACCTGGACACGACGGACCAGGCCGTCATAAACGCAGCTGAGCGCAGCGGCACCGGGACGGCTCTCGGGGCACCGGGCTGGAAGCTGCGAGCCGAGCTCCCCTTCGAAGCAAACCGAGGCTTTCACGCCGTAGTCGGCTCGGTAGGGCGGGCCCACCTTTTGAGCGTCAAGGGGGCCCCCGAGGTGGTGCTGGCACGCTGTACCCGCTGGCGCGACGGAGGCTACGACCGGCCGATCGACCAAAGCTGGCGCCGTTCAACCAAGGCCACAATTGAGCGGCTCGCCAGGCGCCGCCTACGGTTGCTCGCTGTAGCTGAGCGCCGTGCTAGAGGTACCGCTCTCGACGACACCGACGTAGCAGACCTCACCTTCCTCGGTCTCCTGGCGCTCTCCGACCCTGTGCGGCCAACGGCTGCCTCTGCTGTACAGGGGCTCCAAAAAGCCGGCGTCCAGGTCGTCATGGTCACGGGTGACCATGCAAGCACCGCAGAAAGTGTGGCGGCCGAGCTCGGGCTGCTGAACAACCACCGAGTGGTCACCGGGGCCGAGCTCGCCACACTTAGCGACGACCAGCTCGACAGGTCCTTGGCAGACATTTCAGTGTTCGCGAGGGTCACGCCCAGTGACAAGGTGAGGATCGTTGCAGCGTTCCAAAGGGCTGGGCGTACGGTCGCAATGACCGGCGACGGTGCCAACGATGCCCCAGCGATCCGCCTGGCTGACGTCGGGCTCGCCTTGGGCCGCCACTGCACGACGGCTGCGCGCACCGCTGCCGACATCGTGGTCACTGACGACCGCATCGAGACCATCCTTGACGCAGTCACTGAGGGCAGAGGCATGTGGGCCTCGGTCAGGGACGCAGTCGCCATCCTTTTGGGCGGGAACGCCGGAGAAGTGCTCTTCAACACCACGGCCACCGCGCTGACAGGGCGCATGCCGCTCTCGACCCGCCAGCTGCTCCTAGTGAACATGATGACCGATGTAGCCCCTTCCCTTGCCATCGCCGTTCAGCCACCACCGAAGCGCTCCCCCGAACAGCTAAGAGCCGAAGGACCGGAGCGTTCCTTGAGCGCTGCGATGTACGGGGCCATCCTCGACCGGGCACTAACCGCAGCAGCGGGGGCCAGCGCAGCGTGGGGCATCGCAAGCCTGACCGGCCAGGGGTCGCGAGCCACCACCGTAGCGCTCGCTGCCCTTGTCGGTACCCAGCTCGGGCAGACCATTACCTCTGGCCACGGGGACATCTTGGCGGTTGCGGCAGCCCTCGGCTCGGCAGGAGCTCTCGCCGCTGTCATCGAGACCCCGCTCGTCAGCCAGTTCTTCGGGTGTGAACCGATCGGCCCGCTAGGCTGGGCAACTGCCATAACGTGCTCCGTGGCCGCCACCGGCGCCTCGGCGCTTTTTTCACCAGCTAGCCAGCGCGCCTTTTCCCACAGCGGGGAGCAGTAGCGTCGTCCCCAGCTGGTGGGACGTGGCCCGCCGCTCAATAAGGATGGAGCTACAAATGCCAACAAGCCCAAAACCAAAAGATGCTGAACCCGCCACAGCGGATAACGCCAAGCGACCTTCGATGACGCTTCCCCTGATAGGGGTCAACGTCACGCTCCCCCCGGCTGACCGCGCCGTCTACTACGGAGGCATCGCAGCGCTAGCTGTCGCTGAGATGATCGAATGGCCGATCGCCCTAGCGATCGTGGCTGGCGACCAGATCGTCCGGCGCAACCGGGAGCTCCTCGACCGCCTCGCCCGCAAAGTCGCTCCCTAGCGGGGACAGGCTCGGCCCCCGGCCTCGGCGGCCCCCGCCAGGCTCGGCCCCCGGCCCGCGGCTTTCCCAAAAGGCCGCAAGAGCCGTTGCCGACGGGCTGCCCCGGCCCAGGCTCGGCCTCCGCAGGCGCACTTCGACGCCTGCGTGGCCGCCTTCGAGCTAGTGGTAGCCCGATCCCCAGAAGGCGGCGTTGCCGAAGTTGTAAACATTGCCGTCCGCTCCGACCAGCCAGTAGCCTTGGCCGCTCGGCGTGGCGGCTATGCCCGTGACCGGTGCGGTGACGACCTGCTGGTTAGCCGGCACGGACGGGCATTGCGTAAGGCACTGGGAGAGGTAGTTAGCGGCATCACCGACCGGCACAACCGAGCCGTCCGCAGCCGCTAACCACGCGCCGTTGCCGCTAGGGGTAGTGGCTAGCCCCACCACCGTGGCCGGGAGGGCGGTCCCGGCCCCTCCGCCGATCACATCACCGCCGGGGAACGCGACAGACGCGGCGTTGTCGGCCGCCACCAGCAAGTAACCTCCCGCTGGGCGGGCAGCAATGGCCGTGTAAGGGCCCAGGCCGTTGGGCGGTGCACCTTCCGAGCGGGCGTCGCCGAAGCCGTAGACCCGGCCGCTTGTGGTCGCCAGCCAGTAGCCGTGCCCATCCGGTGTCGCGGCGATGCCGATGACCTGACCATAGCCCCGGCCGACCTTCTGGGCGTCCACGGAGCCGTAGTAGCGGGCGTCGCCAAAGGTGTAGACATGGCCGTCTGCGCTGACAAGCCAGTACCCCTGGCCGTCATAGGTGTGGGCAATGCCCGTAATGAAGCCGGCCCGAGCGGCCTCGGCCGGGCTGAGCGACCCGAACCACGGGGCGTCACCGAAGACGCTCACCCTGCCGTCTGCCTGCACGAGCCAGTAGCCGCCCCCATCTATGGTGGCGGCTATCCCCACATAGCGCTGTCCTGGGGCCGCACCCGCGGGCGGGCTAGTCACCTGGAACGACGCCGTCGCGTAACCACGGCCGTTGCACCAGGGTGCCCACAGCTCGTAGTGCCCTGGCGACACCTGCTCACCCGCACCTTGCGCAGCTGTGCCTCCCCGGGGTAGGTACGAGGGGACCACAAAGCTAGCAGACCAGCTACCGTTGGCAGCCACCGGCGTGGCCATTGTGGTCTCAAAGACGTCGGCGTCTCGCGACGCGGCGCCCAGCTCGTGAGAGGGCCCAAAGCTGAAACCCCGCCAGCTGCGGTTGAGGACGCAACCCGGCCCAGCATTGCCGCTCACGTTGATGACCTGGCCCGGGTAACCAGACCGAGATGACACGACGAGGTCCTGCGACGGCCCGGAACCACAGGCGGAAACGAGGACGGGCAACAGGGCGAGCAACGCCACCCCGGCTCCGACAGCCCAGTTGTGCCGCTTCCTACGGGCCAAAGACCCAGCCTCCTCCCAGGGACACCAAACCCGCTGTCTCTACCGGGCCCTTGCGGTCCACGTCAAAACGCAAGATGTTGCGCCGTGAATCGTAAGTGTGGGCAAGCGTGAAGTCGGTGACCGCCACCGAGATGTCGTAAGTACCGGGCAGCAGGGGGAACTTTGGCAGCCGCAGCTCCACCCAGCCAGACCCGTCGATCTTGTCGGGCACTTGCCCAGGCTCTTTGTTGGTCGGGGCGTAAATGACTATGCCCTGGAGAGTCTGCACCGACAGCGAGAAGACTGGCCGCTCCAATGGCTCGGAGCACGTGTACCAGATCCGTATAGTGAGCGCCTCGTTGGTACCTAGCCTGGTGGTCTGGCGGCCTTGGGCGTCGATCAGCTCGACCCGCTCGATCTTCGTCTCGCCTGAGCCCCAACGGTCGCCGTTGTCGGCCACGCCCACGTGCCTCTCGGGCAGGACTATGGAACCCGTGTACGCTTCGACGACGGAACGGGGGTCCCCGTCGGCCATCTTGTGGCCCTTTTGGAACCAAATGGCGTGGTCGCACATGTTGAGCACCGAGGCCATCGAGTGCGAAACGATGATGACGGTCTTGCCTGCCGCCTTCAACTGGGCAAAGCGCTCTAAGCACTTGCGCTGAAAGGCCTCGTCGCCGACAGCCAGCACCTCGTCGACCAGCAATATGTCCGGCTCGACGTTGATAGCCACCGAGAACCCAAGCCGGACGTACATGCCCGAGGAATAGTTCTTGACCGGCTCGTCGATGAAACGGCCGATCCCGGCAAAATCGACTATGTCATCGAAGCGGGCCTGTAGTTCCCTGTTCTTCAGGCCCAAGATCGCGCCGTTCAAGAACACGTTCTCACGCCCGGTCAGCTCAGGGTGAAAACCGGCGCCCAGCTCCAGCAGAGCCGAAAGCTTGCCCGTCGTGGTCACCGAGCCTTTGTCTGGGCGAAGGATTTTGGCGAGGGTCTTCAACATGGTGGACTTGCCAGAGCCGTTCTCGCCAATAAGGCCGGTGGTAGAACCCTCGTAAACTTCGAAGCTCACGTCGTCGAGCGCCCAGAAAATGTCCACCCTCGCCCGGCGGCCCCGCATAACGGTCGCCTTGATGGAGGCATTGCGCTCCCGGTAGAGGCGGTACTTCTTGGAGACGTGGTCCACCACGACCACCGGCTGGGCCACGGGCTACAGCTCCTCGGGCAGCCGGGGCTCGTACTTGCGGAAGACCGCCAAGCCGACCACGAGCGCTAAGGCGGCCCAGACCACCAAGTAGGCAAAGTCGCCCCAGGACACGTTGGCATGGATCACAGCCGCCACGTGCTGGATGACGGTGTGGGCTGGCACCGTCTTAAGCCGGCGGCCGATCTTGACCGTGACAGCAGGCAGCGCCACTGGGATCTTGAAGACCTGCGTGTGGGTGGACGATGGCAAAGCCCCGTTGTAGATGAGCTGCTGGAAAAGCAGCACCGCATCGGTCATGGGGTTGGCCTTGAAGATCGTGCCCAAGCTCAAGCCCTTTAAGTGCCGCGGGAGCGAGAAGGCACCGGTTGAGCCGTTCAGGCCGCCGCCCACGATGTAGTAGGGGTACACGACAGGGGTGAGGAACATCCAAATGAAGAACAAAATGCCCGAAAAGTGCTGGATGTCCCGGTAGAACACATTTCCTATCGAGAAGAGCAACGCCAAGCCCAGGGCAAAGGCGGCCACCACTGCCAGGACCACCAGTACGCCAGGCAAGAAGATGAGAGCTCGCCAGTTGCCGAAAGCGAGCACCGCCACCACCAAAAGGGCCATCTCTATAAGGTGAGAGATCACCTTGGAGGCGACCGTGGAGGCGGGTAAGAGCTCCCGCGGGAAGTAAGTCTTTTGTATCAAGTTCTGGTTGCCGAGCACGGCACCCATCGACTCCATGACGCTGCCTGAAAAAAAGGTCCAAGGCAGCATGGCGGCCAAAAGCATGATCGCGTAGTTGTGGACCCCGCTCGGCACCCCTTCGGGAGGCGTCGTCTTCAAGAGCACGGCGAACACGATCGTGTAAATGGCCATGTTGGCCAACGGGTTGATCATCGACCAGCCCCAGCCGATCACCGAACGCTTGTACTTGCTCCGCAGCTCGCGTAGCGTCAGGTTGTAAAAAAGCTCTCGGTACTGGGCGTACTCGCGCCAGCTTATGCTGGACTTGGCCGAGCTCGTCTTGCTGACAGGCCGGGGGCGGCGGCTCTCGGGCGACGATGCCAGCCCTTCGCGTACCCCTGAGGTCGTCTCTTCGCCACCCGGCCAGGCTTCTAGCGCGCTCATCGCTGCACCTTGCGTGCTCGTCGTAGCATGCCAAAGCCGCATCGCTTCGCCCGTGCGCTCATGGCTCCACCCGGAAAAGTAGGCGGTTGCGGTTTAGGTTCGGGTTGTAATAAGGGTCACAGGACGAGCGCGGCCGCCACCGTTCGTTGAAGAAGGGAGCGTCTTCGGGGCCCTCCACCTTTCCCCGAGTCGACCCCTCGGCGTGCTGCACTTGGGCATCCGGGGCGTACACCACCTGGTAACCAGCTTGGTGCAAGCGCAAGCAGTAGTCCACGTCGTTGTACGCGACTCGGAGGCGCTCGTCATAGCCGCCCACCCGCCAGAACACACCCGGGCGGGTCATCATGCAAGCGCCGGTCACCGCTGAGACATCACGTAGGAGGTCGCCCATGCGCCACCAGTTGCCCCATTCGATGGAGTTGGCATGGCCTCGCCAGGCCCCAACGATGATGCCTTCGTGCTGCACCTCGCCGCTCGGTAGGTAAAGCCGCGGCCCAACCGCCCCGACCTCGGGGCGCATCGCGTGCTCAAGGAGCCGCTCGATCCAGTCCGCGGTGCGGACTTCGGTGTCGTTGTTCAAAAACAAAAGGGCATCGGCCTCGACGCTAGCCGCAGCCAGGTTGACCTGGCGCGCGTAGTTGAACTCGTGCGGGAAACGCAGGACCCTACCGGGCAGCACAGCCAGGTACTCAAGCGTAGCCGGGTCGTCGCTTTGGTTGTCCACTACAACTAGCTCGAAGTTGTCATAGGTCGAGCGCTCGACGACGCTCGTCACGCAGCGTTCCAAAAGCTCCCTGCCGTTGCGGGTCGGCACCAGGATGCTTACTTTGGGACGGCCGGGGAGCTTGAAGCGTACCCGGTGGACGTCTTCCCAGGCCCCCTCCTCGGTCCAGCCACCGCCCTGGCCGTCACGTGCGCGCCGGCGGAGCCAGTCGCGCAGGGCTCGCTGGGCCGCCATCCACGCCCAGGGTTTGTGCTCGCCCTTCGCCGCGGCTGAACTTTCGTGCTGACGCCAGCTGTAGAGAACATCGGGCACGTGGGCAATGCGCCCAGTTACCTCTGAGATCCGCAGTACCAGATCGTAGTCCTGGCTGCCATCGTAAGGGGGCCGCAACCCTCCCAGCTCCTCCAACAGCGTTCGGCGCACCACCAGGAGATGGCACACGTAGTTCTGGCAGAGCAGCAAGTTGGGCGACCAGTCTGGCTTCCAGCGCGCCTCGGTCAGGCGCCCGTCCGGGTCCAGCTTGTCCTCGTCGGAGTAGAGCATGTCGAGGCTCGGGTCGGCGTCTAGCCAGCGGGCCACCTGGGCTAGGGCGTGAGGTTTGAGCAGGTCGTCGTGGTCCAGAAAGGCCACGTACTCCCCGGTAGCGAGGCTGAGAGCAGCATTGGTGGCAGCCGAGATGCCCGAACGCTCGCCCAGGCGGGTCACCACTATGCGGGGGTCCCGCTCAGCGACCCCTTCGAGGGTGGCAAGGGTGCCCTGGCGGGCCGAGGCGTCATCGGCAATGCAAAGCTGCCAATTGGGGTAGGCCTGCGCCAGCACGGACTCGACGGCGGCTTCGAGCATCCAAGGCTCCGTGTCGCAAACCGGCATCAGCACAGAGATGAGCGGCTGGTAGGCCGCCCGAGCAGCTTCGGCAGCGATGGCGCGGACTACCTCGGGGTTGCTAGGCCCCCTCCGGCTGTCCCAAAGGGCATAGCGCTCGTCTTCGCTCAGGCTGTCGGGGACGAAAATAGCGGGCGGGTCGGCCACCTCGGGAGGTCTGAGAGGCACCTGTACCGGCGGCCGGGCAGGGCTGGCAATGCGGTCGTCCAGCTGCCCTACCGGGTAACGAGGGCCAGCCGGTGGGTCGAGGCCGACTTGCAAGAAGGCGTCGCGCCATGCCTCGTCACGTTGGGCCAGCACCTGTGCCAAAGCGCTGGCAACCCCCCGAGAAGTTGCTTCCCAGACGGCCTCGTCAGTCAGCAAGGACCAGGCCCGGTGGCCCATAGCGGCCAAGTCCCCCACGACAACGTGCTCTGCCAGGTCCTGGAGGTCGAAGCCCTCGACGGCCTCAGCGCTGCACAAAAGCGGCGTGCCCGCAGACAGCGCTACAGGCACGACGCCCGCCGAAGGGGCCAGGACGACCCGGGCCCGGCTCAGCACCTCCGCCAGGTCGCTCCCCGAAGTCACGAGGTCGGCGCCCACGACGTCCCGGCACAAGTGCGCCAGCTGAGGCGTGGGCCAATCGGCCACCACGCTCACCGGCAGGCTGCGGTCACGCCGGCGCCATGCTGGGACGAGCTCGGTGAGCACCCGCACGGCTACAGCCTCAGGGTCAGCAACGATGTCGTAGCCGTCGGTGGCCACGACAGCCACGCCGTCGCGGTCCGAAAAACCCTTGCCGGCGCCCCAGGGGCTAAGTGCCGGCCAGAAGCTGGCCACCTTGGAGCCCCGGGCCAGGCCGGCCAACAAAAAGGCGTCAGCGGCCCTCGCGCACCAGGCTGCGCCCAGCCCTTCGACCTGGCCAAGGAAGCGGGCCTGGGTCGTGGCGCGCACCGTCTCAAGCCCTTCGCTGTGCCAGCTTGCAGCGCCGAGGACCTCGCTCCGGCGGAAGGGGAGCTGCTCGGAGTACACCACGGTCATCGCCTGGGGCTGGGTGGCACGGGCTAGGGACCACACGGTGGTAGTAAGCCCCTCATCGCTCGCGACCAGGTGGGAGTAGTGGTAGCGGCGGTCCGCGCACCAGGCCAGCCAGTCCATCGGGCCGGCCACGACCTCGACGCCCTGCTGGCGGAAACGCCCTGCGTACTGGTGCGCCCTAAAGCCGTCAGCACAAACGAGCGTGACCCGGGTAGCTGGGCAGCGGGCCATCGTCTCGACCAGGGCGCCCAAGCCTTCGGCGCCCACCCTCGTGCCAGGGATACTGCCCGTTACGACCATCACCCGGGTAGGGACGTCCTGGTCGCGTTCGGCCCAACGCCGCGGGCTTCCCGAGACTTGGCCCTGCGCGGCTCCGGCCGGCACCGGCACACGCCAAGCCGGCTCGAACACGGTACGCAGCCCTTTCGCCCTCACGTGAGCCAGCAGGTCCTGCACCGTAGCTGCCGGGCCGGGGTTGAAGCTGTCCAGGGCTGAGGAAGAGACCGCGACCACCGGGGAGGACGAACCAGGGACGTCGCGGCGAAAAGCGTGCTCAGGCGCTCCCGGCTCTGAGCCGACGCCGAAAGGCAGTACCGCCCCGTCGGGGCCCAAGTAAGTACCGGCCTCGGCCACCCGCCCCCGGGCGTCGTGCACAAGCGGCACCACTGCCCCGATACCGAACGGGCCGCACAGCTGGTCGACCAGGGCCTGCTCTGGCGGGGTGCCTACCTCGCCCCCGGCCAAAATAACGCAAGACGGTCCTGAACCTGGCTCGGCGTTAGCGGCCAAGTAGGCGCGCGCCGCCTCCCAGAGGCTACGGCCCTGCTCGGGCCTCGCTATCAACAACCTTGCCGGCACGGTCCAGTGAGCCTCAGCGATCTCCCTTGCGCAGCCGCTCGTACCACTCGCGAGCAGGGCTGATGGCACGCCAGGTCAAGCTGCTATGTATGGCTCGCAGCTCGGCCTGTTGCTGGGCAGTCTCGTCCTGGAGACGCTTCATTTCTTTCAGGGCGACCTCCAAGCGCCGCCGGGTCACCACGTCCTGGCCTTGCACCGCTTTGACCGCCGACTCAACCGTCGTGTTGGCGGCGCGCTCAAGCAAGGCGGCACGCTCGCCAAAAACGAGCCGCTCAGCCGCCAGCCGCCGGCGCAACGCATCGTTTACCACTTGCAGTTCCTGGGCACGCTCGGCCGAGGCCGGGTAAGGCCGGGCCTCGCCGGGCACGCTGCCCACCACGTCGTCAACCATTTTCCCCAAGGTAGCCGCTGCCTCGTCAAGAGATCGGTCCACGGTGGCCTCCAGACGTCCGAGCCCAGGGGGCTTACCCCTCCGGGCAAGTACATGACCTATCGACCCGACGAGCTGGCCCACCTCGCTGACCACGGCGGTAGCGTCGCCAGTCCAAGCGGCAAAAGCGCTTGCTGTGCTGTCTTGCCCCGCTAGCGCCACGTGCGGCACGCCGAGAGACCATGCAAGCGCCATCAAGGCCCCGCTCGCCGCAACGACGACCTCGGCACCGGCAACCGCCGCCGCCAAGTCGAACGGGCTCGTGACCCGCAAGGCCAAACGAGGGCGCCTCTCATAGCCGGGCCAGTCCTCGGGCTGGTAACGCCCCTCCTCGACCTCGGCCCGCCGTCGCAACAGCACGGCTTCTACCTCGGGGTCGTCCAGCCTGAGCCGCGACGGGACCAGCGGCACCACGTCAACCTGCGACCCGCTGCCATTTTTCGCGCACGCCTCAGCCAGCTCTTGGAGCGCCGCGTCCAAGGCGCCAACAGGCCAAGCCGCCTGGCTGGCAACGCCAGTGCTTTGGCCGGCACCGTCTCGGGCACGATGCCGGCTTACGCCGTGGCCCTGGCCGCTACTTACGCCGTCGCCCTGGTCAGCACCGTCTCGGGCGGCTTGGCCGGCTTCGCCTGCGAGCAGCGTTTGGTCTACCAGGACATAGCGCCGCCCCAAGCCATGCACAACACGGAGGAAGGCGCCACGGGCCCCGAGCAACTGGGGGGACAAATGGCGAGCGGCCAGCACCACGGGCTCGGGGACGGCAAATGGAGGGCCGACGCAAAGACGCGGGTCTGCTGGCCAGCTCCCGTAGGGGGCAACTGGCACGAACGGTACGCCAGCCTCGGCCAGGCTCGTCACTGCCTCCTCCCCGGGCCCTAGGTCCCCTGAAGCCACCAAGACGTCGACGGCCGGCTGGCCGCCAGCGTCCATCAGGCTGTGGAGCACGGGTTCCCCCGTAAAACCCGGGGCGTCCCAACAAAGCGCCTCAGCGTAAGCGAGAAGGGGGGACAAGCCTGGTAAACGGCTGGCTAGTTCCTGGCGCAGCAGCCAACCGGCCAGGGTGGCCAATGGGTCCCCCATCTCTGCGTACGCCGACCACCCGACGCGTACTTGCTGCAAGGTGGTGGCACTGCTCATCGGCCGTAGCCTACTAAACACAAGCCGTCCGCCCGCTGGGGAGGCCTGGCCCAGCGCGGGCTTAGCGCTCGCTACGCTGTGCCACGGTGCCCCAGCCGCCTCCGGTACTGAAGCTCACGCCACGCTCCTTGGAGGACCCCTGGCAAAAGCCCACGACTGGCCCCCAGGGGCAACCGACCGGCTCGGGCAGCCACAGCCTCTCTGAACGCCTGGCCAACTGGGCCCACCTGGCCACGCTGGTCGGCACCTTCGCCTTTTGGGCCGTGATGGACCGCCACTTGTGGTTCTTTGGCGACGAATGGAGCTTCCTCGTCCGCAGAGGGTTGTGGCACTGGCCAGGCAGCAAGCTCGGTATTTGGTTCCCCCACAACGAGCATTGGTCCACCCTGCCCATATTGCTATGGCGAGGGCTGTACAACGTCTTTCACTTGAGCACCTACATGCCCTACCTCGTACCCCTTCTGCTAGCCCAGGTCGGCGTGGTGCACCTGGCCTGGCGGCTTTGCCGGAGAGAAGGGACGGGCCCCTGGGTGGCCACAGCGGTGGTAGCAGTGCTCGGCTTTTTGGGGGCGGGTTCAGAGGACCTGGCTTGGGCGTTCCAGATCGGCTTTGTGGGCTCGGTCCTGTTCGGCCTGTTGGCTTTCGACTTATTGGAGCGCCGTCCCCCCGGGCCCGAGACAGCCAGGTTGGACGCCCTTGCGTCGGTAGCGTTACTGGCCAGCCTCATGTGCTCGACTGTTGGCGACGCCATGGTGGCTGGAGGCGCTGTGCTCATTTTCGCCCGCAGGCCTTGGCGCCGGGCGCTGCGCGTGCTGGCACTGCCTGTCGGCAGCTACGTCATCTGGTTCGCCCTCATCGGCCACCTAGGCTTGCGTTCTCACGCGGACCAGCTCACCTCGAGCACGGTCACGGGGCTGCCAGCGTACGTCTGGACAGGTTTGTCTTCGGCCCTTGGCCAAGCCCTCAACTTTGAGGCAGCAGGGGCAGCGGCCCTCGTCGGCCTGGCAGCCTGGGTGCTCTGGCAAGCACAGCACCTCTGGGAAGAGCACCCCAGCCTCCTCGGCTTGAGCACGGCAGCAGTCACCTTTTACGTCCTGGTGGCCCTTGGGAGAGACGCCCTGGGCGACTCCCAAACCGTGTCTCGTTACGTTTACGTCGCCATCGCCATCTTGGTGCCCGTCATCGGCCAGGTGCTAGGCAGGGCCAGCAGGGCACTGGTGCCCCAGCTTTTGGTCATCGGCCTGCTCCTAGCCACTGTCCTCGGCAATGTCGGCCAGGCTCAAAGCTACCTGGCTGCCCGCCAGCAGCTGGTCGACGGCCTTAGGACAAGCACAGAAGCCACAGCAAGGCTGCTCGCCGCTGGCGTCCAGGACGTCGCAGGGCCTTCTGCCCAGCCCATCAGGTTCGAGCCCACGCTAAACCCCGTAGTACTGGCCGGCCTCCAACGCTCCCATCTGCTCCCGCCAGCCAAACTGACCCCGCTCGACATGGTCAACGCCCGAACCCTCCTGGCAGTAGCCCTTGGGCCCAGGCAGGTCAGCAATGGGCGTTTGGAGCTATTGGGCGACAGCTACGCTGTCGCTTCAGCCTCGGCCGGGGGTTGCAGGACATTTGCTCCTGAGTCCGTTAGCCAGCCAATGCAGATCTGGCTCCAGCTCCTCCCAGGCGAGACTTCGGCGTCGGTGCAGGTGACCTCTCCACCAGCCGCCGCCGAGCTCACCAACTACCTGGCCGCGGTCATCGTGCCGCGACAAGGGCCGTCTACCAGCAACCCTGCCGAACTGGCCATGCCAGCAAGTGGCCTCACCTACGTCAGCTACAACGACCCAGACGCCAAGCTCGTCTTATTGTGGAACGTTGGCACGCCATTGAAGCTGTGCGGGCTGGAAGCTGCACCAGCAAAATAGCTCGCCGCTAAGTGCGCGGCGCCGAGTACGGCTCGTTGGGCCCCGGGTACGGCTTGTTGGGATGACCAATGAGGGGACGAGGCTCGCTGGGACGGCCCCGCCGTGCGTGTTTTACCACCCGTAGGTCGTGCTGGTTCACCAACCGTAGATCGTGCGCCAGTCGAAGACCGGGGTAGGGTCCAGCTCTCCCCCGTCGTCGAAATGGAGCTTTTCGGGCGGTACGCGAAGACGCTCGGGCCAGGAGGCCATGTTCTCGTAATGGTAATTGCTAGGGCCCCGGCGTAGCCCCGCCCGGTCCTGCTGTATGCGCCTGTTCATCTGAGCTTCACTGCGCATCGGGTAATGGCGCAAGTTAAAAAGGCGAGGAAAACGTTCACCGCCCGGCGGGTTGTGGTTGAACTGGCGGATATTTGTCGCTGACGCCCGCCACGCCCGCACCCGGGGAGCACAACCAAGGAATATCGCATAGTGGCGGACCCTTTCCACAGCTCGGGTTATAGCTGGGTCGTCAGCACCCGTCCACCAGTAATTGAAGTTGTTGAACTCGACCCAGTCGTAAGGGGAAGCAGCTACTTCTTCGACCCACTCCCGGTAGCTGCGAGCCCTGTCGGGGCCTTCCAGGAACTCGTCTTGGTCCGGCCAAGAGATCCAGTCGTAGCGCTCTACGTACTCGCGTAGCAGGTGCTCTGACATTTTCGGGTAAAGCTCGTAGAAATCAACGCTTCGCGGTACCGTCGTGAGCTCCACCAGCTCGCCTCTCAAGGAGGCCAGCACCTCGGGCGTCTCGTCGGTCGAGCCGTGGTCCCAGACCACCAGTTCGTGGCCCTGTTCGCGCAGGTAGCGCACGGCGTCTTCCACTAGGTCGCCATCGTTGTAGCAAAGCAGCACACCGAGCATGCGCAGCTTAGACGGCTTGGGAGACGTGCCCCGGTACATCAAGAGCGCTCCCCCGTCCGCCCTGCTGCTGCCCAGGGACCGCACGCCCACAGCTCGTCCACGTAGCCAGGTCGTAGCCAGTTGGGGTAGCGCAGCAACGGGCGCAGGCCCGCTGCACCGGCCAGCTCTCGGACGACGGACTGGCGCTGGGCCGCAGTCTGGGGTGCCCGCGCCTCCTGGTTTATGCTCAGGAAAAGGCGGGAGGCCTCGCCGAAGTGCGCCAGGTACCGCGAAGCCACTTGCGGGGCGATCTCGGGCAGGGAGTCCACATTTACCGTTACGTCAAATGGCCCGTGCGCAGCCTCATAAGCCATGAACGAAGGAAGGACCCAAACATGTGGCGCACCCGCCGGCCCGACCGGCGCCTCCCCGTACAGGGACACGGCAGAAGGCGGCAGGACCATAAGAAGGAAATAGCCCTGGGCCAAGTTGACCTCGGGGAGGTCGTAGATGACGTGCTCAGCAACCCCAAGCTGATGGGCCACAAAGGCCGTGTAACCCATGCCAGCACCGATCTCCGCAACCCTTAGTCGAGAGATCTCTGTGCCCAGGTACTGGCGGGCAAAGCTTGCCGCCTCCCACAACGCATAGGCGGCTGACAGAGCCCGCAAGTGCACGGGACGGGCCCGGGGCTCCAAGACGAACAAGCCTTCGAAAACGGCCGGCAAGCCGAGGACAAGCCCCGTCTTGGCTTCGATCTCCTCGCGCAGCTCACCCGCGCTGGCCCCAGCCGGGACAGCGGCATAACCGCCTTGCTCTGGGCAGCGCACGTCCAGGACACCTGCCCACTCGGCCATGCCGACCAGGTGGTCCATAAGCCACAGGGCACGCTGGTACTGCTCCTCGGGATGGGCCACCAAGTGGTTGAAGCTGGCTTGACCTTGGAGAAAACCATGGCCAGCGGCTTGGCGGGGAAGGCGCCGGAGGTAAGCGGCCAGCTCGTCAGCCGCCCCTGGTGGCACCACCCCTGGTGGGACCACCCGTGGTGGGACCGCCCCTGTACCAGGGACCGCCCCTGGTACAGGGGCTGGCGCCCGTGGCGCTGCGTCCCGTGCCGCTGCCGCTGCCAAGCGAGCCAGCTCTTGCTGGAAACCAGCTTTTATTTCAGTCCACATGTCCGAGGGACCGTCTCGCCGGGGGTCATCGGCCACAGCCCGCCGGTAGGCTTCGGCCAACCGCTTAGCCACCTGCGTAGAGCGCCCCGCCGAGGCAGCGCCCTCATCGTCGTTGGCCTCAGTAAAACCGTACGAGAAGAGCCCCGGGTTGGCGAGCCACGGCCGGCGCGCCAGGACAGAATCGGTCACCCAGCTCATATCAGGTAGTTTCGCGCTCAGTGGAGACCAACACTGCCCCGGACGGCGTCGTTGTCCTAGGTATGCACCGCAGTGGCACAAGCGCGGTTGCCGGGCTGTTAGCCAAGGCCGGCTTTTTCACGGGGCAGCATTCTGAGCTGCTAGCACCGGCCGAAGACAACCCCACCGGCTTTTTCGAGCGCCTCGACGTGAACGCCCTCAATGACAAACTGCTAGGGGAACTGGGCAGGTCTTGGGACAACCCCCCTGCCCGCCAGCTCGTGCACGAGAGAGCTCCGGCGTGGCGGCCCAGGGTGCACAAGCTGCTCGACCGGCTTTTGCGCGAGGCCAGACCGAAGCCCCTCATGCTAAAGGACCCCCGGGTGAGCGTGCTGCTGGAGGCTTGGCTGCCGGTGCTTTCGGGCCGCTTCGCCCTGGTCGTCGTAGACCGCAACCCGCTAGAAGTGGCCATGTCAGTACGAAAGAGGGACGGGCGGCCATTGTACGTGGCCCTGGCCCTCTGGCAGCTTTACTGCACCGAGCTCATCGACGGGCTCGCCGGGCAGCGGGTCTGGCTGTGCCGATATGAGGACTTGGTAAAGGACCCTGAAGGACAAGCCAAAGCGCTCCTCCAGGCTGTCGGCGGGACGGCCGCGGGCCAAGACGGCGCCGTGCCAGCTAGCTTCGTGTCCAGCGAACTGTACCACCAGCGTTCATCGTCGGACGCCCCTGACCTCGAAAGGGCCCTTACTGGGAGCCAGCTCGCTCTCTGGCACTGGCTCCGCGACCTACCGTCGGGCTGGGCCGACCTGCACCCCCCGGCAGAACTGCGCGTCCAGCCAGAAGAAGCCCTGGTCGCCGTCAACGAGCACTTCGCCTTGGTGGCCGACCGCAACGGCCTGGAGGTCGCCTACGACGAGGAGCGCCACCGTGCCCTTCACTTCGAGCAGGCCACAGAGCTAAAAGAGCACCACATACAGCTGATCGAGGCCGAGCTCGCCCACTTACGGCGCCAGGTGGCAGAGCAATCAGCCCGTATAGCGGAACTCGAGGCCACGGCAGGCGCCCTGGAGGCGCTGCGGTCGGACAAGCAAGCCCTAGAGCGCGAGCTCGCAGCCCTTCGCAAAGACGCCCGGGCTGCGGCCACCAACCTGCTCGAAGTGGCCAGGCGCAGCTTGGCCCCCCGCTCCGCCCGCTAGCGAAATGGCCCGTGGGCCCTTAGCCAGCACGTCGCCAGCAAGCTGGCCTCTCTCACGGGGCCCTTCACTAACCAGTTCCGTTAGCCCGGGAGAGCTGGCCCGCAGCCCGGGTTATCTATGCCCGCAGCCCGGGTTATCTATGCCCGCAGCCCGGGTTATCTATGCCCGCAGCCCGGGTTATCTATGCCCGCAGACATATGAGTGATGTCTGCGATCGCAGGCGCACGATAGTACGTCTACGGACGACGACAATCGCTGAGGCGGCTTGTGCAGGCGGTCCTGGATCGGCTACGGCTGGGCCAGGTCGTGCGCGACGCTAGGCAGGAGCTGGCCCGCAGCCAGTTTGTCCTCGCCGACCGAGCCGGCGTGCCGCGGGCGTGGGTGGCCAAGCTTGGGCCCGGCCACCGCCGTGCCAAGGCCGAGCAGGTTTTCCGAGTGCTCAACGCCCTTGGCCTGGCAATTATTCTCAAGGCTGGCACCGGGCGGCTGCACGACCAGGCTTTGGCCGAGCACGCCACCATGAGAGCCGCTGCGGAAGCGGGCGTGCCCACGGCAGCTACCGACTAACGCCTGTTCGGGGACCTCGCGCAGGACGTCCCCGCCGCGTCGGTCGCGTTGGCCCAGCCGTGCAGGCAACGCGGGTCTTCCTCGGCCCTTCAATCAGCCGCCGCTTCCTCTGGAGAAGCCCGCTTTACCAAAAGGTCAGGGGCTCGCCGGGGAGCACGGCAGAACTCGACCAGCGGCTCGGCTACCCTTTCCCAGCGGTAGCGGCGGGCCAGCGCGGAAAAACGCTCGCGTGGCGGCGGGTACGCCAGCATGAGGGCCAGCCCTTCCTCCAGGGCGTCCGTGTCCCCAGCCGGCACCTCCACCCCAAGGTGCTCCGCGGCAACCTCCTCGGCGAGGCTGTCGCCCCCAGTCAGCACCATCGGCAGGCCGGCCCAGATGTAGTCGAGCACCCGCGAACGGAACGAGTAACGGGTCTCCACATGCGCCAGGTGGGCGCTCACGGCCACATCGGCGTCCAGCAGGTAATCGGCACGCCGGCTGTAAGGCACCCAGCCATCGTTGAAAAAGACGTGCGTGCCAGCCACCCCCAGCTCCTGGGCCAACCTGCGGGCCTCGGTCGCAGCGCCCATCTCAGGTATGGCCGGGTTCGGGTGGTGCATACCCAAGAACACCAGGCGCACCGATGGCACCCGCCGGCTGAGCCGGGCCACGGCGCGGATGACCGAGAGCGGGTCGAGCCAGTCGTAGACTCCGCCACCCCACAGCACGACCTTGTCATCAGGGCCGATACCCGGCAGTACTCCGCGAAGGGCAGGGGTGTGGCGCTCGGGCGGCGTTGCCGGCAGGCCAAATGGCACGACTCCTACCAAGTTCTCGAGGAGCGGGTCGCCGTCGTAGTTGTAGGGGTTAACCCTGCCCACAGCCGCCAGGGAACCCAGCCAGAAGTCTCTCTGGCGCTCGCTGGCACAGGTAAAGAAGTCCCCTCGGCGCAAAGCCACGTTGAGCACGCCAGCAAGGCGCGTCACGGTGAGGTCACGGCGCTGTGGGCTCGCGCCTTTCATTTCCAAGTTCTCTAAGTGGAAAGGGTCGTAAATGTCAACCGCTAGAGGTTTGTCCGTCCCTCGCACGTCAGGGGAGACGTACACAAGGCCGCTCGGCGCAAAAACCACATCTGCTGCCTCGACCAACCCGGGGAGCGCCCCACCACCCGCGCTCACCAGCTCGGCGCTAGGGTGCTCACCGACAACTGACACCGTGCTTGCCAGCACTACTTCGTACTGGCGGCCCAGGATCTCAGCCAAGTGCCACGCCCGGATAGCCGGGCCAGGCATCTCCGGCCCGACTGGATCAGTGGTGAGGACAAGTACCCGATTACGCTCCCATGTTGTGCCCATCGCCGAGAGGCTAGCCAGCTGCTCATGACCACACGGGTGCTCGTCGTCACCGCAGACGTGCTGCGGGCGCAAATGGCCGGCCCCGCCATGCGGGCCTGGCATATTGCCGACCACCTGGCGAGGGACAACGAGGTGCGCCTGCTCACCACTTCTCGCCATTGCGAGGTCACATCGGAGCGCTTCGAAGTCCGCGCCGCTAGTGCTACGGACCTCGCTGAAGCGGGACGCTGGTGCGATGTCATGGTGCTACAGGGTTACGTGACCCACCACCACCCTGAGCTTGCCTCCTCAGCCAAGATCGTCGTGTTCGACATGTACGACCCGCTCCACTTGGAGACGCTGGCGCTCACCAAGGGCATGCCAAGCCCGGGGAGGCAGGACCACGTGCGCCTGTCGATCGCCACCGTTAATGGCCAGCTGGCGCGCGCTGACTTCCTACTGTGCGCAAGCGAGCGCCAAAGAGACATGTGGCTGGGCCAGCTATCAGCACTGGGCAGGGTAAACCCGCTCACTTACGATGACGACCCGACGCTGCGGCGCCTGATAGACGTCGTCCCCTTCGGCCTGCCCGACGACGACCCGGTGCAGACGGGGCCCGCGTTGCGAGGAGCATACCCCGGCATCGGGCCCGGCGACGACCTGGTCTTGTGGGCAGGAGGGATCTACGACTGGTTCGACCCGCTGACGGTCATCCGCGCGGTCAAAGAACTGGTCCCCAAAAGGCCCACGGTGCGCCTGTACTTCATGGGCACCCGCCACCCCAACCCAGACGTCCCTCCAATGCGGGCGGTGACCGCAGCCCGGGCGCTGGCCGACGAGCTGGGACTGACAGGAACGCACGTCTTTTTCAACGAGGGCTGGGTACCCTACGCGCAGCGCCAAGACTACCTGCTCGAAGCCGACTTGGGCGTGAGCGCGCACTTTGCCAGCGCAGAGGCTCACTTCGCGTTCCGGACACGGGCGCTCGACTACCTGTGGGCACAGCTGCCCATCGTCTCGACCGAGGGGGACTACCTGGCGGACATGGTAAAGAACGAGGGGCTGGGCTTGACCGTGCCTCCCGAAGACCCAACGGCGCTGGCAGAGGCCATGTGGCGGATCTTGGCTGACTACGAACTGGCCAAGCGCTGTCGCGACAAGGCGGGCCTCGTACGCGAGCGGTACCGCTGGGCCGTTGCCCTGAGGCCCCTAGCTCGTTTTTGCAGCTCGCCCCGTCGGGCGCCAGACCTGGTTGGGGCCGCTTTTTTGTCGGCAGCGCCTATCTACGTGGCTCCCGCCCAGGAGGAGGTCGCCGTAAGCGGCGGCGAGGACCAAGGGGAGCCTTTAGCGGGCAGCAATGCGCAGACTAACCCCCTTGTAGGCGGCCCAGGCCCTTCGGCCGGCAGCCCAGGCCCTGCCCCACTGCACGGCCTGGTCGAGCTGGCCCTGCACCACTACCGCGAGGGAGGCGTCCGCCAGCTGGCGGCTCGTGCCGCGGCCAAGGCGCTGCGAGCAGCCACGAAGCGCTGGAAGCAGGCCAAGCAGCCCCCCGGGTGACTGGCGGGGCAGGGGCCAGTGCCACTGTGCGTCAGGCTTGCGTCAGGCTACAGAAGGCTCTCCCACTTGGCGAGCCCGCGAGATCACTTGGTCGATGAAGCCGTACTCCTTGGCCTCCTCGGCGGTGAACCAGCGGTCGCGGTCAGAGTCACGCTCGATCTTCTCGACCGGTTGGCCCGTGTGGAAAGCGATGCGCTCAGCCATCATCCTCTTCAGGTAGATGATCTGCTCGGCCTGGATAGCTATGTCAGCAGCTTGGCCCTGCATCTGCCCCGAGGGCTGGTGCATCAGGATGCGTGAGTGCGGCAGGGCGTACCTTTTACCTGGGGTGCCGGCACAAAGGAGGAACTGGCCCATCGAGGCCGCCAAGCCCATGCATACCGTGGACACGTCGCAGGGCACGTACTGCATAGTGTCGTAGATCGCGAGGCCCGCCGTCACCGAGCCACCCGGTGAGTTGATGTACAGGCTCACGTCACGTGCCGGGTCCTCGGCCGCCAGGAGCAACAGCTGGGCACAGACCAAGTTGGCGGCGCGGTCGTCCACCTCGGTGCCCAGGAAGATTATGCGCTCTCGCAGCAACCGCTGGTACACGTCGGCTCCGGGGTCACCCGGGCCCTGGGAGGAGATTTGCAGCGTGCTGGGCACAGGCGTACGGATGGTCTCAGGCGTTGAGGCGAGCTCGGGCATATGAGCAGGTTACCCCTGAGCGGGACGCCACCCGCGCACAGCCTGGCCCGCCATGGCCGACGAGCTCCTAAGGGACAAGCCTGGAGCCAAGCCTCAAAAAAGCTTGTCGGGGGCCACGGCCAACTTGGCCAACTTGTCCTCAAGCTCGGACACGACCTTGCCCATGGCTAGGACCCACACCGGGCCCGTGCTTGCGTCCATTATCTTGGCAAGCTCGCCGGCACTACGAACGAGCAAGGCGTGCTCAGCGCTTAGCACGAGGGTCGCGTCAGTTGTGCCCTCTTTTGAGGAGCGCAAACAGTCCACGGCGCTTTGTGCCAAGCGCGGCGAGAGACCTGCGTGGACAAGCCGCTCTACCACTTTCAAGTGCAGCAAGTCAGCGTAAGACCAGGCCCGCCAGTTGCCAGAGCCCCGGCCTTGCGCCATCGACGGCCCCAAAAGCCCGATGCGCGCCCAAAAGTCGAGCTGCCTGTACGTGATGCCGACCACTTGGCAGACCTCTGTGGCCTTAAGACCTCTACGAGAGCCATCGCGAGTCCCCGTAGGCTGCCCTGCCGGCGCTGCCGAAACCACGGACAGCCACATTAGCGCGAAATACCACAGGCGTAACTACATGACCACGAGGTGGGCTAGCGAGGCCCGACGGCTGAAGCCCGGGCACCGCCTTTTACCCGGGCACCGCCTCAACGGCCGCTCGCTCGAGCGCCAAGCCTCGGCGGTAGCGCTCAAGGAACGCGGCGAAGCCCTCGACGTCCTGGCCGTCCGGCGAGACGACACTGACCGAGCCTTCGTGGAACACCTCAGTCGCAAGAAAGTCGCTCAAGCTCTGGGCCGCTGCAGCGTCCAGGTAAGCCGCCAACAGCGCGATACCCCAGGCCCCTCCTTCGCCTGCGCTGCTCTCCACCGCAACCGGCACCCCAAGCGCCGCAGCCAGCAGTTGCTGGGCAGCACCCGGGGTACGGAACAGCCCGCCATGGGCGAGCAGCCTGTCCACACGGACCCCCTCCGCCGCAAGTACGGCCATCCCAAGGCTTAGGGTCGCGTACACGGCGTACACCTGTGCCCTCATGAAGTTGGCCAGTGTGAAGCGGCTGTCCGGGGTGCGCACGAACAGCGGCCGGCCGTCTTCGACGCCGGTGATCGGCTCGCCTGACAGGTAGTTGTACACAAGCAGCCCTCCGCCGTCGCGCTCGCCCGCCAGCGCTTCTGTCAACAGTGCGGCAAATACGGCGTCGGAGCTCGCCTGAGCGCCCAGGGCTGCGGCGCACCTTCCGAAAACCCCAGCCCATGTTGCTAGTTCGCTCGCGCCGTTGTTGCAGTGCACCATCGCTACGGGGTTGCCGGCCGGCGTCATGACAATGTCCAGTTCGGGGTGCACCGCTGCGAGCGGCCGTTCGAGCACGACCATGGCGAAGATGCTCGTCCCGACGCTCACGTTGCCCGTTCGCGGAGCAACCGAGTTTGTGGCGACCATGCCGGTGCCGGCGTCACCCTCTGGCGGGCAGAACCGGACACCAGGGCGCAGGGCCCCCGTCGGGTCAAGCAAGAGCGCCCCCTCCTCGGTAAGCTCCCCGGCTTCCTGGCCAGCAAGGAGGACCCGGGGCAGTAGGTCGGGCAGCGAAAGGCTCGGCACGCGTTGTCTTAGGAGCCGGTCGACTTGGGCGATCATGCCTCGGTCGTAGTCACCGGTAGCCGGGTCCACCGGGAACATGCCAGATGCGTCGCCAACTCCCAGTGCGAAGCGCCCTGTCAAACGCCAGTGGACGTAACCTGCCAGCGTCGTCAGAGCCGCGACCTTGTCAACGTGGCCCTCACCGTCGAGCACGGCCTGGTACAGGTGAGCGATGGACCAGCGCAACGGCACGTTGAAGCCGAGCAGTTCGGTCAGCTCTGCTGCCGCCTGCCCGGTCGAGGTGTTGCGCCACGTGCGGAAGGGGACGAGCAGCTCGCCCGAGCGCCCAAAAGCAAGGTAACCGTGCATCATCGCCGACACACCGATCGCGCCGTAAGCCGTCGGCTGCACACCGTAACGGCCTAGGACTTCTGCCACCAGCCCGGCGTAGCAGGCTTGCAACCCTGACCACACCGACTCGAGCGAGTACGTCCACCTACCCTCGACGAACTGGTTCTCCCACTCGTGGCTGCTCGTGGCGACCGGGGCAAAGCCCGGGCCCGTCAAGCACGCCTTGATCCGCGTTGATCCCAGCTCTATCCCCAAGAACGCACGGCCCTCAGCTATTAGGTCCCGCACACGAGCAACGTCGTCTACATCAGTGCCAGCCGGGTGCTCACCGCGAACCATGGAACGCTCCTTTTCTTGCACTTAGCCCCAAGGCCCCGGGCCGCACCCCGTTCGGCCGCACCACTGCAACTTGCCGGCCAGGGGAGGCACAAAGCTTTGGGCTTGACGAGGCCCCAAAGCTGCGCCTCGTCAGTGCCCCGCAGCTGGGGCTCGTCACGTAAATCTTGTCGCCCGTCACGTAACGGTCATAAGCGGTTGGCATCCGGCCTCCTCGTTTCGCGCTGGGGCTCCCCGTCCCTGCTGGCAGGGCCTTTAGCCCGCCGGTGCGCTTGGGGGCGCTGGCCAACGCACCCACCAGGCTACCTTTGCCAGTGGGCCCAGCCCAAAAGGGCTAGCCCAGGGCGGTCGTAGAGGCGGTCATCAACGGCGCCTGCAAAGGGCAACGTTCCAACCGGGTCACAAAAGCCATTTGGTGCCTGCAGGGAAACGACAGTCCCCAAGATGTAGGTCACCGCCTTTCGAGCGGCGCATGGGAGCACGCTGGCTCTCTGCAGGCCGTCTTCTTGGCCATCGTATGGTCAGCTGACCCTGGCGAGGACCAAAGCCCGGCCTGACAAGCGGGCTTCGACGTCGAGAGCGTGGCACCTTTCCATAACCTTCAGAAAAGCAAGCTGTGCCGCGCTTTCCGCGCGGACCGGCTAATTGGGGTTGCGTAGGAGCGCATGAGAACGTTCGCAGCCCTTTGCGAGCACCAGCCGACCGTTACGAGCACCAGCCGACCGTTAACCGTTAAAAGCGGGCCCCGACCGGCTGGAGCCACGCCGCCCTCTCGCGCGGCCGGACGAGCACCATCGGCCCCTCCGCCTCCCAGGGGCCCTCGGCGGCTGCGATTTCCTGACGCCCTACCTAAGACAGGACTTCAGCGCGCCGCCCGCTGGGCAATGGCCAAGAGCTCTCTGGTGACCCTGTCCTGAGTGAGCTCGCTGACCTCCCACTTACCAGCTCGGCCGCTCGAACTGCCGCCGGCCCCTCTCCACATGTCACCCTCGTCGACTTGGACCTTTCGTTCTTCAACGTCGGCCTCCAACAGAAGGTAGGGGTGGCGGTCCAAGCGCGGCAAGCCGACCTCACCCTCGAACGACATCCACAGAGCTATGCGCGGCTGGGCAAAACGCGCTTCACCCCCCGGGTGCTCCTCGACCAAAGCGTCACCGCCCAGCTGGCGCAGCCGTCGGGCAACGGCGTCCATGGCTGGCTTTACTTCGGTCTCACAAGCCATAGCGAAGTCAGCTAAGAACTTTGCCCTGGCAGCGAGCTTTTCGGCACCAGCCTGGGCCGAGTCGCGCTCTCTTTGCGCAACTGAGGCTACCAGCGGGCCGAAAGCCGCCAGCACGTCGTCGGCTGTGGCCGTTGGGCCTAAGCCTTCACCTTCACGGCTGCCGGCTAGGCCGATGCGACGAGAAGCGCCAGACGTTACGTTCGGAGCTCCCATGGGACCTCCCCCGATCTACCTCGCAGCCACCAGGCGAAGTGCCGGGCGCTCATCACGAGGTACCTCGAGCTTACCGCCATATGAGCCGTTGCGTAGCTCTCACGAGGCGGCCGGGGACGCATCACCGTCAACAGTGCCGGCCCAGGTGGTGCCGGCCCAGGTGGTAGTGACGGTGCTACGTCGGGGCTACCTCTGGCCCCCGGAGCCATCTTTGTCAAGTGCCAGGTCGCGGGTCTCGGGAATTGCCCACCAGACTATGGGCACTGCGACCAAGGAGAGCAACGCAATGGCGCTGACCGCGTTGCCAATGTTGCCGAGCGGCCCTGCGGCTGCTCCCATCACGCCCACGATGGTCGGGCCGGTCACCGACCCCACGTTGCCGAAACCATTGCGGATCCACGCCGATGCCTGGGCGCGCACCACAGTCGGGAACAGCTCGGTAGCAAAAGCTGACAAGACAGGTGCCACCCCGATACCGAAAAAGGCAGTCCCAATAAGGAACGGCAGCATCACCCAGCGGTCAGCCACCTGGAAAGTAGCAAAAGCACCACCAGAGGCCAAGACCACGTACAAGATGGCCGTCCACCTCCTGCCGATCTGGTCCATTAGCTTGCCGCACATCACGTAGCCACCAATGCTGACAAGCGCCGCAACGGCAAAAAAAGCCCCAGCAGTGGACGAGCCGATGTGACGCTCGTGCTCCGCGTAGTAGGTCCACCAGCCGATCACAGCAGCCGCGGCAAGCCCCTGGACAAAAGCAAGGGCCCCTACAGCCAGGACACGAGACCGCTCGGGCCTGTGCCAAATGGCAAGTGCCCCTGCGGCGGCACTGCGGAACGACCTCTTAGGCGCGACGGAGCGCTGGCCCGCAGCGAGGAGGTACGCCCGGCTCTCCTGCAAGCGGCGTCGCGCAATGGACACCACGACAAGCGGGACGCCAGCAAGGAGAAAGAACGCCCGCCACCCGATCGGGTTGTGCAAAAAGCCGACCGCGACCAAAAGGCCCCCGAGCACGGCGCCCAGAGGGCTTACAAGCAGCAACCGCGAAAGGTACCGGCCCCGGCGCTCGGGAGGCACCTCTTCAGCCAGTAGCGTCACCGCCACCCCGAACTCAGCCCCGATGAACACCTGCGCGCCCGACTGGAAAGTGGTGAACGACCACAGGTCCCACGACGCCGCCGTCAGCGTCGTGAACACCGTGTAACCGACGATCGACCACATGAGGACAGGCTTGCGCCCCACCCGGTCGGCCAGCACCACGATGAAGAACGCGATGAACTGGCCGGACCCTATAGGGATGTTGGCCAGGCCCAGGGCTGCGGTGCCGACGTGGAAGTTCGCCTTCAGCTGGGTGAGCAGCACTGCCCGCAGCTCGCTGTCGTAGGCGTTGAACAAGGCGGCCGGGATGAGCAATAACAAAAGCAGCCGCAGGTAAGCCGCCGAGCGCCCCTGCCCTGCCGAAGTCTCCACCTTGGCTCTCCTTGGCGCGTTGGGGCGCCTGCAATGGGGCACGGCCGGCACAAGCGCCCACCGGCACCCGGCGCCAGTGAACGGTCGCCCGTCCGGGCCGTGGGGACCGTGAACTTGGGCCGGGCATGCCCCGTTGTCTTGCTGCTACTCAAGATCATGGCGCACCGTTGGCTCGGGACGCACCACAGGGGGCCCTTGTCGGGCTCTGGCGGCGCCGGGGGCCCTCGGCTAGGCTTTCGGTGCAGGTCAGTCGCACACGCGGGCGTGGCGGAACTGGCAGACGCGCCAGGTTTAGGTCCTGGTCCCGCAAGGGGTGGAGGTTCGAGTCCTCTCGCCCGCACCAAGTGCCAGCAGGTGCCTATCCCGAAAAGCCACGCCGGGAGGCACTACGATCGGCTCAACAGACTACCTAGAGACCGGTGGGCCGACGGGCAAGCGGGTACGCAGCAAGCTACCCGTTAGCCACATAAGCAAACCGGCCGCCAGGTAGGCCAAGGGGCCGCCCGAGGACAGGTAGGCCAACGGACAACCCAACAGTGGAGCCACGAAATGCCCTTCGAGCTTGACGTCGCAGTGGTCGGTGGTTGCGGCCACGTCGGACTTCCGCTCGCCCTCGCCTTCGCACAGCGGGGGCTCTCGGTGGCCGCCTACGACATAGACCCGGCTGCCGTCGCCATGGTCAGCGCCGGGGAAATGCCCTTCGAGGAGCCCGGTGCGCCCGAAGCCCTCCACAAAGCCCTGGCCAGCTCCCTTTTCCGGGCGAGCACCGACCCAGCGGTCGTCTCGTCGGCTGAGAACGTGGTGGTCGTGATCGGCACGCCAGTAGACGAGCACTTGAACCCTGACCCCCAGGTAGTGCCGGCCGCCGTTGAGGCCCTGGCCCCTCACCTACGGGCGGGGCAGCTGCTCGTCCTGCGCAGCACGGTCTACCCGGGCGTCACCCAGATAGTAGAACGGCGGGTGGCCAGCCTCGGCCTCGAACTAGACGTAGCCTTTTGCCCCGAGCGCATCGCCGAGGGAAAAGCCCTAACCGAGCTGGTCGAGCTGCCTCAGATCATCTCTGCGCGCTCTGCTGCGGCCACGGCCCGTGCCCGCAAGCTTTTCGAAGTGCTGACAAGCCAGACGGTCGAGCTATTGCCCGAAGAAGCCGAGCTGGCCAAGCTCTTCACCAACACCTACAGGTACCTGAAGTTCGCCCTGGCCAACCAGCTCTACATGATGGCCAACGACTTCGGGCTCGACTACGAGCGCATCCGCCAAGGCGTCACCTTCAACTACCCGCGCGCAGCAGACCTGCCGGCTGCGGGTTTCGCCGCTGGGCCGTGCCTGCTGAAGGACACGATGCAGCTGGCCGCCTTCAACAACAACGACTTCGTGCTCGGCCACGCGGCCATGATGGTGAACGAAGGCCTGCCCCTGTACGTCGTGGACCGCCTGTCGCGCCGTTACGACCTTGCCACGATGACCGTCGGCATCCTCGGCATCGCGTTCAAGGGCGAAAGCGACGACATCCGCAGCAGCCTGGCTTACAAACTGAAGCGGATCTTGCGTTTCAAGGCCAAGGCGGTGCTGACAACAGACCCTTATGTGAAGACTGACCCCTCACTCGTGCCCTTTAGCAAAGTGGTCGAGGAAGCTGACCTGCTGGTGATCGGCGCCCCGCACCGCCGCTACGCCAAGCTGGCCACCGACAAGCCGGTGGTCGACATATGGGGGCTGTGCGGCAAAGGGGTAAGGGTGTGAAACCGCGCGTATCTGTCGTGGTGACGGCGCGCGACGAAGGCGAGCCGATAGTCGACGCGCTCGACCGCATCGGCGAGGCGGTCAGCTTGCCCTGCGAGATCCTGGTCGTGTGCGACTCGCCGGACGACACCACGGTCCCCTGGGTAAAAAAGTACGCCGAGTCCGACCAGCGCGTGCGGCTGGTGCTCAACCCTTACGGCCCTGGCCCAGCACGTGCCATCCGGGCCGGCTTTGACGCCGCCGCGGCAGATGTCGTCGTGGTCACCATGGCCGACGGCTGCGACGACCCCCAGCAGATAGACCAGCTCACCCGCCTGGTCGAACGAGGCGTCGTGGTAGCAGCGGCCACTCGGTACTCCAAAGGCGGCCAGCAGGTCGGCGGCCCCCTGCTGAAGGGGTTGATGTCACGCTTGGCTGGGGCCAGCCTGCACGTGCTGGCCCGTGTCGGCACATGGGACCCCACTAACTCGTTCAAGGCCTACGACCGCAAGTTCGTCCAAGAGGTAGGCGTGCACAGCGACAAGGGTTTCGAGGTAGGCCTGGAGCTCGTGGCAAAGGCCCGGCGCCTGCGCCAGCCCGTCGCCGAGGTGCCGACCATCTGGCTCGACCGCACTTTCGGTACTTCGCACTTCAAGGTGGCCAAGTGGCTGCCCGCCTACCTGCGCTGGTACTTTTTTGCTTTCGGGCCCAAGCTGAACATAGAGCAGATGCGCTCGCTAATGGGCGCAAATGGAGGTCAAGGAAAATGACAGAAACTGTGGTAGTAAGTGGGTCCGCAGGTTTTATAGGCGGCTACGTGGTAGAAGAGCTCCTCCACCGGGGTTACCGGGTCGTGGGCATCGACAACTTCTCCAAGTACGGACCGGTGAAGAAGTCTTACGACGACGACCCGATGTACAATTTCGTCGAGGGTGACTGCCGCGACACCGCACTGATGGAGGAGCTGCTCTCCGGGGCAGACTACTTTATCGCCGGCGCGGCCATGATCGGGGGCATCTCTTATTTCCACACCTATGCCTACGACCTTTTGGCCACCAACGAGCGCATCATGGCTGCGTCGGTCGACGCCGCCATAGCCGCTCACGAAAAGGGCCGGCTGCGCAAGGTCACCTACCTAAGCTCGTCGATGGTCTTCGAGTCGACCGACCGTTGGCCCTCTGTCGAAGGCGACGAGCGGCGCGTGCCGCCCCCGCTGTCGTCTTACGGCTTCCAAAAGCTCGCCGTCGAGTACTTCGCTCGGGCTGCATGGGACCAGTACCACTTGCCTTACACGATCGTCCGCCCGTTCAACTGCGTCGGGGTTGGCGAGGGCCGCGCGTTGAGCGACACCGAGGTCCTTTCTGGCAACATCAAACTGGCCATGAGCCACGTCGTGCCAGACCTGGTGCAAAAGGTGCTCAAGGGACAAGACCCCTTGCACGTACTGGGCGACGGGTCGCAGGTCAGGCATTACACTTATGGCAAAGACCTGGCGCGCGGCGTCGTGGCTGCGATGGAGAGCGAGGCCGCTCTGAACGAGGACTTCAACCTTTCCACAGCCACGTCCACGACAGTGCTCGAGCTCGCTCAGCTGATATGGGCCAAGATCCGAGGCCCGGAAGTCCCCTTCCGCTACGTGAGCGACCCCCCCTTCGAGCACGACGTCGCCCGGCGCGTCCCTTCAGTAGACAAGGCCAAGCGCCTGCTCGGCTTCGAGGCGACCACGACGCTGGACCAGATGCTGGACGAGGTCATCCCCTGGGTACGCAACGCGGTCCAAGAAGGCATTATTTGAGGAGGCAGGGTTTTTGAACGCACGGCGGGCTTGGGCCTCGCGCCCCAGTGCTGCACTTAGGCGGGTAAGGCTCCTGCGGTGGCTGGCGACAGCGCTAGCTGTGCCGGCCACCCTTGGGATGGTTGTCTTCGCCACGGGACAGGGCAGCGCTGCCTCGCCCCTCGGCGCACAAAAGGCGCTGCTGCAGCCAGCCAGTGGCGGCCTTGGCTTTGGCTACTGGCTGGTCGCCTCCAATGGCGCGGTGTACAACTTCGGCACGCCCGACCTGGGCGACCTGACCGGCAAGCGCCTCGCCCACCCGGTCGTGGCAGTGGCCAGCGCGCCCGGTGGCGTCGGCTACTGGCTGGCCGCCTCCGACGGTGGCGTCTTTGCCTTTGGGGACGCCCAGTTCTACGGCTCTTCTGGGGGGGCGCACTTGAACAGCCCAGTCGTCGGGATAGCCGCCACACCAGACGGCCATGGCTACTGGCTGGCCACCGCCAACGGAGGCATCTTTGCCTTTGGGGACGCGCGCTTTTTCGGGTCAATGGGCAACGAGCACCTGAACAGCCCAGTCGTCGGGATAGCCGCCACACCAGACGGCAACGGCTACTGGCTGGTCGCCTCCGACGGCGGCATCTTTGCCTTCGGGGACGCGCACTTTTTTGGTTCCACAGGCTCCATCAGGCTCAACAAGCCGATCGTGGGCATGGCGCCTTCACCAGACGGCAACGGCTACTGGCTGGTCGCCTCCGACGGCGGCATCTTTGCCTTTGGGGACGCCGCCTACCACGGCTCGACTGGTGCGGCCACGACGTCGGCGCCCATCGTCGGGATGGCGCCCACGCCCGACGGGCAGGGCTACTGGCTTTTGGCGGCTAACGGCACCGTCTACCCCTTCGGGGACGCCACGTTCAGGGGGTCCGCCTCGCTCCCCGCCTCGGCGCAGGCCAAGTTCGTCGCCGTACAAGAAGGCCCCGTCACGCCCACCCCCGTCACCACGACGACGACCACGGTGCCCACGACGACGACCACTGTGCCCACGACGACGACCACCACGACGACGGTGCCCACGACGACGACCACTGTGCCCACGACGACCACGACCGTGCCCGTCCGCCCTCCGAGCGGTGACCCCTACCCGCCGCACGCTACCGGCTACGACGTCTCTTGGCCGCAGTGCGCCCCCCTCGGGGCCGCGAGCGTCAAACGGTTGCCGAACGACCCGCCCTTTGCCATCGTCGGGGTCAACAACGGCCGGGTCGGCGACTTCAACACCTGTTTTTCAGCAGAGGCGGCCTGGGCCGGCCCAAGCCTGTCGGTCTACGTGATCGTCCAGCCGGCGCCCGCCACTAGCACCCCCATAGAGACCACCGGCCCCAAAGCGTCCTGCTCCACCACGGACAAGGACTGTGCGGCTTACGACTGGGGCTACAACTACGCCACAGCCGACGTCGCCCACGTGGCCCAGCTCGGCTACCACCCCCGGGTCTGGTGGGTCGACGTTGAAACCGGAGAGGGTTGGCCCACCGGCCCCTCCAGTCGCACCACCAACGCCGCGGTGGTCCAAGGAGCGCTGGACGCCATAAGGGCGAGCGGCAACCGGGCCGGCATCTACAGCACCTGGTACCAGTGGGGCCTCATAACAGGTTCTTACATCCCCAGAGGCACGCCACCGCTTTGGGTGCCCGGTGCCGACAACGTGAGCGGCGACGCCAACAGCGCCGTTTCCTACTGCCGCCGTGCCCTCAGCCCCGGCAACCCCGCCAACCGTTACTCCAACGCCATCGGCTTTGCCGCCGGCCAACCTTGGCTGGTCCAGTACGGCTACGGAGGAGACTCAGCGCCCGTCGGGATCGACCCTGACTACTCCTGCGGCTGAGGGCGGCCCTGCTTGAGACCTCTGGAGGGCGCACCAGCCGACAGGAGGCCAGCGAGACGCGGGTAAAGTCCCCAAGCTGTGCGCATGCTGGCTGACTTGGTGCCCGGACGGGCTCGTCAACCGGCGAGAGCGCCCACGGGCCGGCGCTCAGCCGGGCACGCCAGCTTGCGGTCGCGCTGGGCCGGCAAACTTGCCGAAGCGCTCTTCCCCGAGGCCCCGGGGCGCACACCGTGGCCGCGGCCGCTCGTGGCGGGCGGTTACGCCCTCGGCCTGGCCGGCTTGGCCTCAACTGCCCTGCTGCGCCAAACGGGAGTGCCCGCCACCCAGACCATGTGGGCCGAGGACGGCGTCGTCTTTTACTCGGACGCCATGGCTCGTTCGCTCTGGTGGTCCCTCGGAGCCGCCTACAACGGCTACGGCCAGCTCTTCCCCCGCTTGGCGGTGCAGCTCGTCCACTTGGCACCGTTGCGAGACGCTTCTACGGTGATCGCGCTTTGCGGGGCAGCCAGCTTGGCGCTGCTTGGTTGCCTGGTTTTTCACATGGCACGAGGGCACATACCCTCACCAGCTCTGCGAGCGGTGCTCGTAGCCGCCATGGTGCTGTTGCCAGTGGCATCGGTGGAGATGCTCGACAACCTGGTCAACACGCCGTGGTGGCTGCTGTTCGCCGCCTTCTGGGCGCTCCTATGGCGGCCTACGCACCCTTTGGGCAAGCTAGTAGCGGCTGTCGTGTGCCTGTTGGCTGTGGGTTCCGAGCCTCTAGCGGGCCTCCTCCTCCCGCTGGTCGTGGCCCGGGTAGTGGCCTTGCCCCGTGCAAAAGAGCAGGCAGCCAGCGTCGGCTTTGCCCTGGGCCTCGGGTACCAAGCAGCCATCGTGCTGGCGAACGGCGGTGAACGCTCGTTCACAAGCGCGTCGTGGACCGGCGTGCCTCAAGCCTTCGCCGTCCGTGTAGGCCTCGAGTGGCTGGTGGGTTACCAAGGCACTGGGGGGCTTTACTCTCATGAGCGCGCTCTTGCCACTGGCGCCGGGGTAGCCCTTTTGGCTGCCGTGCTCCTTTTAGGCCTGGCTGCCCCGAGCTGGCGGCCCCGGCAACGGCCGCGCCCCGGCCCGTCAGTACGGGCTTTCACAATGGCTGCTTTTGTTTGCGCAGCGGCCTGCTTCGTCGTGCCGGTGTGGCTCCGGGACGCGGGGCCGCTAATGCAGGTCGACGGGTACGGCTATGCGGGCCGTTACGAAGCAGCACCGGTGCTCATGGTCTTGAGCGTCTTGTTGGTCGTCGCAGGCACGTTAGGCACGTCCTCGCTGCCCGCTCCCTCTAAGCGACCCGCCGGGCTGCACGCGAGGCACGACGTCGGCCAGCGGGGGCCTTCGGGCACAGCTGGCGCGCCCGAGGGGGCCTCAGCCAACGCTTGGTGGCCCGCCCTAGCCTGTACGCTCTTGCTGGCCCCGGGGTGGGCAGTGGGTTTGCGTACCCCCAACGGGCGCTCAGATGGCCCCACATGGCAAAGCCAGCTGGCGGCCGCCCGCGCGCGCTGCGCCGAGCCCAAGCCGCCAGCCTTCGCCCAGATCGAGGTAGACCCCCCTGGGCACTTCATCTTGTTAGCCTGCCGCGACGTCGTCGCCCCTAGGCGTTGACCCCCCCAACCGAGCCTCATGCGCCCGGCCCACCTCATGCGCCTGGCCTACGTCGCGTGCCTGGCCTGGCTGTAGCCCCCCAGGCTCGTCCGGCGCCAACCCGGGTAGCGTCCTTTCCAGGGCAGGCAAGGCGCTTTCGACGACCGGGGTCGGCACGTCTCGGCCGAACAGCTCCACCGCCCAACGCCACCGTGCCCTCCACAGCGCCCGCCGGGCAGCCAGGCCGGCTTGGTCTTCGGCCGGCGGGTGGACCTTGATGGACAGGTAGGCGGCACCCCCAACCGGTATAGGGAGCCAAAAGTTGACCAGCCTGTAGCTAAGGACGCCGAGCGAGGCCACAGTACCGGGTACCCCGAAACCCACCAGGATCGGGATCAGCAAGCCTTCTACGATCCCGAGCCCGCCCGGGGTCAGCGGGATCACGGCCAAGATATTGGCCACCCCGTACGCGACCAAAATGGCAACCGGGTTTACCCAGTAGCCGAAAGCACCGACGAACAAAAATAGCGACCCCGCGTCGAGCAACCAGTTGGCCGCTGCAAAAACCAGCGCTCTGAAGAGCAAGCGACGGTCCTTGCCGAGCTCCTCGACCCGGGCCAAGAGCTGGCCGAACAGCCGTGGGAGCGTCTCGGGGTGCATGAAGTGCAGCCTCCTGCCAACAGCGCGCACCACCTTCATCGCCCTCTCGTCGCCCTTCGTAAGCAGCACCAACAGGCCCGCTATCAGGGCCATCAGCACCAAGCCGGCCAAGGAGGCCACCAGGTAGTCCGGCTGCAGGCCGTAAAACGGCAATGACACAGCCAGGGCGAGCCAAAAGATCACGTTTAAGACGACCGCCGAGCCAAGGCTTTGGGTGGCCAGGGCAAAGCCTGTGTCGGCCCCGCCCACCCCTGCCTTGGTCAACAACCGGTAGCCGAGCGAGTAGCCCATGGCATTGCCACCTGGCACACAGTGGCTTAGGGCGAGCGTCGAAAGCTGGATGCGAGAGACGCTCGCAAAGCCCGGGTCGGATGCCTTCGGTAGCAGCGAGCGCGTCAGCTCGAAGTAAGCGACGAGAGCCAGCGCCTCGACGACTAAGCCAGCAAAAGGCAGGAACAAGTTGACGTGCGACAGCTCGTGAAGTGCCTTATGGGTACCGCCGATCTGTGGCAGGACGAAGATCTCGACGATCAGCACCACGATCAGCAGCTCGGCCAAGTGGCGGACCGTGCGGGGTGCCCATCGCCGTCTTGGGGCCTCCGGTGGCTCAGGTTGCCCCGTGCTCACATGCCCATGCTCGCGCCCGTAGACAGGGCCTTCAGCTTCTCGGCCAGGGCCCTGAAAGCCCGGCCTCGGTGGGACAAGGCGTGCTTGGCCTCGGGAGCACCTGCCGCCAGCTCGCCAAAGGTCCGCCCGTCCGCCTCCAAGGGGACGAACACCGGGTCGTAGCCAAAGCCGCCCGTGCCCCTGCGCTCCTCAGCTATCCAGCCTTCCACCCTCCCCTCGGCAGAGACTTCCCGCCCGTCAGGCCAGCAGGCCACAGCCACGGTCACGAACCTGGCCCTGCGCTGCAAGGGCCCACGGCACTGCGCCTGCGCCAGTTGGGCCAAGACTTTGTCCACGTTGGCCTGCTCGTCGGGCGGCTCGCCAGCAAAACGGGCCGAACGCACTCCCGGCGCGCCACCCAGGGCATCGACCTCCAACCCCGTGTCCTCGGCTATGGCGGCCGTAGCGGTGGCCGCTACCAACGTGCGCGCCTTCAAAAGGGCGTTGCCCAGCAATGTCGGCTCGGTTTCTTCGATGTCGGGGACGCTGGAGGGCCGTGGCAAGAGGTCGAGCTGCAGCCCTATGCCGGCAAAGATCTCGCGGATCTCGCGCTCTTTGTCCCGGTTGGCAGTAGCAAGAACGAAACGCGCGACCTCAGCCACGAGCGGGCGTACCCCTTTCGGCCCTCGGTGGCGGGGCGGTTGACACAAGGTCGGCCTGCGCCACCAGCAGTTCGGCTATCCCGCTTTCGGCCAATGCCAGCATCTCGCCCAGCTCTTGTTTGGAAAAAGGCCTGCCCTCTGCGGTCCCCTGTAGTTCCACGAGGCCACCAGAGCCGGTCATCACCACGTTTAGGTCCACGTCGGCTCCTGCGTCTTCTACATAACAAAGGTCGAGCAACGCTGCGCCGCCGACGATGCCGACCGAGACGGCCGCACAAGGCTCGCGGACCGGTTGGGCGGCCAGCTGCCCGGCCGCTACCATGCGGCTGCACGCGTCGTGCAAAGCGGCCCAGGCACCGACGATGCTCGCCGTCCTGGTGCCACCGTCGGCCTGCAGCACGTCGCAGTCCAGGGTCACCTGCTGCTCAGCTAGCAGGTGCAGGTCCGTGACCGCCCTGAGGCTCCGGCCGATAAGCCTCTGGATCTCCTGCGTGCGCCCCGACTGGCGGCCCTTGGCGGCCTCCCGGTCCACCCGTTCGGGCGACGAGCCAGGCAGCATCGAGTACTCGGCGGTGACCCACCCGCGCCCAGTGCCTTTGAGCCAGCGCGGCACGTCCTGGGCAAAAGAAGCAGTGCACAGCACGGCCGTGCGCCCCATCCGCACGAGCACCGAACCGGGGGCAAACTCCGTAAAGTCGCGCACCAGTTGCACCGGGCGGAGCTCGTCTCGGCGCCGGCCGTCCGAGCGGGGTGCCTCTTCGGCCTGCGCCCCCGGGCCATGCGGGCGCCGCTCGTCAGCGCTTGGCGCTGTGCTCATGCCACCTCCCGACCAGGCCCGGTGCTGCCGGGCCAACTGCGTGCCACCTACAACCGGTCATACTGACCATGTACGCCCCACCTCTGCCACCTCCACTGGCCCGCCGAACGCGCTAGCCGCCTCAGCCAGCGCCTGGTGGCGGTCGAGCGGCGGCGGCATATGGGTGATGACCAGGCGGCCTGCCTGGGCCGCTGCCGCAGCAGCGCCAGCTTGGCGGGCGCTCAAGTGGGGCATCGTGCCCTCCGACCCCGCCGCCAAGGAGGCCTCGACCAAAGCCAAGTGGATGCCTGGGCCAAGGCTCGCCAGCTCCCAACCCGGGGCAGTGTCGGCCGAGTAGCCGAGCGTGCGGCCCCCAGCTTCTACCCGGGACGCCAGCGTCTCGACAGGGTGGTCGGTGCGCGACCAGGACCAGCGGAACGGCCCTACCTGGGCCGTGTCGCCGTCGCCTACCACCCGCCAGTCGAAGGTCCCGTCGCGGTGCTCCCCCGACATCAGCTCGCGCAGGCCTTCGGGGGCGTACACAGGGAAGCCGCTGCGCCCCAGGAAGTAGCGGAACGCCACGTAAAGACCCTCGAGGTCGCTCCAGTGGTCAGGGTGCCCGTGGCTCAGGACAACTGCCCCGAGGTCGGCCAGCCCTATGTGGGCCTGTAGGTTGGCGAGGGTGCCCGAGCCGGCGTCCATCAATGCGGCAAAGCCCCCCGCTCGTAGCAAGTAACCGCTGCAGGCGCCACCTGGGCCCGGGTAGCTGCCGTCGCAACCCAGGACGGTGAGGTAGAAGCCCTCGTCACGAGGCGTCGGCCCGGCGTTCAACAACTGGCCCGCACCTCCTCTGGCTCCCAGTGCTCAGCCTGGTCGAGCTCGGGCCCGAAAAGGCGTTGGCCAAGGCGGACAAAGCTGGACAGGTCGCCAGAAGAAATCCAGGTGTGCTGGCCGCGAGCCGACCCTCGCCGGCTAAGCCCGGTCTCGGTCAACAAGTCGCGCACCTCAAAGGCAGTCTCGTCGGCTGAGCTCACAAGTACGACGTCCGGGCCCATTACCTCACCTATCGTGCGGGCCAGGTAGGGGTAGTGGGTGCACCCGAGCAAGAGCGAGTCAACCTTGGCAGCACGTACCGGTGCAAGCAACCTCTCTGCCAAGACGAGCGCCTCGTCGCTGTACAGCTCGCCCCGCTCGACAAGCTCCACGAAGCCGGGGCAGGCGGCGCAGGTGAGGCTGACCGGGCGGCTGCTGGCAGTGAGGGCACGACGGGCTTGGACAGCCCGCTGGTAGGCGCCCGACGCAATGGTGCCCACTGTACCTATGACCCCCACCCGGCCCGTACGGGTGACAGACAAAAGAGACCTTACCCCGGGGCTTATCACGCCCATGATAGGGACGTCGAACTCAAACTGTAGGGCCTCCAACGCAGCAGCCGTAGCCGTGTTGCAAGCGACCACCACCAGCTTGACGTCGTAGTCTCGTACCAACTTGCGCGTGATCTGGGAGGCAAAGCCGCGCACTTCGTCCAAGTCTCTCGGGCCGTAGGGGTAACGGCCGGTGTCGCCGAGGTAGACGAGGTTTTCCGACGGCAACAGGTCGATCAGGGCGCGGGCGACCGTGAGCCCGCCGAAGCCGCTGTCGAACATCCCGATCGGTCGGTCGTCCACCGCTCCGAAAGCCTAGGCAACCCAGCCGGCTCGCGCCTCATAATGACCGAACCGACGACGCCGCCCAGGCTTCTTCGGGGTCGCCGGCGCCACCAAAGCTTCAGCCTCAGCAAGGTCGCGGGTGCCGCCAACGCCACGGGCGGCCTGCAGCACCACAGCGGGCACTTTCCCACCCGTGGGGCCGTGGCCCTCCCGCCAAGTAGCACGCCCGAGCGTTACCGGGCACCCTGTCAGCCGTGGGGCCGTGAGTTGTGCGAAAAAGGCGAGGCCGTTATCTTGCCTAGGTGCCCACTAGCTTGCGAGAGGTACCCGCGACCTGTCTGGCTAGGTGCGCACAAGCCCTTACGGACTACCCAACGACGCGCTAGGAGCAGACCATGCTGTCTCACTTGGACCGCCGGGCCACGCCGCTCAGGCTGCTGGGCACGCTGGCCCTTCTCGCCACCAGCACGGCCGCCATGGCGCTACCTGGCACCACGGAAGCAGCGGCTGCCAAGCTAGCAACGGTCGTCAAGGTGCCAGCACGCGGGCCCGCTGGCCGAGCCGCTCGGCCTCGGCCCATTAGCGCCCTCAAGTGCATCGTCATCGCACCGGACGGCCGTACTGCGTACGTGCTCGACGAGCTAAGCGCTTCGGTGATCCCTGTCGCTCTGCCAAGTGACCGCCCGGGCCGGCCGCTCAAGGTGGGCAAGGAACCACTGGCTTTGGTGGTCGCGCCCAACGGCAAGGTGGCCTACGTGGCCAGTTACGCGACCGGCACGGTCACGCCCCTCAACCTGGCGACGGGCAAGCTTGGCCGGCCCACCCGGGTAGCCGGCCCAGAGGACATCGCGATAACGCCCAATGGCAAGACGCTTTACGTCGCCGACTTCTCAAGCTCCACGCTCACCCCGCTCAGCACAGCTACAGGCAGGGCTGGGCGCCCACTTGGCGCCGGCCAAGGCCCGTGGGCACTGGCTGTCTCGCCCAACGGCAAGGCCCTCTACGTAGCCAATTTCATTTCCGGCACCGTGACGACGCTCGACCTTGCAACAGGCCGGGGCGCTGCGGCCATAAAGGTCGGGCCTGGGCCTGAAGCTATAGCTTTTACACCCAACAGCAAGACCGCCTACGTCGCCAGTTTCTCCTCCGCCACCGTAACACCTATAGACGTGGCCACCAACAAAGCCCTACGGCCGATAAAGGTGGGGGCTGGCCCGGACGCCATCGCCATAACACCAAATGGCAAGACGGCTTACGTAGCCGACATATCTTCGGGCACCGTAACACCTATAGACGTGGCCACCAACAAAGCCCTACGGCCGATAAAGGTGGGGGCTGGCCCGGACGCCATCG
>JBMFUG010000005.1:0-56869 GCA_049966695.1 Acidimicrobiales bacterium | reverse complement strand
GTGGCGACCCAGGCCAGCTTTCGCTCCTGGCGAGGGGTCAAGTCCTCGGGATTGCGCCACAGCGCATACCTGCAGCCCTTCAGCTCTTTGGCATGACTGCGCATGCCTCCCTTCCTCGCCTCGTCCCAGACCTCCCGGCGGACCTCGTCCAAGGCCTCGGTCGCCCAAGACACCACGTGGAAGCTGTCGATGCACAAGGTGGCATTCTTTGCCCGTTCCTTCACCACCTCACCTATCCACTCGGCCGCGTCCGCCGATACCAACCGGATCTTCTCGCAGCGTTCGGTGCCGACGAGGTCGAAGAACCCGCGGAGCGTGTCCTTGTCCCGGCCGATCGCTGCCCAGACGAGCCTTCCGGTGCCGTGATCGACGACGATGGTCAAGTAGCGGTGGCCTTTGTTATAGCTGATCTCATCGATCCCGATGCGCGTCAGGCCACTGAGGGGGTCGTGCGCGGTCCGGCCGTCGGCCACCACTCGAGACACTATCGAGCCAACGCTCCGCCAGGCGATCCTCATCAGCTCGCTGACCGTCGACTTGGGCGTATGGGCCACCAACCACGCGCACTGGTCATCGAAGTCCCTCGTGTGGCCGGCACCGTGACGAGCCCAGGGCACCTGGGCGACCGTTGGGCCGTGGGTCGGGCACTTCACCCTCGGGGCATCTGCCTGGAGAAAGCACATGAGGGTTCCCACGTCGAGCGCCCGCCAGTTGCGCCGACCCTCCCCCTGGTCATAGCCCGGAGCACGGGTCCCACATCGCCCGCAGCGGCGCTTGGTCGGATGCCTCGGCCGCACATGGACCACCACCGTCTCGGACTCTTCGTCGAAGTCGACATCCTCGATCACCGTCGCCCGATCGACGCCGAGCACACGCCGCCATACGTTGGCACCGAGCATGCCATCCTCCTCGCCTTGGTTCTGGGTCCTTCTCCAAGGCGAAAACATAGGCAAGAGCTGGCGTTGCTCACGTCAGCCCTGTTCAGGGCACCCACGGATGTGTCAGGAGAGCCTGATATTGACTGGGTAAAGAGCGTTGGACGCGAAAAACAGTGGCATAGTCAACAACTGCCCAATGCCCATGAGCCTGTCCCTTTTCATCACAACCCCAGCCACCGTCATCGAAAGACAAGCGAAGAAGGCCGACCCGAGCATGACTATGACGAACGCAGCCACAAGGTGGAGCACGTTTACGTCCAGAGCCACGCCCAACGCAGCCGACAAAGCAAGTATGACGACCACTTGGGCCATGGCACGCACTCCTGCCAAGAACGCCTTGCCAATGATCAAAGCGGAGCGTGGCGTCGGCGTCACCAGCAACTTGGTGAGTACCCCCGCGTCGCGTTCCCAAATGATCTGGATGCCGTCAAAGATAGCCACGAACAACCCCGACTGGGCCACGATCCCCGGCGCCAAGAAGCTCAGGTAAGGCAGGTGACCAGTGGGTACGGCATGGACCCTCGTAAAAGTTTCGCCGAATATAACCATCCACAGCACAGGCTGTACCGCAGAAGTCAGCAGCTCTGTACGGTCGTGCCTCAGCTTTTGCAGCTCAACAAGGCAAAACACAGCGACTTTGGCCGGGTAACGGCTGGTGCGAGAAAGGAGCCGTGGCGGTGCCGTAACGGGCCTGGCGTCAACCGGCACGGCGGGCTGTGCTGCGAGCAGTGCGGACTTCACGTATCCCTCCTTTGACATCCTCCTCCAGCGCCCGCCCAGTGAAATGCGGGAAAACGTCCTCAAGCGATGCGTTGGGGCCCAGAGCAGCCTTTAACGACGCAGGAGTGCCTTCGGCCTGCTTTTGCCCTAAGTGCATCAGCGCGACTCGGTCGCACAGCCTGTCAGCCTCCTCCATGTAGTGCGTTGTCAAAAGCACTGTAATGCCGGTTGGCCGCCGTAGTTCCTCTACTCTCTGCCAGACGCCGTCGCGCGCTATTGGGCCCAGGCCCACCGTCGGCTCGTCCAGCACGAGCAGCGCCGGCCGGTTCACGAGCGCTTGAGCCAGCTCAAGGCGCCGTACCATGCCTCCAGAAAACGTCCCTGCCAACCTCCCGGCCGCGTCCTTAAGTCCCATCGCCTCAAGGGCCAGGCCGACCCTCGTTTTCCTCTCACGGCGCGGGATGTCGTAAAGACGAGCGAACCACATCACGTTCTCCCATCCCGTAAGGGAGGCCTCGATCGAGAGCATCTGCGGTACGTACCCTATGAACCACCTGACCTCCATGGCCTCACGAGCGACGTCGTGGCCGAGCACCTCCACCTGGCCCTCCTGCACGGGCAACAGGGTATTTATGACACGAATAGTCGTGGTCTTGCCGGCCCCGTTAGGCCCGAGCAGCCCGAACACCTCACCCTGGAACACGCGCAAGTCCAAACTGCTTACTGCCGCCCGACCTGCAAACATGTAGCTCAGGCCGCGGCACTGGACTGCAACCTCCCGAGACGGACAGTCTTGCGCCGAGCCCGAGAGCGCCGATGCTCCTTCGAGCGGCGTGACATTCATAGGACGCCAGCCCTTCTCCCGCGCGCCCGCGTGGCCGTCCCGGCCTTTTGGGCACCTTCCCCCAGCGCGCGGGCGGTTGTTTCGAGCACTTGGGCCAAGCGCTGCAAGGGGACCACGGCGCCCGCCAGAGCTGCCTGGTCAGCCGGGGCCAGCTCTGCTAAAGCAACCGAAAGAGCGCCGGCGCGCCGGTCCAGCCACTCCCAAATGCCCTGAGCCACCCCAGGCGAGATAGTGAGCCTGGCCACCCGCCTGTCTACGGCGTCAACCTGCCTTTGCACCACGCCTGCTGCGGCGAGGCGGCCCACCATGGTGCTGACGGTGTTCGGCGCCAGCCCCAGCTCCGAAGCCATCTCAGCCACCGAGCCGCCCGGGTGCCGGCGAAGCGCCCTTAGTAGCTCCATCTCAGCGCCGGTGACTGAGGCGAGCGCGACCACCTGACCAGCGTGACGCCTCGAAGCTCGTCGCACAGACGAGATGGCGTCCATCAGGCTCGCTGCGAGCTCGCCTCGGTTTAGGCCAGCCTTAGCCGGCTCAGCCCTAACCGTGCCACCAATATCGGCCCAAGCCTGCGTGCCTGCCGTACGAGCCATGGCAGTAATGATACCTCTGTAACAGAGGTTACTATCTGAGGTAACCTCCGACCATGACGTACGACTTGAAAGCTGAGACGACCTCAATCATTGGCCACGGCGGCGACAAGATCGAGGCCTACGTGGCCCAGCCCTTGGGCGCAGGACCTTACGGAGGCGTTGTCCTAATTCACCACATGCCCGGCTACGACGAAGGTATGAAGGAAAAGGCCCGCCGCTTTGCTGCTAATGGCTACATAGCCTGCCTGCCCAACTTGTACAGCCGTGAAGCGCCCGGGGCTAGCCCCGAAGACGCGGCAGCTGCCGCCAGGGCCCGTGGCGGAGTTACAGACGAGCAGCTAGTGGGAGACGTCGACGGTGCAGCCAAGCACATCCGGTCGCTGGCCTCCTCTAACAGCAAGGTGGGCGTCATCGGCTACTGCTCCGGCGGCCGGCAAGCCTTCCTGGCAGCATGCTCGCTAAAGTTCGATGCCGCCGTGGACTGCTACGGGGCTTTCGTCGTCAGCCCTCCTCCCGAAGGCATGGGCAAGAACTTCCAGCCGCTTGTCCACAGGGCGAACGAGCTCTCCTGCCGGCTTCTCGGCCTTTTCGGGGGGGACGACCAGCACCCCGCGCCCGATGAAGTAGCCGAGCTCGACAAGGCCTTGTCTGCCGCAGGCAAAGCACACGAGTTCCATAGCTACCCAGGCGCTGGGCACGCGTTTTTCGAGGTGGACCGGCCCAGTTACCGCCCAGACGCCGCAACTGACGGCTGGAAAAGGATATTTGACTTCTTCGGCAAGCACTTGACCTAGTGCCAGCCTCGCCAACCGACGTCGAAGTCACGGTCACGTGTGCCCTAATGAGGTGGTCAAACCGACTCGGCAGCCCGGCCGAGGTGCTCCCGGGCTGGTCACGAGCCGAGCCTAAGGAGCCCCGCCAAAACCGGCACTAACCTAACGTTGGTGTTCGGTTAGCATCGGGCCGTGCCAAAACTAGCGGTGGCCCGCCTCACAGGTGCCGTCTCCGACGACCCTAAGCCCGCTGGCTCACGCAAGCCCTGGGGCACGCTGTCCCGCGAGATGATCGTGCAGGCTGCGCTGGAGGCCGTTGCCAACAGGCCCTACCGGGAGCTGACCATCCGCAGCCTGGCCGCAAACATGGGTGTAGCCCCGATGTCTTTGTACAACCATGTCCGCGATAAGAACGACCTGCTCGACGAGGTTGTCGACCGGCTTTTGGCGCGCACCTGGGAGCCACGCGTGCCACGCGACGACTGGCGCGCGTGGATATCACGCGCCGCCGACAAGCTACGGCGCTTTTTGGTCAGCCAGCCAGCAGCCCTGCACATCTACCTCGACCACCCTGTCGCGACGCCCACCGCACTAAAGCGCATGGACGCAATGATCGCCGTACTGCGCTCCGCTCTCCACGATGAAGCGGCAGCCGCTAAAGCGTACGCGGCCATCCACACCTATACCATCGGCTTTGCTGCGCTCGAAGCCTCGCGGTCCGCTTCGCGGCCTCTAGACGAGGCACAGCCCCAAGTCGCGCGCCTGGCAAAGTTCACATCTCATGAGAACTTCGCCGAGGGCTTGCGCTACCTGCTGTCCGGCATCCAGCACAGCACCGGCAGTTCGGCCGGCTAATGATCTTGTCCCTGCGACTTCCTCCAAGCACTGAAGGGCCGGGCTTGTGCTCGTCGTCCATGCGCCGGCACGGCGCGCTGAGCTCACGAGGTGAGCGCAGCTCGGGGGCTCCTGCGGTCATGTCTTGCCGGCAGCGGTGACACTCGCGCTTTGATCGTCAGCCGGTGAGCCGGACGCCCTCGATCGTTGATAGGCCCCCTGGCGCTCGCCAGGCAGAGGTGCATGGCGGAAAGCCAGGTAGTAGGTGAGCGTGTTGGCTCCCATAAAAACCGCGGCCCCGATGAGGGGCACGTCCACGAACGCGCCCATAACTGCACCGCCTATAGATGGGCTGATGCTCGAAGTCACCATCGACGGCAGAGCACTGAGCGACGCCACCGTGCCTCGGTGCCGCTCGTCGGTGGCTCCCATCGTATATGACTGGCGTGCCGGCAACCCGAGACTGTTGAAAATGGTCCGGAGGCTCAGCATCATGCCCGCCAAGACGAAACCCGGCATGAACGCCATGGCAAGCAGCACGACGACCGACGCGCTACGGGTCACGACAACCGTGAGCACTGCCCCGAGCCGCGAGGTAAGCCTATGGGCGCCGAGGAAAGGCACGGCGCTCACGAGGTTGACCACCGTGTAGAGCAGGCCTACTTCAGCCGGGCCCGCGCCAAAACGCACATAGAACCAGTAGGTGAGGAGCGGCCCGAGGAAACCGAAGCCGAGGCCGTTGAGGGCGTTGGTAAAGGCAAAACGGCTGATGAGCTGCCTGGTCGAAAGGCCGGCAGGCCCGACGTTGGCTGGCGGGGAGACCTGGCCTGGGCCAGTGCCCTCGGCACTGCGGCGGGCCTGGCGGTGCTCACGCAGCGGCACCGAGGTTGCTGCAACGGCCAGAGACACCACCGCGCCGATCAGGAACACCGTCTTGTAAGCGTCCTCCCAAGACGCTCCGCCATGGTGCAGCAGCGTGGTCAAGCCCGCCACGGGCGACCCGGCTGCCGCCGCGAGCACGCCTACGAACCCGATCCGCCCAAAAACCTTCGTGCGCTCCGAGGGCGCTACAGAGCCCGCGAGCAGCGGCTGCTCAACCGGGAAAAACGGCCCGAAGGCCCCACCGCTGCCCGCGCCGCCCCCGCGCCCGATCCCACCTAAGGCACTCGCGACAACCACGACAGCCAGGTTGCTGCTCATGACAAGACCGAACGCGCCTAGAGCGCCGAGCAAGCCAACACCGATCATGACCGGACGACGCCCCAGCCGGTCACCAACGACACCGACCCCAGCAACGAGCCCAGCTGTGATGATGCCGACACCTGTCAGTACCAAGCCGATCGTGGCTGCCGGCTCGTGGAGCCGAGCCAAGTACAGCGGGAAGGCCACGGTGAGGAAGGCCGTAGAAAAGCTGCGAAGACCGCGGCCTATGTACAGCCACTTCAGGTTGCCAGGCTCGGGGGTTACGACAGCTACGGGGAGCGGCTCGGTTGACAAGATAACGCGGCAGTCTAACTATCTGTTCGGCCAACCGTGCCAGTCGTCGCGCCACGTTCGGGGCCACCGGCATCCCGCTGCCCAAGCGCCAACATCGCTACCCGCCTGGTGGCGTTGCCCGGTGCGGGCACGAAGAGCCTCACGCTCCGAAGTCTCCTGCGTCAAGGCCGCCAGCAGCTCGTCCCTTTTGGCGAGCCGAGAACCTGCGTCTCCTGCACCCCTATGCCGGAGACGCAAGCATCATCGAGCCTTTCGGCCTAGTTCTCGCGAGGCCTTGCAAGCAACCACCTAGGCGCTTTCGACCCCTTCCGCCTCCAGTACTGGGACACCTCCGTCCTTGGGCCCGCCGGCAGCCCCCGCCACCCTCGCTGTAACGTCCCCACTCGACGCAGGCACCGCAGTTGTCACGCGAACCGGGCCTTCCCAACCAGACGCCACCAACCGACGGCTGTCGGTACTAAACACGGCGCTGCCCGGCGACGCCAAGCCCCCCTTCTCCGCCGCGCCCGGGACTGTGTCCGTGCTCCCTAGCCGACGACGTTCAAGGCGCCAGTCCACAACCAGCTTCAACCCGTCCAGGACCACCATCCACACAATGTTGTAGGCCCAAACAACACCAACCCAGGCCCACGGGATCTTCGGCACCAGCAGGCCGAAGCCCGCCAGGAGGACAGCAAGGACCTGCGTTGCCACAATTGCTGAGAACAGGACCCTCGACGGGAAAGGGCGCTGCCAGAAGGACTTCCGGGCCCGAGTCAAAAAGAGCATCAGGTGCCCACCGACGACCAATTGCAAGAACACAACGGTCTGTCGCTCCGCATAAGTCAGCCCGAAATGATGGCCCAAGAACAACATGATAAACGTCTCAACCACAGAAAACCCGCCCAGCCACGTCGCGACGCTCAATGTCCGCCTCATATCCCAACGCACCGGCTTCTCTGAGAGGTACGTGTGGTCGTAAGCGATGGTCATGATGGGGATATCGTCGAGCAAGGCCAGCAGCACTATCATTACGGCCGTCAACGGGTATTTATCGTAAAATAGCATCGCCGCCACCACGAAAGCCATGATGTCGATCGTCATGGCGATGCGGTACACCGCATAGCTGCTCATACGCTCAAATATCCTGCGAGCCTCTTCCACTGCATGTGTTATCACCGACAGGCCGGGCTTCGTCAGCACTAGATCTGCGGCCACCTGCGCGGCCCCAGTCGCGCCGGACACGGCAATTCCAACGTCAGCTTGCTTCAAGGCGGCGGCGTCGTTCACCCCGTCTCCCGTCATACCCACCAAGTGACCCCGCTGTTGCAAGGCCTTTACTATGTTGTACTTGTGCTCCGGGAACACCTCTGCGTAACCGCCAGCTTTTTCCGCCAGAGCGCCCACGTCCCCCATTGCCTGCCCATCCCGGTCGAAAAGAGCGGATGCCACCTGTATATCCGTCCCCATGCCTAGTGCACCGGAGATCTCCTTGGCTATAGCGCGGTTGTCACCCGTCACCATCTTCACATCGATCCCGTTCGCCTGAGCTTCTCGTACAGTCTCAAGCGAGTCTTCCCGTGGCGGATCCGACAATGGCAAGATGCCGAGAAAGCGCCATTCACCTTCCCGTCCAGCCTCCGCAACCCCAAGAGCCCGGTAGCCCTTCGCGGCCAATGTCGCCACTAACTCGGAAGCTCGCCCCCTATCGACCTCGGGCATTTTGCATAGGTCGATGATCACCTGAGGCGCCCCCTTGCTCACCCGGTAGGTGCGCCCCTCCGGCGATAACACCCTAGCCTCAGTCCTTTTGCTCACGGGGTCGAACGGCACAAAGTCGTCCACGCTGTAGCCGTTCGTCGAGCCACCCGCGACCTCTAGCGCACTGATCACGGCCGAGTCGATAACGTCATTGTTCTCAGCACTTGAAGCCAGCGCCGCGGCCCGGAGCACCGACACGTTGTCTGCGGCACCGAGGCACAGCGCGTCGCCCACGGTGAGCTTGTTCTGGGTCAGTGTCCCCGTCTTGTCAGAGCACAGGACATCGATACCCGCCATCTCTTCTATTGATTCCAGATGGGTCACTATGGCCTTGTGCTTCGACAAGGCCACTGCCCCCAGTGCCATCGTAACCGACAGGACGGCTGGCATTGCTACAGGGATGGACGCGACCACCAGTATCAGGACAAACTGCAACAGGTGGACAAAGGATGCCCCCCTCGCCAGCTCCACGCCGATCAACAGGGCGCTCAGGGCAATAGCCGTATAAATGAGGAACTTGCCGATCCTCATCACTGCTTCCTGGAAATGAGACTTAGCGCCAGCCGACGCCACCAAGTGGGCAGTCCTACCGAGGTACGTGTTGGAGCCTGTGGAAGCCACAGCCCCAGTCATTTCCCCTTGTTTCACTACCGTACCTGAGTAACTAATGTCGCTGGCCTGCTTGCTCACAGGTAGCGATTCCCCCGTCAGCGCAGACTGGTCGATGCTCAGGTAGCCGTTGCCAAAAAGGTAGATGTCTGCGGGCACTATGTCGCCCAGGCGCAATTTAACGATGTCACCTGGCACCAGCTGGCTAGCGTCGACATCGCTCCACTGGCCGGACCGCAGCGCCCTCGCCTTGGGTGCCAGTTGGCTCCGCAGTGCAGCCATAGCATCGGCGGCTTTGTGCTCCTCTGTGAAGCCGATCCCCGCATTGATGACCAACAGCGCAGTCACGATGGCGAAGTCCATCCAGTCGCCCATGGCAGCTGAGAGAACAGCGGCGATCTCGATCATCCACGGGATCGGGCCCCAAAAATAGTGCAGGACCTCTTGCAGCAAGCTGGTCTTGTGCTGCTCCAAGGCGTTAGGCCCGAACCTTGCCAGGCGAGCCGATGCCTCCCCGTCCGAGAGCCCCTGTTGGTCGACCTCCAGCCTGGCGAAGACTTCCGCGCTCTCCGCTCCTTGGAGGGTGTCGATGTTGACTACCCCACCTTCTTCAACTTCGCTCCTGTCAGCTGTAAGAACCGATGTCATGAACGCCTTCCTTCGATATGGACGTGGTAATGGCGCGCCGCAGCAACTGGTGCACTGCGACCGCCCAGATGAGCAGGCACACGCCTCGCGCCAAGGCTCGTGGCGCCAACTTCGTCGGCACGGCTGCGGGGCTCCGATGGCCAAGTGCATGCACTGGCGCCAAGGCTCGGAACCGGCAACGGACGCACTGGCGCGACGGCTCGGATGCGCGTTTCCAGATAGTCCCCCCACAACTGCTGCACGGGCCCATAGTGACCGCGCCCAGCGCTCCAAGCAGCCCCAGGAACGCCGCACGAGCCACCACTCCCCCCAAGCCGAGGAGCAATACGCCAATGACTACGATGATGACCATTGTTTCCCAGCTTCAGTCGTCATGTCTGCCTCACGTCACTCACGTACTAGTATATTACTCGCATACGCGTATCTATCTTACATACCAGTGCGTCACCCTACCTGATTGCACGTACGTGTACCTGCGCGACGAAGGTCCGCTCGCATTAGGGCCACAAGGCCCTAATGGCGTCTTGAATCACTTCCTTCTACCGGTTCGCACATGCCACAGTCATGGCCTGACGCGAAGGCCTGCGCTGCCTGGACTTCTTGTTGCAGCGGTCTTTCGTCGAAGGACCCTTGCAAACGCCCTGTAGTGGTTCACGAGGCCAGCGCCTCGTGGCGTAGCCCAAATGCGCCCCGGCTGCCAGCTCGCCACCATGGGGGAGCAGGCGCCTCAAGCGCCGGGGCTGACCAGTTTTGCCTGCCGATCTTCTGCTGGGCATAGCCGACCGTGGCGGTCCCCAAGGGGCTCACGGCGCCCTACCTCCGACCTTTACCGTCGATTTACATAGTTCCCTGCCCAGCAGGGGACTCTCCCGTCCATCCCGGCGGCCTTGTCGTTAAGGAACAACTTAGCTGCCGCTCAGGCCCTCCCAAGGTCTGAGCGCGAAGCTAGCGATATTACGAGCAAGGAGGTTGAGCACCCCAACCCCATCGCCGGCACCGTCCGGCTCCGGCAGGGCCAGCCTGTCCTCGTAACCCTCCCAAACAACCCTGCCCACGGGGACAGGCGGGCCGCCCGTAAAAACGTGCCGGTACTCGGCGACCTCCCGACGACAAGCACCGAGGCTCGAGACCTGTGGGCCCGTTACAGCGCTCGCTCCTAGCTCTGCGGTGGCAAAAACGACGCCCAGTGAGGACTGCGCTGGTAAAAACGTCAGTCTTCCTTGTCATTACCGGGCGTCCAGGGCTAAGGTGCTCTCGGAGCCCGTCCGGGTGCTCTGGCATGGCGAAGGAGCGGGTGCCAAGCATGTTCAAGTGTTTTCGTATGCAAGGCCGGCGACAAGCGACGGGTGAAGCTTTCGCCGGCGACGATGCGGCCATTGGCCCGGCTGCTTGCTCGTTGACAATGTTGACACCTTCTTAGGTCTCAGACATAAATAAAGCGCGCGACTGACATCGGATTTGGTGTAGTGTTGCCACGTGGAGCCCGAGGATGCAATAGCCCATAAGTGGGAGCTGCTGGCACCACATTTGAACGAACGGCAGCGTCGTCTGTGGGCAGGGGTAGAAGCCCGCGCGGCCGGCAGGGGCGGGATCGCTGCTGTGGCCAGGGCAACGGGTATGAGCCGCTCGACCCTGCAGGTCGCGGTGGCCGAGGTGGACAGCGGGGCAGAAGTGAGCAAGCGGGTGCGCCGGGCGGGCGCTGGCCGTAAGCAGTTGACCGAGACCGACCCAGGCCTCCTCGGAGCGCTCGACGCCCTTGTGGAACCGACGGCCAGGGGAGACCCGATGTCGGCTCTGCGCTGGACAGCAAAGAGCCTGGTGACCTTGGCCGGCGAGCTTACCGCCCAGGGCCACCCGGTGAGCTCCTCCAAGGTGGGCGAGCTGCTACGGGCTATGGGTTACTCGCTGCAGGCGCCAGCAAAAGAGGTCGAGGGCACCGCTCACCCCGACCGTGACGCCCAGTTCGCCCACATCAACGACCAGGCCAAGCAGCACCTGGACGCTGGCCAGCCCGTCATCAGCATCGACACGAAGAAGAAGGAAATCGCCCAGAACTTTGCCAACAAGGGCCGCGAGTACCAGCCCAAGGGCACCCCCGAGCAAGTCAACGTGCACGACTTCCCTGACAAAGAGCTTGGCAAAGCCGTCCCTTTCGGTGTGTACGACATGGGCGCCGACGAGGGCTTCGTAGTAGTCGGCGCTGACCACGACACGGCCGAGTTCGCGGTCGCTACCATCAGCCGGTGGTGGGACATGGTGGGCCGGGCCGCCTACCCCGAGGCCACCAGCCTGCTCATAACTGCCGATGCCGGGGGCTCCAACAGTTACCGCAACCGGTTATGGAAGCTGGAGCTCGCGAAGCTCGCCCAGCGCAGCGGCTTGGAGATAACCGTTTGCCACTTCCCGCCCGGCACGTCCAAGTGGAACAAAATTGAGCATAGGTTGTGGAGCCATGTGTCGATGAACTGGCGCGGCCGGCCCCTCACGAGCCATGAAGTCGTGGTCAACTTGATCGGCGCCACCAAGACCCGTACCGGCCTCAAAGTGCAGGCCCAGCTCGACCGGTCTTCCTACCCGACGGGGAAGAAGATCACCGACAAACAGCTTGCCGCCGTCCAACTGGCGCCGCACAAGTTCCACGGCGAATGGAACTACACCGTGACCGGGCTGCAACCGACTCCCCCGACATAACGAACAGCCCTGTTATTTATGTCTGAGCCCTTAGCTACGCAGCCGGCACAGAAGTAGCTCTAGGCGAAGTCGGGTAGGCGGTCACGCTCCGACGCCGGCACGGCGCCGCGGGCGGCCGGCCGTTCCGAGCAGGGCCGGCGCCGCGGGCACGGCAGCAGCGTCGAGCGCGACGCGGGCGACCTCACCTGCGGACTTCGGCCTTCCCCTACGCCACTTGCACTTGTTGCTGATCACGCGGCCATTTCCTTGCGGCCGAAGGCCCCGACTGCGTGCCGCCGCCTAGTGGACCGAGTTGCCCAGGTGGACGGCGGTTTTCGCGGTGCCGGTCTGTAGTACCTAACTCGCCGTCTGCTTCAGCGCTTCGGGGCGTAGGCACCGAGGCCGAAGGGGCCCTAGAGGCGGCCCTGGGCGGCGTCCTTGTCGGTGAGCACCCGCCGGGCACGAGGGCGTCCACGCTCGTCCTGGTAGAGAAGGAGCGTCTCCTCGGTCCCCGCAAGGCTCTGTAGCAGCGCCCGGACCGACAGGTGCAGCCCCGCCTTGTCCGCCTCGCGTACCATGTGCCGGGCGACCATGAGCGCGAGCACGCAGTAGAAAACGTGGACGCGGATCTTGGGCTCGGTGAAGTCGGACATCGGCGAGGGCGAGACGACCTTTGGGCCCTTCATCTGGCGGAAGTCACCCTCGACTGCCTCCTGGGACCAGTACTCGACGACGATCGCCCTGGTCCCCGCCCGATCGAGCGTCTTGTCGCTGAAGAGGACCGGCTTGGCGAACAGCTCCTGTCCGAGCTTGGCCCGGGCGTCCTCGTCGATCTTGAAGCTGCGGCGTAGCTCGGCCGGGCCCTCGCCGACAAGGGTGGTCGTCATCACCCGTGGCACCCAGCGCGGGGCGAGCACGACGGCCATCTCGGCCTCGACATTGTCCGTCGCCTTCCGGGTCTTTCCCCGGGCGAGGCGAGCTTGGATCTCCGCGAGCTGGCGGTGCGCCTTTGCGAGCGTCAGGGCGAAGCCCCGGGACTGCTTTTCGTGCAAGCCGTCGGAGCTCTGCCCGGCATCGTAGACGAGGGCGAAGCACCCAGTGCCAACAGCCGCAGCCTCACCGCCAGCGCCGTCGGGCCGGAGGCTCGAGAAACGGGTGACGAGCTCGGTCTCCATTGCCCCTAACTGGGTGACATCGGGCTTGTTGCCGGGTAGGCATGGGAGGCGAGCGGGATCCCGCCGTCGGTGGGCACGACGAGCCCGAGCCCGCAGGTGGGCAGGTCAGCCCGCTTTTGCTTCGTGTGCCCCCGCTGGGCGACGGGCGCACGGTCGTTACCTGAGCCGGTCCAGGTGGCGAAGTTGGCCATGCCGAGCACGAGGCCCGAGAGGTCGACCTGGAACGTCTCGACCATCCGGGCGACGACCCCCCGCTCGGTCTTCTTGAGATCGTCCTCGCCGATCGCGTCCATCGCGTCCCAGGACCGCCGGTGATCGGGCGCACCCAGGGCCAGGCAGGCCCAGCGGTCAGCGGCGGTGGTGCCCCACCAGCTCGAGAAGGCGAGCTTGGAGCAGGGACCGACCAAGAGCCGCGCTAGCGCCGGGAGACGGTCCTGGGCTTCTTTGCACCCAGGCGGGCTCGGCCAGCCAGTAGTAGGTCTTCGCGTCCTGCTTCTTGCCGACCATGAACGCCATATCTGGCTACCACCACAGCCGCCAGCAAGTAGTGAGCCCCCGAGCAGGGCACACACGCTGCAAAGAGGGTTATTTGGAAGAAATCTTCAAAAGGGCCGAACAGGGGGGCCAGAGCGCTAGCCCGGGAGCCCCCGCTAGACAGGCCGCCCGGACAGCCACGCCCACAACGACAAGCGAGGTGCTTGGAAGGCGGGCAGAAAAGTAACGGCCTCCAAAAGACAGGTACCAAAAAATCAGGCTTCTCGGCCTATTAGGGCGCTCGCTCCCAGCCGGGAGGCAAAAACGGTACTACGTCGCGCTCCCAGCTGAAAATGAGCGGGGTTGGGTAACTGGCTGGTCGGACCAATAAGAAGGTGTAGGACGAAGCCCATCTTGGACCTTTAACCTGCGCAAAACCGGCACCTGCGATGCAGTCGGTGCACGATGTCCCCGTGGTCTCGCCTAGGAGCACATCACGGTGGCCCCAGCAGCCGCTGGCACCAGGGCTTGTACAGGCCAAGTTCGTTGTCTTGGCCCGGCTCCCTCCCCACCCGTCGTCGTACATCCAACCAAAAACTGCTGCTGCAGCGTCAACGTCATTGCCCGCCCAGGTCGACCCGAAGCCGTACATCCCTCCGCTTGCTGGCCACCAAACAGCAACGTGCCCGTAAGTCGCGCTAAACGGCGGGTCCTTGGCCTCCCGAGCTGCCGTCATAGCAGGCCCCATAAGGTAAGGGGACAGCCCGGCGATTGGCGGCACACCTCTGGACAAGCGTTCCAGGTTGACAAGAACCAACAGTTGTTCAGGGACGCTCATAGCCGTGAAGTCTGAGGGCAAAATGAAGGCGCGCAGGCCTTCGGATCTTTGGGCCGCGTCTACGCCCTGCATGACCAGGGACAGACAAGCAGCCGAGCCGTTGTAAGTGAAGTCCAAGTGCGGGTAGCACGGAGAGCTACAGTGCCACAACGGCGGCGAACGCCCGTCCCCTGGCGGGGACATGAACCGGCAGGTCCCGCTAGACACGCTCATAGCCGGAGGTTGGAGGTTGATCGGCGGGTTAGCCAAAGGCCCGTCCTGCGCTGTGGCTGACGGCACAGTCAATGCTGCACCGATCGCAAGTGCGACCACAGCACTTACGCCGCGCGCCGCCGCAGCGCCAACCCGGAGCTCACCTAACCTAAGCGCCACTGGCCATCTCCACCTCGCCCTCTGGCCAAGACCGCCCCCAACGGGCAGGCCCCAGCTCACATGGCCTCCATCCGCTCACCCCGTGCACGACTTGAACAAGCAGTCACAAAAAACGCATATGTGCCCAGTTCGCGAAAATTGCGCCCCTCAAGGCTCAGCCATGTCCCCAGTAGTGTAAAGCCTCCAAACCGCTCGGCTCTGAGCCTGCGGCTCGCAAAGCGGGTGCAACTTGCGTCGCAGCACCAGCCGCAACCTTTGGTACATCTTGTCCACACCGCCAGGCTGGCCAGAGCGCCCGAGCGCATGCATCCAAGTCCGGAACAGCTCCTCTCGCGCAGGATCCAGCTGCAACCCCTTGTCTGCCGCCCAAATAGCTTCCTCATAGTCGCTGGCGTCCAACGCCATCCGCCCAAGCTGCTCGGCCGTGTCCGCGACCTTCGCTGAAATCGTTAGGTCTATGAGCTCGCTCGACACCCACTCAAAGAAATGGCTCGATAGGACACCGGAAAACGGCTCGCCGCGCACCAGCTCCAGGGCTTGGTGCAAGCACGCCCTGGCCTCGGCTGCGCCTTGCGACAAAGCCAGCCGCGACAGGCACCTAAAGCGCGTCCAGTCGCAAGTAACGTCAGGCGTCAGCCGGTAACCCTGCGGCGTGTACGCGAGACGTTCTTGGCCTCCGGGCCCGTACCCAAGCAAGGCCCGTGCACGCGAGATCACGTTCATGATCGTTTTGCGTTGGGGCCCGCCCAAGTCCTCCTTGTTCAGGTCGAGCGGCCACAAAGCACTACCTAGCTCGTCAGCAGTGACCGGCCGATCATGGGACGCTATGTAGGCGATCGCCGCTAGTGCGGGTACACGTCGCGACAGCTCCAGGGCACCCATGTTGCCTCCGGTCAAATCGACAGGCCCGAGGATGCTGATTTCGACCAAACCGCGTTCAATGCGAGGGGCCAACTTTAATGGCCCGTGCTTGTCACCGTTGGTGCGAGCGCCGGCCACCTCGGTTATGCCGTCGCTGTCTTCTCCGTCTTCGTCCGATTGGCCGACATCTTGACCGGCCATTGCCCCTACGGCCTCAGACAGCAATACAACCTCCTTCCGGTCGCAATCGAGCCTGAGCGCCAAGCAAACTGACTGGGCGCCGATCTCCCCTTGCAGCAGCCCTTCGTTTCCCCCAGTGAGATTAAGCCGCCAGCGTGCACCTTCGCAAACTCCGGCCGCAACCACCGAGACCCCGCTACTGTCAGGCACCGCCGCTTCTACCAGCACCTGTCGCGCTCGTGCAGGAACTCCAGCGAAAGCGACAACAACATTGGGAAGTGCTTCGCACGTGACCGCTCTCAAACCGCCGAGGCTGCCTTCACAAAAAACTTGCCTGTGCGACCTGGACACACCTTGCAATTTCGTGGCTAGGTCTTCTGCCGCAGTGGCGGCCACCCGCTCCACCTGAGCCAACCGCCCGTCGAGCGGGCAGTCTCCGACCACGTACAAGCCGGCAAGCATCTCATCCGACCAAGGTTGGCTCGCCAACTGCAGCGCTATCCCGACAAGAGCACTTTCAACACACGCTGCGTCACCATCAACGCAAAGCGACCCCGCATGTTCCAAGTTCAGCAGGACAGCGCCCTTTTGCGTTTCCCCCAGGCTCACCAACGCGGGCCAAGCAGGCCAGTGCTCACCGGCTAGAACCTTCAGGTCTTCGATCTCGACCTCTGGGTCGAGCACGAGAGCCTCTCCGCCAGCAGAGAGACGGAACCACCCCAGCGAAGAAGTAACTGGTGCCGCAAGGCGCACCTCCAAACCCGCCTGCCCCGCAAAGACCATACAAACAGAGGGGGCATCGGATCCCTCTTTTCGTAGCTGCTCCACGAGCCCGCTCAAGTACCGCACGCCCAGGTCTACCCACTCCGCAGCCTCCGTGCGACTGATCGCCCTAGCCCGGCGCTCTGCGCCTTCAACTTCTGGCCTGTTAGGGGCGATCGGCTCACCAGAGCGCCTAGCATGCAGGCGCTCCCGTCGCGACCGGTCCAACCTCCAGACAACGCCAGCGGCCGCCAATGCCCCAAGTCCCACTGCGGCAGCCAGACCCGGGTCACCACGCGGACGCTGGCTTTCGGCAGCACCGGGTCGCACGTTCGGCCCGACTTCGACTGGCCGAGACGAAGCCACGAGCCCCCCTCCTTCAGGCGTCGTAGACAACCCCCGTGTAGCCGTAGCCGGCCTAGTGCCGGGCGCGCCCAGAAGAGCTACCCGCTTTGACCGTGATGCCCGCCGGGCAGCCCCCCCACCTGACGTCACCACTTCAACCGTCGCTGATGTCGTGTGCGGCACTGCCGTTGTGCCAGCCTCTAGAGGCGCCGTTTGCTCGCCCACAACAGGCCTTGGCTCTCCCACGACAATTGTGCCGACCGCATCTTTTGGCATTACCAGGACCCAGCCAGGGTAAATCCAGTGGTCGTCCACGAGCGCCAGGCCATCAGGTTGGGGCCGGCCCCAATTGAGTGCCTCGATTTCCGAGTCTAAGCGCCAGTCGCCAAGGTGGCGCTCGGCTATCACGGACAGGCAGTCACCTGGCTTTACCACCACAACTTTCGTACCCTGGGGCAACCCTGCAAACCCGTTCGCCTCGCTCGGTACGTCATTTCGCTCGGCCATCGGTGCCTTAACCGGCAGAACGTGCTCGGCACGCCCGGGATGGGGAAAGTGACGGCCGATCGCGGTCGAGCTCACCCGTGCCAGGGAGACCACGGCTTGCGTTGCAACTGGTCGTCCCGCCGGTGCCGGCAGATCGATAGCTCGCACGACGGGAGCAGGAGGCTTCAAAGCGGAAGCCCAAGCACTCCCACCACCGCCCCCGAACGACGCGGCTAGCACAGTGGCAGCGGCTGCAGCGTCAAGCACGCGGCGCAGTACCGGCAACGTTACGAAGCGCGTACCCTTGAGGAGCAGGCGCTTACCGCTCAACAATGCCACCCCGTAAGCACACGTGCTCGCCAGCATCCACCCAGAGACCACCAAGCCAAGCCAGCGGAACAATGCCGTCAGCGCTTCCTGTGGCGCGGTTTCCGCCAACCACCTTGACAACTGGCGAAAGTCAACGCTCCCGAGCCAAGGCCGCGACCTTAAGAAGAACACAAAAAGCAGGGCTTCGCAAGCAAACAACACCGCGGCGTCCAAGTAACCACGCCAGCGTTTGTTTGGCACTCAAACCTCCTTTACAGGTTGGCGCCACATCCGCACGTGCTCTGAGCCGTCCGACATGCCGGCCGCACCGCCCGCCCTATAGAAGCCAAAAGCCTCGTAGTAAGAGGCCAGCTGCTGGTTGCTGGCTTCGATCAGGAGCCACCAACCTTTTTCGTCCGCTTCCTTCTCGAGAGCCCGCAGCACCTCAGCCCCAGTACCTGGCAGCGCGCTAGCAAACGAGTGCACGTAACGGAACGGCCCTGGCGGCTTCGCCCGTCCCAGGCGTGCTTTGCTTGGGACGTCTTTCAGCGCTCTGAACGCCCCACACCCAAACACTGCTGTTAGGGTGACGAGACAAACCCCACCGGCAACGGGAGCGAACACTCCCAAAATCATCACCGCGACTACTAGCCCACCAACGCAAACCATTAGCCGGCCCCGCCTTACGCCAAGCAGGCAGACGGCGCCGCCGGACGGGTCGGACCGCCTTTCGCACAGCACCAACGCCACAAGCATCCCTGCCCTTAAGGAGACCCGCTCAGCCAAGTTTGGGCGGTGGTAACGGGAGAAGGCCATTGATTCGAGCCTGGCCAAGCGCCAGGTGCGAACCACTGGTCCCCACGTGTGGCCCGCCTCTTTCTCACCACCAGATGTTCGGCCCATGTCCGAGCACCTCTTTGTCCCCGAACCCGCAGCCAGTGGTCCGCACGGCTGCCGCAGTCTGGACAAAGCTGTCACCCTCAGCCTCGGACGGCGCCCGATAATGCGACCGCGCCGCTGGGCACAAGTACGGACCGCACCTCCTGCACTGTGTAAGCCTGCGTAACCTCGGCAGCGTGGTAGCTACCCAGCGAACCAGATGTCCTCACGCCGTAACCAGAAACCGTATAACTGCCCTCGTACTCGACCGTGAGCGCCACGTAGTACGTGCCCATTTGCTGGTACGTGTGGACAGCTGATGGGTGCTCTTCGTCGCCGGCCGACCCGCTGTCCGTCGAAGCGCCGTCGCCGAAGTGCCATTCATAGCTCACCGCCGTTGCACTAGCCGTCACTGTCCAGCCGTCAAGGTACGCCGTGACAGACACGGTCCCGCCTGTGCCGCTTACCCAAAACCAGCTTGGCAACTGAGTTATCCCCGCGACAGATGGGTTGACGTTCACCACGGGCGTCGGCAAAGGGACCTCCCGCCACACTTGCTCAGGCGGTGGTGGGCCCTGCGGCTCAACCTCCTTTGGGCAGACCCTTACGGGATCACCCGTATAAACTCCCTTTGGGCTTACCAGTTGCCATTCCTGGTACGCGGTCCACTGGCCCTGTGAGTTGCGGCACCCGAGCGGCCACGTCCCGAGAACGATCCAGTAGTAACTGCCTGCGCCGCCTCCCGTCGGCCCACCTGGTTTTGGCCCCCTACCCGGACAGCCGATACCAGTCGCAACTTCGCCCGCACCCAACACCCCTGACCCCTGGCAACCCCCCGTGCTGCCGACGTCGGCTACCGCTAGGCGCGGCCCAGCACCAACAAGCACGACGATGCAGGCTGCAAGAGCAAACAATCGCTTCATGATGCCTCCCTTAGCTCACGTTCCCAAGCGGCAAGCCCTCCAGCAGGGTGGAGAACGTACCATCGCGCTATTCGGAAGCGCTCAGTGGCTGTAGCACGGCCCAATACAACGGAAATGGCATAGGGACGCTGGCCCGACTGGTAAGCAACAACTTGGTCGTTCGCGTTTAAGTACGGGGCTCGTGCTCCATTGATGACAGCATCAACCGTGCCGTCCAAGAAACGATGAGACGCCGTGGCTGTTTTAACGACCTTTAGGAACTCGATGTCAGTGGGCTTGGGGCATTCATGCCATCCTCTTTTGACGAGAGCCTCCATCACTCTGACCCATTCAGTGTATATATTCGCTTGTGGGACCACCGCGTTTGCCACAAGGCTAGGATCGGGATGGGCAAATGCCCAGTCCATATATTGAAGCAGCGATAGGAACGCCTTTTTTAGGTTGGTGCCGTAAGCACCGGCGAGGCTCGGAGGGTAGGGCTTTGCTGCAGGCCAAATCGCCGGGTTGCCACCGCCCATAACAGTGCTGCTTGTGCTTTGAGCTGGCATTACGGGCTTGGTGCGCACGTGCCTGGCGCTTTTGGGTGCCAAGCCGCCGGTACGCGCGTGGCTAGTCTCGGTGCTGCTGCTGGTAACGCCAGCGAGCGTTTCGGTGCTGCTGGTAACGACAAGCAGGCTAGTGCTGGAGACAGCACCAGTCGCTGGTGAGACTGCCGTCTTGGCTGCACGAGCCAGACCAGGTCGCACCGTCCCGCTACAGGAAGCCAGGGCAGGACCAAGGACCAGTGCGATCGCAGCCGTGCGCCAGGTTTTCGTTAGCCTGAGTTCCGATCTAAGCTTCACGGGCACCCCTTTTTCTGTCCCAAAGATCCCTCCGCTTGGCTTGAAGCAGTTGCAGATACCACCAGGGGCCTACCACCTTCGACCCAGCTAAGAAGGCTAAGGCGAACTTTTTCGGCCAACTCGACCGTGATCTCGGTACCGTCGGGGCTCACCTCGATGTCGGCGCCGTAAAGTGGCCCAAGGCCCTGCTGCACGGCGAGGTTGTCACGAGCGAGCGCCACGGCAACGACGGGGTCGAGGACTATACAGCCCGTAGAACGGTACGTCGCGGTGTCTAACCCGGAGGCTCCCGCAGCCACAGCGTCTTCGGCGGCTGCCTGCAGCTGGCGCTGCACAGCGAGGCCGTGCCACAGGTCGATGCTCAAGCCGCCCAACGGCAAAAGCATGACCGCGAGCAACAAGCACCAGACGACGACGGCATCGCCGCGCTCGTCTGGCCCGGCCCGAGCCGAAATACCCAAGGTGCACGTGCGCAAAACTCCCACAAGCCTCGCCCGGCGACCCGTCATGCCCCACCGCTTTCGTAACTGCCGTAGGAGTCGACATGCTCGGTGGAAGTCGCCGAGTAGTGCAATGTCCCGACGAACCCGAGGCCGGGAAGGTTACCTGCGGGGATGGCCACGGTAACACTTACGGTTACGGCCGAACCCGGGTCGAGCGAACCCGCGTAGCTGACCGACACGTTTGATGGCGGGAGGCTATCTCCCACTTCGATCTCCGCAATAGCCTCGTTTGCCGCGGCCTCGCCTTGCTGCCAGTTGCTCGATGCTGCAAGGGCCCGAGCCGCTGTGCGGGCGGCGTCCTGAGCGTCCACGGCTCGTTGCTCCCAAGCAGGCAGCGTTAGCACGAGGACCATGACCGGTAGGACGATCAGGCCGACACCGAGCATGAGCGTCAGTGCCGATGCGGCGCCGCGCTCGTCTGCTTCGCTCGTCTTTGCCATGTACGACTTACACGCGACCCGGCCTGTCGTTGAGCGGATGGTCATTGGACGGGCGCCCTTTCAACAACCGAGATCCCGGTTAAGGCCACGGTCAAGCTAGGCACGACTGGGACCATGCTCGGCAAAGCGCCGCTTGCTGACGCGACAACAAGGTCGCCTTGCATCCGGCAGGTGATGGTGACCCTTGAGCCAAACGGCCCTGGCAGCAAGTTGGCTCTGACCCTGTCAGCTTCTGCCTGGCAGGCCCCGAGCGAACCGCCAGCGCTAGCACCTGCCTGCGCAGCCTCATCGACAGCGGCATGAAGCGCACCCTTCGCGTACTCGTCCAGCACAAAGTTCACGCCAGCGACGAACAACGACAACAAGAAGGCAATCGCCAGCACCCCAGTTACTACAGCCGAGCCTCGGTCGGTCCATGCCCTGGGCTTGCCGCGTTCTCGCGCCTGCCCATTGAGCTTGCCCAACCCTTGCCGTAGCGCCCCCGTCGCGGCGAGGTAGCGCTCCGTGCGCCATGAGCCGCCCGACAGCGCCCAACCGGCCTGAGCGGCCTGGTCGGGGACGCTCGACGGCCTCAACCACCCAGGCCGAGCTGCTTGGTCACCCAATTGAAGATGGTCGTGTCCAGGCCAGATATGAGGCCCCCTATGGCCACTATGGCCACGATCCCGATAACGATGAGCCCCAAGTTGTCCGTTATCTGGCTGCCTCTCTCGTCGCACAGAGCTGCCCTCAGACGGCAACGAGCGCGCCTGCAAAAATGTGCCAACTTGTGGGACACGGACGGGGCCGCTGTCGAGCTGTCTGATCGAGCGGTTGCTAAGGGTAGGTTGGTTGCTGCAGCGGGCATTGGTTTCTCCTCTCATTTTTCTAATTACCGAACAGCAGCTGGGGAAGTGGTGCGAGCAAAAAAACGAACATCACAGGCGCCATAAAGACCAGGTTTGGCACGACTAGCGACATCTGGCGGCGGGCGGCGGAACGCTCTACCTCCTCCCTGCGTTGTGCGCGCAGCTCGTTAGCCTGGTCGAGCAAGGCTTTTACCAGGTCCAGCCCCCCATTTGCCGCGGCGGCCAAGAACATGTAGAAGCGGGCAGCTGCCGGCTCGGGGGTCTCCCTGGCTATGAGCTCGAAGGCCGGCACCTCACCGTAGCCGGCATTAACAAGGTGCAATGCCCGCCGCAGCTCGTCCAGTACTGGGCCAGAGCCCTCCTCTACGAGGTCTGAGACCGCTACGAAGAGGCTCTTGTTGTTCTCTATCTTGAGGGCGAGGACTGCCGCCACCGAAGGCAGGTCGCTCCTTATCCTCTCTCGGCGCCGCTTCGTCGCCGCGTTCAGCCGTTCCGGCATACGGCGTGCACCTGCGAGGACCCCACCAGCGAAAAACAGCAGCACGTAAATGGCCTTGCCACTCAAAGCACCCACCGTGCCGAGGACCACCGGGGTGCCGACCAGCCAGCGCAGGTAGTCACGGCGGTAAACGTCGGCAGAGATGTCCATGCCAGCCTGGCGCAGCCTTAGTTCCAAGTTCTCAGGCGACCCAGCTCTCAGGGCGCGCTCAACGACAGAAAACGCACCGCCAGCTAGCGGGCCCAGCACTCGCCGTAAGGCCTCGCCCGCCACAACAGGCCCGTGAGGTGGTGAGGGGTGCCCACCTAGTTGCACCCGGGCAGCCTCCAGGTACACGTGCACGCGCGGCGCTGGTGAACGGCGCGGGTGCAAGAAGCCACTAAGCAGCCAAGCCATGGCACAAGCACCAAAGGCAGCAGCTAGCGCGGCATCTAGCCTCATGGCGCTCCTGCCTCAGCGAACACCCGCTTTGTAGTGGCTATCGGGCGCACCAGCCGACGAGCAATGACAGCCCCGGCAGCGGACATGGCAGCACCGGCCACGACGAGCAGCAGGCCGATCGGCTCAGAAAAAAAGTGCCGGTACGAAGCATTGGTCGCGCACAAAAAAATTAGCAACCCATAGGGGACGACCAGGCATCCCCAGGTGGCCACCCGTGACTGCGCCTGGAGCGTGCGCACCTTGTCAGCGAGCTGCAAGTCGGCGGTTATCTGGGAACCGAGATCAGCCAGTACTGTGAGAACGGTCTCCGTCCCCTCGTCCACGGCGCCCTCGAGGGCCAAGATCACCTGGTCAGAGATCGGGTCGGCAAGCTCCTCGCGCACCGCCTCAAGTGCTTGACGGTCTCCCAACTTCCCAGCCAGGCGCGAGCAGCGAGCCATCGGCCCTCGCAGCGGCGCCGGCCCATCGACAGCTAGCTGTTGAAGCGCGTCGTGCAGCGTCGAGATACCAGCGCCCAAAGCACCCACTAGGTAACGCAATGCGTCAGGCCACGCTGCGCTCAACGCCGCCGACCTTTTCCGGCGCTGAGCTGACCAGTAGAAATACGGCATCGCCGCGCTCGCAATAGCCGGGAGCCCGGCCACGACCAAGGTACGCGAGACTGCGAGCAGCAATAAGAAACATGACAGGCCCACTCCCGCTGATACCGCTAGGAACTGGCCCGGGCTGACCGCCGCACCAGCCTGCAACAGCCACTCCTGGTACCTGGCCCTGGCTTTGCGCGTACCAAGACGTGCGCCCGTGTGCAAGCCAAGGGGACCGGTACCTAGCTGCCTGTCACTGGCCCCAGCCGCACGCCGGGCTAGGGACCATACAAGAGCGCCGGCACAAAGGGCGGCGAGCAGGCTCACTTTTGGTGCCTCACTCTAGCCTCCCACCTAAGCGCTTAGAGATGCTCACCATGGCACCTCTGCACCTCGGAGCACTTCTGCCAGTGACAGCCCTAAACCACAAAGCAGCCGGTTGCAACGCCTTTCCAGCCGCTCGCCCACAGCACCGGTACGCAGCTGCATAGGCTCGCCAATGTCGTCGCGAGCGAACACGGGGGTCACGGCCACGCCTCCCCCAACGGTAGACAACTGCGGGGGGACCACCGCTATCTCCGTGACCTGGCGGCGCAGGACGTCGCCCGAGTCGTCCAGGTCACAATAAACAACTACGTCGAACATCGCCGCAAAGCGCGCCTCCAGCTCGACAAAGGGCGTGGCTGGCACTGCTTTGGTAGCGCAAACCGCCAGCGCCTCGAACGCGCCCGCTGCGTCCTCAGCATGGACAGCGGCAATAACGCCTATGCCGAGCGTGCCCGCCATCAGCAGCTCCCACGCCTCCGGCCCCTTCAGCTCGCCGAGCACCACCAGGTCGGGCGAGGCCACCCTGGCTGAACGGATTAGGTCAGCCAGGTCCTCAACCTTTGAGGTCTGCCAGTACTCCCCGTTCAACAGCGGAGCACTGAGCTCCCTTTGCTCTTCGGCGGCTATTACTCGCCGACGAGCGGGGACGGCCCTCAACAAAGCCTCTATAAGCGTGGTCTTGCCGGCACCTGGCGGGCCGGCCACCAGCACCCGTGCGCGCCGGATCCTCATCAGCACTTCCAAGAAGTTCGCAGCCTCAGGGCACATAGATCCCCAGGACACCATGTCGGCCAAAGTCGTGTTGCGCTTTTTCGGCACCCGCAGTGTGAAAGAGGCACTTTTGTCTGTCCGAGGTGGTATCGACGCGGATAAGCGAGCCGGGCGACCGCCTGGCAGGACGACCCTGGCGCCGTCGACCTTGGGATGGGAAGCGTCCAGGTTTTCCCCCGCCGTCGCGACTAGGCGCTGGACCACCGCCAGCACCGCCTCGGGCAATGCTGGGCAGTCCAAAGCTCTCGTCTCACCCGTAACAAGACGGGCTGTTACCTCCCCGTCCACGCCAAAAACCTCTTCGACTTCTGGGTCAGAGACGAGAACGTCGAGCTGAGACCCGATGCCGTTTAGTTCGGCCACCACCCGTGCCACGACATCAGCGGGGTCCGCAAAAGGTTGGTAGCCATTAACACCGCGCATCAGCTGGCGCTGGAAACGCTCGACCTCCTCTTCCACCAGACGGCGCAGCGCATCAGAGCCGGACGTGACGTCCATATCACGCGCCGCTATGCTGGCGTGCACCCGTGAGCGCAGCTCGTCGAAAGCCGTCGGCTTCATGAAACAGCTCCCACTAACTGCCGGCGCCGGGCGGCCGGCACCCGGCCGTCAACGACAACAGCTGCCCCCTTGCCCGGGACCTGCTTGTGCACCGCCGACACGAGAGAGCTGACCGCTTTTTGCCAAGGGCCTTTCCAGACCATCTCAGCGTTCCACCGAGCTCGGGCGACAATAGGATCTTCTGGCAAAAAGCAAATACCTGCGAACGGCAGCTTCCCCGTATTGCTTTCGACCAGACTGGCCAGGTGCCCTCTCTCGTAGCGCCCCTTGGGCGCCCGCCCGAACACGGCCCAGCACGGGGCTGAGACGCCGTGCAGCAGGGCCGCCGCCTTCCACTCCACCAATTTCGCCGCCCCTTCGGGGTCAGCCGCGCCCATCACGACGACGCGGTCCGCCCTTGCCAAAAGCGGACCGGGAGGGGCGGAGCCGTCCCGGACCGGCGAAGCGAACACCCAACCGGCTTCGACCAGCACGTGGTCGTAGGACAAAAGTGCCTCTTCTACCAGGCGCAGGAGGTAGCCCAATTTGATGGGTTGTGCCGGGTGCGACGCGGCGCACACCACGTCAAAACGACCGAGGGGCTCCGAGCCGTCTCCGCGCGCACCTGACAGCGCCTCTGGTAGCGCCCGTAGACCTTGGGCGGCGCGCGACATTGCCCAGCTAAGGCCGCTCTCCCCAGAGCGCACCAGCCGCGACGCCAGTACGGGCGCAACTTCTTCAGCCTCGACCAGCAGCACCTTTTGCCTTAGTGCCAGCACCTCTGCCGCCGCCACCACCGCCTCGGAAAGCCCTGCTCCTCCGCTCGCTTTGGCCCACACCCACAGCTGCCCGCGCCTTTGACGCTGGCGCGGGGCAGCAGTCGCCAAGGGCCGTCGCTCAGCCTCTCTAGCCCAGGGCCCCGGCGCCGGGCGCGGGCCGGCACTCAAGACGGCCTCCACCAGCTCGGCTGCCGGTGTACTGGCTGGGTACAGTTGGTCCGCCCCGAGCTCAGCTAGGTACTCGCGCCCCATCCCACTACCGAGGTCGTACAGGCCTATCACATGGGCCCCCTTGGACCGAGCATCGGCGATGTCAGAGCGGGAAAATAGCCGCATGACGTCGTCAATGACGACCACGTCCAAGCGCGGGACCGAGCGCTGAAGGCCAGCTCGGTCCATTAACACTTCGACCGAAATACCTAGCGTGTGGTCACGCACGTAGCTGCGCAAGGCGCCGCTCCAGGGCGCTTTTGTCGCCGAAATCCCCAGGCGCAGGCTTGTCAATTTTTACCCCCAGCATTGCCCATCTGGTAGCCAACGTCTTTGACGGGTGTTTCGCCGGTAGAACGGACCACTTCTATCGTGCTTGCACCGCCACCTAAAGAGCTTTCGCCCAGTGCAGCGCTGAGCTGCAGTGCGGTCCGTTTGGTCACGGCGACGTCTATGAAATAATCCTGGTCGCCACCGCCTAGCACGTTGGCACCCGAGTAGCTGGGGGCGACCGACAGCACCCGCAGCCCTTGGGCCACGTAATAGGCTCCACCGGAGCCGTTTGCCTCGATGACGTCAACCAGGTCACCGGCACCGATGACCCCGCCGGCGGCGTGGTCAAGCGGTACCTGTACGCTCATCACCCCGAGCCTGTAGGTGGCCGTCTTGGTCACCTCGCTCAGCGTGAGCGGCTGGCCCGCACCCACGCGCACCTCGGCCGTCCACCCCTGTCCCAACTGGCCAACGCCGAGCAGCCCAGCGGTCAAGGCCCAGTCCGACGCATGGGCACGCACGAGATGGGTGTCTGCCGCATCGACCGGCGACCCAGCGGATATAGGCACGCTGGCTACAGGGACTTCGACCATAGCTGAGCGGTCTTGCAGGGCCTCGTAACCAAACGTGGCAGCTAGGAGCGCGAGCGCTACCGGCACCAGGCTGCCGGCGCTCAAGCGCCGCGGCCTATGGGAGGCAGGCTTCGGCACAGGCGTCCCAAATGCCTCCCTGCTGCCAAGGCCTTGGAGAGCCGGGCCGCTGTCAGCGCTATGAGGCACCCGCCACCACCACCACGATGCCGCCGACAACGAGGAACGGCACAAGCGGCACCGCCAGCTGGCCTCTAGCGTCGCTTCTTGCCGTGCCGCAGCGAGCAGCAATTTCGCGGGCCTTGCCGACAAGCCCTGCAGCGAGACAGGCCAACGGCACCGAGGCCAAGCAGGCCGCTGGCCAGGTAGCACCGGCACCGAATGCCACCAATGCCCCAACTCTGACGTCGGCGAAACCAAGCTGCCCAGGGCGCAGGAGGGACCAACAGGCAAGGGACAAGCCCACTACCAGCCCGCAGGCGGAGCCAGCGCAGACCAGGTGCCAGTTGCGCCCCGCCAAGCACCCGGCCACCAACAACGTCCCGCTCGCCCCGGCAGTGAGCCGCACTAGCGTAGTCGGCGCCTTCATCCTGCGAACGTCCGACAAAGCGAGCAAGTAAAGCCCGCCAGCCCACGCCACGGCGGCACTGGCCCAGAACAACATGGCCAACAAGTGACCACCAGGCGCCACCACTGCCGCTTTGACCACAACATCTGCCATAGCTGTGCGCTCCGCTGACCTCCTCTTCCTAACCAGCCAGCGGCGGGGCCCAATTTCAAATAATTTTTTGTGTCAGCCCCCGGCTAGCGCTCGTTCGTAGGACTCCAGGTAGCGCTGTGCCAACGCAGCGAGCGACAGCTCTGCCGCCCTTTTATGCGCCGACGCCTTCATAGCCTCGACTCTTCCGCCGCCGGCGAGCGCCTGGCGCAGCGCCGCCGCGAGGCTCTCGGCGTCCCCCGGCGGCACTAGCAGCGCTTCCACGCCCGCACGAGCCACGCTCGCGTAACCTGGTATGTTGCTGGCCACAACGGCGGCTCCCGCTGCCATGCCCTCCAGCAAGACGACCCCGAAGCTCTCCCCGTGCAAGCTTGGGGCAACGAGCACGTCGGCGCCTCGCAACCGGCTCAGCTTTTCTTCCTCGGTTATCACGCCAAGCCACTCAAAGCGCGCGTCCCCCAGAGTTCGCTCCCGCAAGGCCCTCGTCTGCGGTCCCTCGCCGGCAACCCACAGCCGGGCGTCAACCCCGTGACGGACGACCGCTTCCACCAAGACGTCGAGGCCCTTGCGAGGCTCGTGACGGCCGACGAACAGCACCGTGGGCCCCGATTTAGGCCACGGCGGGGCGGCAGAGACCAAGTCCAAATCGACACCGTTCCAGACGAGCTCGTAATCCCCGCCGATGGCCTCCTCCGCCGTGGCCCGCGCTAGCTCAGACACCGCGCAGCGCACGACCAGCCGCCGCGCTGCCCAGCGCGCCAAACCTCGAAGGTAGCGGTACCAGGCTATTGGCCCCGACCGGTGGAAGGTACCGACCAGCGGCCTGTCACTGAAGAGCAACGCAGTGAGGCTCGGCCCAGGGACCAACGGCTCGTGTATGTGCACAACGTCAAAACGTTCGTCGCGCAGAGCCCTGATGGTGCGCAACGTCGCCGCCGGGTCCGGTGCTATCGGCGCCACCGACCCGTTAGCCGCCATTGGCACAGACGCCCCCAGGGGTGTCACACAGGGATCCGGGGGCGGGCCGTCACAAGGAGCCAGCACCCTGGCCTCCACGCCCGCCTGTCGCAGCGCCTTGGCCAGCCCCATCACCTGGCCCTGCACCCCACCAGGGATGCTCAGGCTGTACGGGCACACGAGCCCTACGCGCACCCTGGCCCTACTTGCCAGAGGGGGAAGGCACGGCACTGGCCGGAGGCTCCCCCTGTAACGCGGCGCTCGGCTGCACTTCGGTCACCTTGGCCGCCCGGCCGACGCCAGCTCGGCGTGGCCTGAAAACCCGGTGCACTTGCGGGTCGCTCGGCCAGTTGGGTTGGATAAGGTGCCACTGCGTCGGCGCTGCCCGGATCAGGACTTCCAGCTCTCTCGCCAATGCCTGGGTGCCGACCTGGACATCGGTACGGAAGTTGCCGGAGCGCGAGAGCGACAATGGTGGACGGAAAACAATGCGGTGAGCGCTGCAGCCACCTTCGTAGTAAATGGCTGCGGCTACGAGAGGCGCCTCCGAACGAAGTGCCAGAGTCACGGGACCGGCCGGGAGGCTCGTCGGAGCGCCGAAAAATTCGACCCTCACACCTGTCGTCCCTCCTACCAGCCTGTCAGACAAAAGGCACACGATGTGGCCATTGCGCAGCGCCTGCGTTATTTGTTTGGCTGCCCCAGCCCCCACCGCCACCACGTTCATACCGAGCCGCTCACGAAAACGCGCAAACCACTCAAACACCTCAGGGGGGTCCAGCGGCTCGACAGCCACGGTTATGGGCAAGCCCATACCGGTCGCCAAGTACGTGGCTCCCCATTCCCAGCCACCAAGGTGCGGCGCCGCTAAGAGCACCCCCGTCCCCGCCGCCAGGTGCCGCTCCACGTTTTCAAAACCGCTCATGTGCACCCCTGCCGCGACGTCTGCGGCGCCAAGCGATGGCAGCCTCAAGCTCTCAGCCCAGTAACGGCCGTAAAACCCGAAGACTTCAGCCACTAGGCGCCTTGTCTGCTTTGAGCTCAGGCCCTCACCCATCAGGAGCCGCATATGCGAGGAGACCACAGCTCTTTTGCCGTCCAAGTCGGGGAGGCGCCCGATGCCCGCCCCAAGCCATTGCCCCAGCCTAAGGGCAAGCGGCGTCGGCAAAAGCGAGGCAACGCGCTCACCTGCCTTGTACATAGCCAGATGGCTGTTCACGACGGCTCAGAAAAGGTGCCAGAGGAGGCTCAGTCGGGCATGGAGCGTCCCCAGGGGCTAGAGGCTTCCTGCTCCCGCCCGGCGTCCTTGCCAGCCTCTGCCTCATCACCCCCGTTGGCGACCTGGCCCGGCGTCCGACCCCGTACACGCTGCAGGCGCCGTTCGTGCCAACGAGCACCGCTCCGGCTACCTGCGCCCACTGGCCTCCTGCTGCCGGCAAAAAACCGCCCAGTCCCGGGGCCGCCAGTACCGGTCCCAGGGCCACCGGCCAACCCGTTCCAACTGGCCGACTGCGGGCCACGTGGAGCCCTGGCCCACCACCCGGCGCCAGGCTCATGCGCCTGGCGCCCCGCTGCACGTTCCTCTCTCCAAGCGCGCCAGCGCACCACGACTGGTTCGGGCTTGGGCGGCCGGTCGGCCAAGCGCCACACCCGCACGAAGCGCTGGCCCGCCGTCAGCGCAGACAACGCAAAAACAAGCCAGAGCAGCTGGAGCATGTCGGCGGGGAACTTAAGTGCGAAGCACAGCACAAGGACCCTCTCGCCACGCTCCATAAGCCCGTTCTTGGCGTCAATGCCGAGGGCGTCCGCCTTGGCGCGTATGTACGACACGAGCTGAGATGCCCCCAGCACCGCAAGCGGTACAAGTGCTGCGTGCCCGTGAAAATGGGCCTGGGCGTACCATGCAAAGCCCCCGAGGACCACCGAGTCGCTCACCCGGTCGCCCACCGAGTCAAAAAAGGCCCCGCGGGGGCTGGCCCGCCCGGTGGCCTTGGCGAGGCTGCCGTCGAAAAGGTCGGGTAAGGCCGAGCCGATCAGCAACAGCAGGCCAGCTAGCAGATGACCGGTGCCAATGGCCCAAGCCGCCGGCAGCGAGACGACGATGCCGATCGCCGTGAGGTGGTCTGGCGACAGCCCAGTGCGCCGCAGCGCCCGGCCTACCGGGCTCGCGACCTTGTCAACCACTGTCCGGAACCGTGCGTCGAACAACTAGCGCTCCTGTAGTCGGGCCCAGCGCTCAAAGCGCTGCGTTCAGCGTACCTTACCCGTTCGGTGGCCTGGGCCCAAAGGCGGCCCAAAGACGGGGTGCCGGCGAGAGACGCGCCCGCCCGGCCAAGGAGCGCCATGCGGCCCGGCGGTATAGCCTTACATGACCACCAACAACACCTGGCAAAAGGAGAGGTCCTGGGATGAAGGCGTACCCGCCAGCAAAGGTCCGCAACGTGGCGCTCGTGGGGCACGGTGGAGCCGGCAAGACTACGCTCTGCGAGGCCCTGGCCCTGTGCGCGGGTGCCGTCACCAGGCCAGGCAGGGTCGAGGACGGGACAACAATTTCTGACTTCGAGCCCGAAGAGCACTCGCACGGCATGTCCATCTCCGCAGCCTTGGCTGCCCTCGAATGGCGTGGCTACAAAGTCAACGTCATCGACTGCCCGGGCTACGCAGACTTCGTAGCAGAAGCTCTGGGGGCATTGGCCGTAGCCGACCTTGCCGTCATAGTCGTGAGCGCTGTCGACGGGGTCGAGGTCCAAACAGAAGCCATGTGGAAGGCAGCCAGCCAACTGGGTACCCCCCGTTTGCTGTTCGTGAACAAGCTGGACCGCGAACGGGCCAATTTTCCCCAAGTGCTAGAGCAATTGCGCTCCGCATTTGGTGCCGGCGTAGCACCGCTCGAGCTCCCGATCGGCGAGGAGCAGCTTTTCAACGGGGTAGCCGACCTTTTGAGCGACACGGCTTTCACCTACGAGCCCGGCAAGGCCCAGCCCAGCAACGGGCCCGTGCCTGAGGCGATCGCCCACCAAGAGCACGCCGTACGGGATTCTCTGGTCGAGGGCATCGTCGTCGCCGACGACGACCTGATGGCTCGCTACTTGGAGGGCGAGCCGATCAAAAGCGAGGAGCTGTCGAAGACTTTGGCCCGGGGCGTGACCTCCTCGCAGGTCTTCCCCGTTGTCTGCGGGTCAGCCACGAAGCTGGTAGGGGTCGACCGTCTTTTGGACTTCATCTGTGACGTCGCTCCATCGCCTTTGGACCGGCCGCCAGCGGTGGTGAGAGCACCCACCGACGACGGCGGCGGTGAGCCAGTGGACGTCCCCTGCGACCCTGCTGGCCAGGCCCTGGCTCGTGCCTGGAAGACGATCGCCGACCCCTACGTAGGGAAGATAACTCTCTTCAAGGTCCTGTCGGGCACGCTACGCCCTGACACCGTGATGTTCAACCCCCGCTCTAAAGCTGAAGAGCGCCTCCATGCTCTTTTTAGCTTGCGCGGCAAGGAACAGCTCACGTTGCCCGAAGTACAAGCTGGCGACATAGCAGCGGTGGCCAAACTCGCAGCCACCAATACAGGTGACACGCTTGCCCCAAAGACAACGCCGGTCACCGTGCTGGCCCCCAACGGTGCAGAGGTGCTCGCGGAAGCGGCCTACCCAGCTCTTTCGATTGCTATCCGGCCAAAGAGCAAGGCTGACGAAGACAAGTTGATGACCGCCCTGCACCGCCTACAAGAGGAGGACCCCACGCTAGTCGTGGCGCGCAACGACGAGACCCACCAGACAGTACTGTCCGGGACCGGCGAAGCGCACCTGGCGATCTCAATGGAACGCCTGTCACGCAAGTTCGGCGTGGCCGTCGAACCTGAAGACTTGGTCATCCCCTACCGGGAAACCGTCAACGGCACCGCCGAAGCTGAGGGTAAGTACAAGAAACAAACAGGCGGGCACGGCCAGTTCGGGGTCGCTTCTTTGCGTGTCGAGCCCCTGGAACGAGGAGCTGGCTTTGAGTTCGTCGACAACATCGTAGGAGGGGTCATACCCCGCCAGTACATACCGGCGGTGCAAAAGGGCGCTGAAGAAGCCATGGCTGAAGGCGGTGTGTTCGGCTGGCCTGTAGTAGACGTGCGCGTCACCTGCTTCGACGGTAAGCACCACCCGGTTGACTCTTCCGAACTGTCGTTCAAGATGGCGGGTGCGCTGGCTTTGCGCGAGGCTCTGGCCAAAGCGTCGCCTGTGCTGCTAGAACCCTTGTCGTTGCTCGAGGTGACCGTACCTAACGTTTACCAAGGCGACGTACTGGGCGACCTGAACAGCCGCAGGGGCCGTGTCCAGGGCACCGAGACCGCAGGGCCCGGCGAATCAGTCGTCGTCGCCCTAGTGCCTACAGCCGAAATAACCCGCTATGCGATCGACCTGCGCAGCTTGACCGGCGGGCGCGGCCGCTTCAAGGCCCGCCACGACCACTACGAAGTAATGCCGCAGAACCTCTGGGACAAGGTGCGCCGCGAGCGAGCCAGCGCTGAAAAATAGGCTGGTCTTACAGCCTGACACCGGTCTAGGCCCGCTGGTCGGCACAAGCCGGTTAGCGCCGTAAGCCTGAGGCCGCCGGTCGGGGCACAAGAGGCCTTATGCTGGAGCCAGTCTGCCGTTTCGAAGCGAGCCGACGAGGTGCGAAGATGGCGACCATGCTGTGGCCATTGGCGGGCGCGGCTCGAGGGATCGCGGCAGGCGGCGGTGGCCCCGGCCAGGTCACCGCCCAGCAGGAGAAGGAGCAGGCTAGGCCGTCTGCTTCCTTTCCCATTGACAAAGCACGGAGGTGACATGGTCTTCGACGAACTCAAGCTGGAGGAGGCTGTGGCCAATGGGCGAGCCTCCGCCACGCTAACGCGTGAACTTCTGACACTGCCGCCGGTCAGTTCCTACCACCGGGGCAGAAGTGTGGTCCTCGTCGGCACGTACCCGCCGACGGCCTGTGGCCTCGCTACTTTTACCGCCAACCTGCGCGCAGCTATCGCTTCGGTAGAGCACGGGTGGTCGGCCGACGTGGTGCGGCTCGTAGACAGGCGCGAGCACATTAGCGGCGAAGTCGTAGACGAGTGGGTGATAGGTGACTTCTCCTCGCTCAGCCATTGCATCGGCACGATGGCACGTTACGACGCAGTGGTGCTACAGCACGAGTACGGCCTGTTCGGCGGGCCAGACGGAGAAGAGGTGCTGGCTCTTGTCTATGCGCTCGAGGTCCCGCTCATATCTGTCTTGCACACGGTGCTGCAAGAACCCAGCCCCAACGAACGCAAGATCTTGGAGCACCTCATGCAGGCCTCTGTAGCGATCGTCGTGCAGAGCGAGGCCGCCCGTACCAGGTTGACCTCAGTGCACGGCATTGACCCCTCCCGCGTCACCGTCGTGCCCCACGGAGCGGCGGCCAACTTCTCCCCCTACCGCCCCCGGAGCGGCATGCCCAAGCTTTTGACTTGGGGGCTGCTTGGGCCAGGCAAGGGCGTCGAGCACGCCATCCGGGCTGTCGCCGCCTTGCGCCGCCGAGGGTTCGACGTCAGCTATGTCGTGGCAGGCCAAACCCACCCAAAGGTGCAGGCAGCCTCTGGCGAAAGCTACCGGCAGTCTCTGCAAGCCTTGGCCGCCGAGACAGGCGTAACCGACCTGGTCAGCTTTGACGACGGTTACCGAGACTGGGACAGCCTAAGAGCGCTGGTCCGCTCAGCCGACGCCGTCCTGTTGCCTTACGACTCGAAAGACCAGGTGAGCAGCGGCGTACTGGTGGAAGCTGTGGCATCTGCTAAGCCGGTCGTGGCAACGGCGTTCCCTCACGCTAAAGAGCTTCTGGCCCGGGGAGCCGGCATCACCGTGCCGCACGGCGACGTTGACGCGATGGCCAATGCTATCGAGCACGTGCTGTTCGAGCCGGGAGTTGCCGCACGCATGGCTGCGGCCGCCCGCAGTGAGGCCCAGCAGTTGCTTTGGCCGGCCGTAGGGACGGCTTATCGGCGCCTTATTGAAGAGGCGTTGGAAAGGGAGAGGCAAAGGGCCGTGCTCTGATGAGCGACGGCAGCCCTCCGCATTGGCCATCAGCACCGGCCGATGCTGGCTTGTCCTTGCCAAACCCGACGCTGCGCCATCTCCGAGAGCTCTCAGGTCCCTACGGCCTGTTCGAGCATGCTCGCTTCAGGCGAGCGCGCCCGGACTGCGGTTACTGTACCGACGACGCCGGGAGGGCACTGGCGCTAGCCTGCCGCCTTCCCGGCGACCCCTACGCCGAGCAACTGGCCGAAGCGGCCTTGGCCTTTTTGCAACGCGCCCACATTGCCAATGGCAATTTCCGTCTCCGCCTTCAAGCAGACGGGCACTGGGCGCCTGGCCCTCCGAGCGACGACGCCTCGGGACGAGCACTGCTCGGCCTCGGCGTGGCCGCCTCAGTAGCGCCGTGGGAGGACCTGCGCGGACGCGCCAGCGCCCTTTTCCAACGCGCCCGCCACTTCAGTTCCCCCGCTCCACGGGCAAGTGCGTACGCAGCTGTTGGTGCGGCGGAGCTGCTCCGAGCGCCAGGGGCAAGCGAGTCTGACCGCTTGGCGGCCCGCCAGGTGCTCGAGAGCGCCGAAGGAGCAGTGACCACCGAGCGGCCAAGCCACAGCGGGCCATGGCGATGGCCAGAGCCGCGCCTCACGTACGCCAACGCTCTCCTACCGGGGGCGGCGCTCGAAATGGCCAGGGCCCTTGGCCGTGACAACCTGGCGGCAGAAGCCCTCGACCTGCTCGCCTGGCTTGTAGAAGAGGAGACCTTAGACGGGCACTTCAGTTTTGCCCCCGTCGGCGGACGAGGGCCGGGCGGGGCACAACCAGCGTGGGACCAGCAGCCCATAGAGGCTTGCGCCATGGCGCACGCATGCTCAGTGGCACTAGAGCTAACCGGAGATGACCGCTGGAGGCAAGCTTTGTGGGCAGCCATCGGGTGGTGGCTGGGCCACAACGACACCGGGGCCTTGATGTGGGACCCGGCCTCCGGCGGTGGTTATGACGGCCTCCGTCGTGACGGTGTGAACCTCAACCAAGGCGCCGAGTCCACCATCGCTTTTGTAGCCACAATGGCGCTCGCAGCACAGGCCCGCAGCCTGCAATGACTTGTGGCACCGGCCCGGGCAACCGGGCGCAGCTGCTCAGGCGCTGGCAGCCAGGGCGTCTAAAAGCTCCGAGACAGACGCGGTTGCGGCGCCCACATAACGGTCCGCTGCACCATAGGTGAGGTAGACCACGTCGCCATCGCGGTGCGCACCTTGCACGAACACGACCCCGTCCACATCGCCGTGACGTTCCCACTCGAGCTCAGGCTCTAGCACTGCCGCTGGCAGCCGGCTCAGCACTCTGCCAGTCCAGCGGTCTAACAGGGCTAGGTTCATGGTGTAAGAACCGTCGCCGCGCCGTTCGTGGAAAAACAGCAACAGGCCTTGTTCTGTGTCAACGGGCGGCGCCCCAGCCCCGACGCCTAGTGCGCCAGGGCTGGGGGCTATCAACGTGTGCTCCGCGAGCTCAGACATGTAGGCGTCCCAGTAACCCTCAGGCGGGTCCCAGAGCTGGTCCAGGTCGTCAAAGACAGCCAACTGCATATTGGGGTGGATCCTTTGCACGAGCGCAACGCGCCCGTCCGCCAGCGAGAAGACCACTGCGTCCTTGTTGGGGACATTGCGGGGCCCAAGCAGGCGCCCGCTGCCGGCCTCAAGCCAGAACCTGCCGTCGTGCCAGTTCAAGCGGTGCGCCCCGATCTGCCAAGGGCGCCCGCTACCGACCGGAGGTAGCCACGTGTAGGTCATGACCAGCTGCTCGCCCCCTGGCGTTTTCACCCGCTGCACACGGGCATCCTCGAAACAAGCCGCCCCGTCTGTCCCGGCCCCCGCCAGCACGTAACCAAAGCTGTAATTGAGCCCGTCGGCCGAGGTGAGCACCACTATGTCAGAAAGGTAGCCAATAAAGCGCTCCCCCGGCTTTGAGCTGCGTTCGTACCCCGACCTCACGGCACGAGCGAACAGATGGTAGGTACCGGCATAGTGCACAAAGCCCGGGTTGAACATCGCCCCGTACCCCGGTGCCAATGAAGCCTCGGCCACGGGCCGGTGCGCGACTCGTCTAACCGGCCTGCGACTTGGCTGCCTCGCTGCATCAAAGTTGCTATCGCCCGCGCTTGACCTGTACATATGGTTGTAGTCGGCAACCCTCACTTGGTGTTGAACCCGCTAACTATTGGACCATCAGGATAGGTCAGACCCGCTAGCTATTGGACAACAAGGACAGGTCGAAAGTTGAGCATGAGCGCGGACCCTCGCGAGCTGTTCCACCGTTTCCCCGCTAACCCTATCATAACGCCTGCCCACTTCCCGAGCATGGTTAACGCCGTGTTCAACCCTGGGGCAACGACGTTCGGCGACAAGACCCTACTGCTCCTTCGCGTCGAGCACCGCACAGGGTTGTCGTCATTGTGCGTGGCCACGAGCACCAACGGCGTCACCGGCTGGGAGATCGACCGCCTCAGAGCGTTGCGGCCCCTGGACGGGAGCTTCGAAGAGCACTGGGGTGTCGAAGACCCCCGGATCACCAAGGTCGGGGACGACTACATGGTCGTCTACGTTGGCTATTCCTCAGCCGGGCCGCTCGTTTGCCTGGCCCAGACAAAAGACTTCACCTCTTGGGAGCGCCGCGGGGTGCTGCAACCTCCCGAAGACAAAGACGCGGCGTTGTTCCCGCAGCGCTTCGCCGGGCGATGGGCGCTCGTGCACCGACCAGCTCCTGCAATGGCCGGCTTTGGTGCCCACATATGGATTTCTTTCAGCCCCGACTTGCACCACTGGGGCGATTCTCAAGTGCTGCTGCCTGCTCGGCGCGGCGGCTGGTGGGACGCCAGCAAGGTCGGCCTCGGCCCGCCCCCGCTGCTCACCCGCGACGGTTGGCTCATCTGCTACCACGGCGTGCGCACCACAGCCTCGGGGTCGCTTTACCGCTTGGGCCTCGCCTTGCTCGACAGGGACGACCCCACGAGAGTGCTGGCCAGGGGCAACGAATGGGTCTTCGGCCCACAAGAGCCCTACGAGCGCCACGGGGACGTCGACGGCGTTGTCTTCCCCTGCGGTTGGGTCCTCCGTGACGACGGCGACACCCTGCATCTGTACTACGGCGGGGCCGACAGCGTCGTTTGCGTAGCTGAGGCCAGCCTCGACAAGCTCTTGGACCACCTCGAGACCCATCCCTTTGCCGACGACACGCCTCACCCGTTTTGAGGCTTATAGCCCCGTTTTGAGGCTTATAGCGCTGCTGGCAAAAGCGTCTCGCCCACCAGGTAGCGGTCGACGGCAGCAGCCGCGGCCCGCCCCTCAGCTATCGCCCAGACGATAAGACTGGCGCCGCGGGTGGCGTCCCCACAGGCCCACACCCCGGGCACGTTCGTGGCCCAGGAGCCATCGCGCGCCACCGTACCTCTTTGTGTCGTTGCCACCCCCAGCTTGTCCAGTAGATACCGTTCGGGCCCGCGAAAGCCTATGGCGAGCAGCACCAGGTCCGCCTCCAGCTCGAGCTCGCTGTCAGGGACGTGCTCGTACTGGCGCCTTGAAACTTCCCTGACGCGGTGCGCCCGCAACGCCCGCACACGGCCGCTCGCCCCACCGTCCGCGTCGCCGACAAACGCATCAGTGTGCACAGCGAACACACGCTGGCCGCCTTCCTCATGAGCAAGCGAGTCGCGCAAAATGAGCGGCCAGAGCGGCCACGGTGTCGACTCCGGGCGCTCGTCAGGCGGGCGCTCATGGATGTCGAACTGGTGGACAGAAACAGCTCCCTGGCGGTGGGCGGTGCCCAGGCAATCGGCGCCCGTGTCGCCCCCGCCGATGATGACCACCCTTTTACCTGCGGCGTCGATGGGTGCCGTACGCAAGAGGCCAGCTTGGACTCGGTTCGAACCGACCAAATAGTCCATAGCCAGGTGCACCCCGTCTAGGTGACGGCCCGCGATCTCCAAGTCACGTTGCCATAGGGCTCCCACGGCCAGGACGACGGCGTCGCACGAGGAGCGTAGTTCGGCCACCGACAGGTCCCTGCCTACGTCTACGCCGCACTCGAAGACAGTGCCCTCTGCCTTCATCTGCTCCAGACGGCGGTCCAGCAACGACTTGTCCATCTTGAAGTCCGGTATCCCATAGCGGACAAGCCCACCAGGCCGGTCAGCGCGCTCATAGACCACCACCTGATGGCCGGCGCGCGTCAGCTGCTGGGCGGCCGCCATGCCAGCCGGTCCCGAACCTACTACTGCCACCTTCTTGCCGGTCCGCGCACTGGGCCGGACGGGAGCCACCCACCCATGCTCCCACGCCTGGTCGATGATCTCTTTTTCAATTTGCTTGATCGTGACCGCGTCATCGTTTATCGCCAGCACACAAGCGCTCTCGCACGGTGCGGGGCACATACGGCCAGTGAGCTCGGGAAAGTTGTTGGTGGCGTGGAGGCGGTCTACTGCCTCACGCCAACGGCCACGGTAAACGAGGTCGTTCCATTCCGGTACAAGGTTGCCGAGCGGGCAACCGCTGAGGCTGTTGCAAAACGGCACAGCGCAGTCCATGCAACGTGAGGCCTGCGCTCGCAGCTCGGCTTCTGGGAGAGGCTCGTACATCTCAGCCCAGTCCCTTACACGAACGTGAACTGGCCGGTGGGGAGCCTCCCGCCTGCGGTGCTTCATGAACCCGCTCGGGTCAGCCATGAGCAGACCTCGGCCCAGTACCTCGGACGGCGCCCCTAGCCATGTGCCCCGGCCATCAGCACCTGCCCGTCCCCACCTGTCGTAGCCGCGGCCTGACGAGCTGCCTCAAGAGCACGGCGGTAGTCGGTCGGGACGACCTTCACGAACAACAAGCGGTGCTTTGGCCAATCGCTCAAAAGACGCTCCGCTACCGTCGAGGCGGTTTCCTCCGCGTAACGGCGCAAAACGCCTGCCAGCCATACGTCGTCGTCCTCATCGAGCCCGCCCAGCTCGACCATCTGCTTATTGGCCCGCTGCGGGAAATGGCCGTAAGGGTCGTAAACGTAGGCGTACCCGCCCGACATGCCGGCGGCGAAGTTGCGCCCAGTCGAGCCGAGCACCACGACACGCCCGCCTGTCATGTACTCGCACCCGTGGTCACCGGTGCCCTCGACGACGGCCAAGGCCCCAGAGTTGCGCACGCAAAAACGCTCTCCTACCACGCCCCTGATAAAGATCTCCCCGCTCGTGGCACCATAGCCGATCACGTTGCCCGCGATTATGTTCTCCTCGGCAACAAAGCCAGCGGGTACGTCAAGCGGCGGGCGCACGACAACACGGCCACCAGAAAGCCCCTTGGCCAAGTAATCGTTGGCGTCACCGAAGAGCCGCAGGGTTATGCCAGAGGGCAAAAAGGCCCCAAAGCTCTGGCCAGCAGAGCCGGTCATCTCTAGCTCTATAGTGCCGGTCGGGAGGCCTTTGCCCCCAAAGCGACGGGTCACCTCGGAACCCAACATCGTGCCCACTGCACGCTGGGAATTTTCCACCCGCCATGCGGAACGCACCGGCTCGCCCCGCTCGAGGGCTGGCCGGCACGCCTCGATCAGCTTCACATCGAGCACCTTGTCCAGCCCGTGGTCCTGAGCACGCTTGCAACTCAGCACAGCGCCAGGCGGAGGCGCCACAAGCACAGGCGAAAGGTCAAGGGTACTGGCCTTGGGGTGGTCGGCAGGGAACTTGGCCTCCAGGACCTCGACGTGGCCCACAGCCTCGCCTAGAGACCTAAAGCCAAGCTCCGCTAAGAGCTCGCGCACCTCCTCGGCTATGTACTCGAAAAAGGTGACGAGCAGCTCGGGCGTGCCGGTAAAACGCTTGCGCAGCTCCGGGTCTTGAGTAGCCACGCCCACCGGGCAGGTGTCTAGGTGGCACACGCGCATCATGACACAGCCCTCTACGACCAAGGGAGCCGTTGCAAAACCGTACTCCTCGGCCCCAAGCAGCGCGGCCACTACCACGTCACGCCCCGTCTTCATCGAGCCGTCCACCTGGACAGTGATCCTGTCCCGCAGGCCGTTCCTGAGCAGCACTTGCTGGGTCTCGGCCAGCCCCAGCTCCCAGGGGCCACCCGCGTGCTTGGTCGAGCTGATCGGAGAGGCACCCGTGCCCCCGTCGTGGCCAGAGATGAGCACCACGTCCGCATGGGCCTTGGCCACGCCGGCAGCGACTGTCCCAACGCCCGTCTCTGACACCAATTTGACGTTTATACGAGCCCTTGGGTTGGCGTTCTTCAGGTCGTATATGAGCTCGGCCAGATCTTCGATCGAATAAATATCATGGTGCGGCGGCGGGGATATCAGGCCTACTCCGGGCGTCGAATGGCGGGTCTTGGCGATCCACGGGTAAACTTTTTTCCCCGGTAGCTGCCCTCCCTCACCGGGCTTTGCCCCCTGGGCCATTTTTATCTGGATGTCGTCAGCGTTCACCAGGTACTCGCTGGTCACCCCAAAGCGCCCGGCCGCCACTTGGCGCACCGCGCTCCGACGGCTGTCGCCATTTGCGTCTGGGACGTTGCGCTCGGGATCCTCGCCCCCCTCGCCGCTGTTGCTCCGGCCGCCTAGGCGGTTCATGGCGATCGCCAGTGCCTCGTGGGCTTCCTTGGATATAGCCCCATAGGACATGGCCCCGGTAGAAAACCGCTTCACTATCTCCGAGACCGGTTCTACCTCGTCGATAGACAACGGCTGGCGACCCGTCTCAACAGCAGGGCGCAGGCGCAACAAGCCTCGCAACGTGGCCAAGTTACGGCTCTGCTCATTTATAGCGGCCGTGTACTCCTTGAAAACTTTGTAGCTCTTAGACCTCGTCGCGTGCTGGAGCTTGAAGACCGTCTCGGGGTTGAAAAGGTGGTACTCGCCCTCACGCCTCCACTGCCACTCGCCTCCCGGGTCAAGCTCGCGGTGCGCCAAGGCAGTAGCCCGCTCGGGCCAAGCCGTCCGGTGCCGAGCCAGCGCCTCGGCCGCGATCCCCTCCAGCCCGATGCCCTCTATTTGGGTCACTGTCCCCGTGAAATAGCGGTCCACCACTTCCCGGGAAAGGCCCACAGCCTCAAAAACCTGCGCCCCGGTGTAAGAAGCCACCGTCGATATGCCCATTTTGGACATCGTCTTCAAAATGCCCTTGGCAGCTGCCTTCGCATAGTTGTGAACGGCCCTCCGGGCCGACATGCCGGTAATGGCACCCCGGCGCACTTGGTCCACCACGGTGTCGAAGGCAAGATAGGGGTTGATAGCAGCGGCCCCGTAGCCGACCAAGCAGGCCATGTGGTGCACCGTACGAGCCTCGCCCGTCTCTATGACGAGGCCGACCCTGGTACGCAGCCGTTTGGCCACCAAGAAGTGGTGGACGGCGGACACCAACAACAACGAGGGCACTGGCACCAGTTCTGCGTTGGCATGGCGGTCCGACAGCACGACGACGCTGGCCCCGCCAAGTACCGCCTCCTCAACCCGCTTGCAGACGTTGTCCAGGGCCTCACGCAGCCTCTCACCAGGAGGTTGCTCGCCCTTGGCCGGGAACAGGCCGTCCACTGCGAAGGTATGCCAACCCGGCACAAGCCCGTCCTCGTCGATGTACAAAAGCGTCGCCAGCTCGTCGTTGGAGAGCAGCGGCCCTGGCAGCATGACCTGGTGGCAGCTTTCCGGCCCCGGCTCGAGCAGGTTGGCTTCTGGGCCGACGGACGAAGCCAGCGATGTCACCAGCTCTTCGCGGATCGCGTCCAGAGGGGGGTTGGTCACCTGAGCGAACAGCTGCCGGAAATAGTCGTACAACAGGCGCGGGCGGCGAGACAGGACGGCGAGAGGAGTGTCGTCCCCCATAGCGCCGATCGGTTCTTGGCCGTCTTTCACCATCGGCTCTATGACGAGGCGGATTTCTTCTTCGGTGTAGCCGAACTGGCGCTGAAAGCTCACAAGGCGCGAGTACTGGGGCGTGAGGGCCCGTCGCATGGGCAGGTCCTCCAGGTCGATACGCTCCGCTCTCAGCCATTCCGAGTACGGGTGCTGGCTCGCCAAGCCATCTTTGATCTCGTCGTCGTCGACGATCCGACCGGCTTGCGTGTCCACAAGGAACATGCGGCCAGGCTGGATACGTCCCTTTAGCACGACCCTGCTGGCCGGCACGTCAAGGACGCCCACCTCAGACGCCATGACAACCAAGTCGTCGTCGGTGACCCAGTAGCGAAGAGGGCGAAAACCGTTGCGGTCCAGCTGGGCACCGATCACGGTGCCGTCGGTAAAGGCCAGCGCTGCGGGCCCGTCCCAGGGCTCCATGAGACAGGCATGGAACTGGTAAAAGGCGCGCCGCTCTGGGGAAAGGTCCTTTTTGTTCTCCCAGGCTTCCGGGACCATCATCAGCACAGCGTGAGGCAGCGACCGGCCTCCCATGTGCAGCAGTTCGAGCACCTCGTCAAAGCTCATGGAGTCGCTCCCCCCAGGAGTGACGACTGGGAAGATGCGCGAGATGTCCCCCGGCAAGAGGGAGCTCTTCAACATCGCCTCGCGAGTGCGCATCCAGTTGCGGTTGCCCTGGACAGTGTTGAACTCGCCATTGTGCGCCACGTACCGGTACGGGTGAGCGAGCGGCCAGCTCGGGAAAGTGTTTGTCGAAAAACGCGCGTGAGCGAGCACCAGAGCCGACTCAAAGCTCGGGTCAGACAGGTCGGGGAAAAACCTGGGGAGCTGGGGAGCGGTGAGCATCCCTTTGTAAACCATGGTCCGCACCGAAAGCGAAGGGAAGTAAAGACCCTCCACCGCATGTTCAGCCCGCTTGCGCAGCACGAACGCCAGCCTCTCGAGCTCCATGCCGCTTTGGCCGCCTTGTGCGCTGACGACGACCTGGCCGAACGCCGGCATCACAGCCCTAGACCCAGCTCCGGGGACGCCCTCGTCGACGGGTACCTCACGCCAGCCCACGACATGCAGGCCTTCCTCGGCGGCTATCTCGCCAAAACGCGCGCAGGCTTCCTCGCGACGCCCCGGCGGCAAGAACGCCAAACCCGTCGCGTACGAACCCCTAGGCGGCAGCTTTGAGCCGAAGACTCCCCTGAGGAACTTGTCCGGGACCTGCACCAGCACCCCCGCCCCATCACCAGTCTCGGGGTCCGCTCCACGAGCCCCACGGTGCTCCAAGCGCAGCAGGGCTTCTACCCCGGTCTGCACGATCTCGTGGCTAGCACGGCCGTGCATGTCGGCCACGAAGGCCACACCACAAGCGTCGTGCTCCAGCTCTGGGCGGTAAAGGCCGGACGCCGAAGCGATAGCCTCCCCACAACACGACGGGCGTCCCGCCAAGCCTCCGGCCTCGCCGCAGCGCAATGGGCGCTCAGGCACTTTTGCCACCTCGTGGTGGCTCTCCATACGTCCTCCCGAATGTCTCGAACTTTCCCGGTCCGGGTACACAACTGCACAACATCGGGGACGACGCTGGCCCACCTGGCACGCAACCCTGGCTTAATGATAGCCGCCAGCCGCGCCGAGCGGCCAAGCGGCCCAGCCGTGCCGAACGCACGAGCGCATGGGGTGCCCACCCGCTCCGCACAGACGACCAGCCCGCCCCCAAAAGCTTCAGCGGGGCCACGCTTTACGCAACTTAGCTGCGCTCATAGACAGGGGTTCTGGCAGTACCCGAGCGTCGGCCACGGTGGTCATGAAGTTGGTGTCCCCGCCCCATCGCGCCACGACGTGCACGTGCAAGTGGCCTGGGACCCCAGCACCGGCAGCTCTGCCAATGTTGGCGCCGATGTTGACGCCGTCAGGGGCATAGGCGGCCTTAAGCGCGACCACAGCCATGCGGACCCCTTCCCACAAGTCGCGCCCTTCAGCCGGGCCCAAGCCCTCCAGGTCCGCTACGTGGCGCACCGGCACAACCATCAGGTGCCCGCTCGTATAGGGGTAGGCGTTCAAAATGGCCACCACCCGGCCGTTACTGTGGCGCCACAAGACGTGGAGCTCCTCGTCTGGACGCCCGCTGGCAAGGATGCCACAGAACACACAAGCACCGCCACCACCATCCGCCCCATTTGCGCTCGCCTCGCCTTCGTCACCGGCACCGCTCACAAAGTCAGCGCGCCAGCCGGCCCACAGGTGGTCCAAGCCGCTCATGGCACCCCGGGGGCACCGCTTGAAGCCGCCTCCGTGCCCTGCGCAGCCACGTCGGCCGCCAGCCGCCCTAGCAGTTCGCTGACCTTGACACCGCGCTCGGGCCGCTCGGTGCCCCTTAGGTTCACGCCAACGGTGCCAGCAGCAACGTCGTCGTCGCCGACAACGATCACGTAAGGGATTTTCTCCAACTTCGCCCGGCGCACCCGGGCACCCAGCGGCTCGTCAGCTGGCCCCATTTCAGCCCGGTAGCCAGCGTCTTTCAAGGTCTTGGCGACGGAGCTCGCATAGCCGTCGTGGTCGTCGCGCACTGGCAGGACCCGCACCTGTACGGGGGCCAGCCAAGTGGGGAAGGCACCAGCGTAATGCTCCAACAAGATGGCGAAGAAACGCTCCACCGAGCCGAAAAGCGCGCGGTGCACCATGTACGGCTGGTGACGGGCATTGTCTGCGCCTATGTACTCCATCCCAAAACGTTGTGGCAATTGAAAATCGACCTGGATGGTGGAGACCTGCCAGCGCCTGCCGATGGCGTCGCGCACGTGCACGTCTATTTTCGGCGCGTAGAAAGCGCCCTCCCCCTCAGCCACCTTGTACTCGAGGCCAGAATCCTCCAATGCTGAGCGCAGGGCCTCGGTGGCGCGGTCCCACTCCTGTACCGTACCGATGAACTTGTCGGGACGCGTGGCCAGCTCCGCGTCGAACTCGGTCAACCCGAAATGTCGCAGCACTCGGAGGACGAACCCGAGCAAGCTGACAAGCTCGCCCTCCAGCTGGTCACGGGCACAGAAAATGTGGCTGTCGTCCTGGGTAAGGCCTCGCACGCGCAGCAACCCGTTCAGCACCCCTGAGCGCTCGAAGCGGTAAACAGTCCCGAGCTCGAACAGGCGCATCGGCAGCTCACGGTAAGAACGTTGACGGCTCTTGTAAATGAGGATGTGCATCGGGCAGTTCATCGGCTTTGGGTAGTACGTCGCACCCTCCATTTCCATCGGGGGGTACATGTTCTCGGCGTACCACCCGAGGTGCCCGGACGTCTCCAAAAGAGACGACTTGGTTATGTGCGGGGTGAAGACAAACTCGTACCCGGCACGCTCGTGCTCTTGGCGCGCGTAGTCCTCCATCAGCTTGCGCACCATCGCTCCCTTCGGGTGGAAGACGGGCAGCCCGCTGCCTATTTCGGGTGGGAAATGGAAAAGGTCGAGCTCTAAGCCGAGCCGGCGGTGGTCGCGCCGTTCAGCCTCCGCCATGCGCTCAAGGTGCTCGCGCAGGGCCGCCTCGGACTCCCAGGCCGTGCCGTACACACGTTGTAGCTGCTGACGGTGCTCGTCGCCTCGCCAGTAGGCAGCAGCCAGTTTGGTCAGCTTGAAGTGCCCAAGTCTTTTGGTCGACGGCACGTGCGGGCCACGGCACAAGTCGACAAACCTGTCGCTGTTGCGGTAGGTGCTGACCACAGCGCCGTTAGCACCCTCCCCCGCATCGACCCCCTCGATGATCTCGCGCTTGTACGGCTGGTCGGCGAACAAGGCAAGGCCCTCGCTCACGCTGTGCTCCTCTCGCACAAAGGGCTGGTCCTCGCCGATGATCTCGCGCATGCGCGCCTCAATGCGCTCGATGTCCTCGTCGCTGAAGTGCGCACCGCCAGGCAGCTCAAAGTCGTAGTAAAACCCGTCTTCGACCGGTGGGCCAATGGCGAACTTGGCACCGGGCCATAGCTGGGTGACGGCCTGTGCCATCACGTGAGCCGTCGAGTGCCGGAGGATCTTCCTGCCCTCAGGCTCCCCCGCAGTGACGATCCTCACCGATGCGCCGTCCGGCAAAGGCACCGTAAGGTCACGCTCTTGGCCGTCCACCACCACCGCTATGGCGTCCTTGGCCAGGCGCGGCCCTATGGCAACGGCTAAGTCTGCACCAGTCGAACCAACCGGCAGTCGTTTGACCGTGCCGTCAGGCAACTTGACAGAAACCGTCGCCTCGCCAGCACCTACACGAGCATCAGTGTCAGCCATCCACCCAATGATAGAGACCTCGCAAGGACAGAGCAGTTGCCAGCCAGGCCCCTAGCCCTTGGCAAGTGCGCTTGTCAAAGCCGCACCCCTAAAAGCGAGGCCGACTGCACGATCGCAGAGCGCTCCCCTGCGCTGGCGCCAGCGTGAGCTCTTGCAACCGCTCGGTCTATGGCCGCAATTGCCCTCGGTGTAGCGAGGTCGTCATCAAGCGCAGCTCGGACCTCGTCCAACACCCCATCAGTGGCCGGGTCGCTCACCGACAGCCCTGCCCGGTCACCGGCCGCCTCTCGCCAACGGCGCAGCCTGGCCTCTGCATCGACCAAAAGCCGCTCGTGCCATGTCCACTCCGCGCGGTAATGGTGGGCCATGATCGCGAGGCGGACAACGGCCGGCTCCCAATTTTTGAGAAGGTCGTGCACGAAGACCAGGTTCCCCAAAGACTTGGACATTTTGGCCCCTTCGTAATGCACCATCCCCGTGTGCATCCAGTGCTTCACGAACGGCTGGCCAGTAACTGCTTGCGACTGAGCCGCTTCGCACTCGTGGTGCGGGAAGACAAGGTCCGTGCCACCGCCGTGCAGGTCGACTGTCTCGCCAAGCTCGCGTACAGCCAGGGCGGAGCACTCTATGTGCCAGCCCGGCCGGCCCTTGCCCCACCTCGAGCCCCAAGCCGGCTCCCCAGGCAGGGACGGCTGCCAGAGCACGAAGTCCAATGGGTCGGCCTTGTTGGGGTCAGCAGGGTTACCGCCGCGCTCTGCGGCCAGGCGCAGCATCTGAGAACGGTCGTAGTGGCTCACCCGGCCGAAGGTGCTGCACGAAGAGACCGCAAAATATACCCCGCCGCCGGACTGGTACGCGTGGCCCGAAGCAAGCAACTTGTCGATAAAGCTGAGTATCTCGGGGATCGCCGAGGTCGCCCGTGGCTCGGCGTCCGGGGCTAGCAGGCCGAGGGCCTCCATGTCCGCCGAAAAACGGGCCATCTCCTCCGCAGCCAGGTCGAGGTAGTGCACACCCAGCTCACGAGCTTTGCGCAAGATGTCATCGTCCACGTCCGTCACGTTGCGGACCAACTTGGTCTCGTGGCCGCGGTCCCTCAGGCGGCGCTGCAGCACGTCATAGGCAATGTACGTGGCAGCGTGGCCGATGTGCGCTGCATCGTAGGGCGTTATCCCGCAGGTGTACATGGTCACCAGGCGCCCGGGGAACTGCGTGGGCTCGAACACCGTCACCTGTTGGCTCGCCGTGTCGTACAGCCGCATAGGCTCTACATGGACTTCTGGTTCGCTCACTGCGGTCCTCTGGCTCGGCTAACTACTAATCTTGGAACCGCAAAGGCCCGGCAACTGTTCCCAAAGCACGGCCAGTCACCGTGGCTCATCCTCGCCTCGCACCCTGACGTCCAACCTCGGGACGCGAAGACCCCCGGCACCCTCGCGCCTTTCAGGGTAGTGCCAGGAAATAGCGGTCCAGGTCCTTGCCCTTCGGCTATGGTCACCTTACCTCTCAGCTGAGGCCTTGCAGCTGAGGCCTATTAGTTAGCTGAGGCCCATGACCTTGATGGAAGCATGGGCCTTGTAACGGCGGTTGACCTCGACCAAGGCGGCGGTCATCGCCTCGACCGCCAGCGCCGAAGCGAGGCCGCCAACGTCCACGCCGCGCAGGCCAGGAACCCGCCCGATCAGCGCGATGACCTCGTCGGTCGCGGCCCGGTCTTCGGAAAACACCATGACATCGGCCACCAGCTCATGCTCCAGGTCGCCTAACGGGCCGGCCGGCAAGTGGTGGAAGGCCCCTACCACTCGGCTCTTTGGCAAAGCGCCGGCCAACGCCACAGCTATGGACCCCGTTGGCGGCAAGAGCGGTGCAAACCGGCTGCCAAAACGTGTCATGGCGTTGACCATGCTCACAACGATCTTGCCCGACAGTTCGTCCGAAAGGGCACCCACGGTCGCCAAGGCACCTTCCCACGGAGTCGCCACCACGACAAGCGAGCACCCTGCGGCCACATCGTTGGTGCCTGCCGCGAGCGGGAGGTCCCTCGAAGCCCATCGCTCTTTCAACTTACGGACGGCCTCTTCAGCCCGCTCCTGGCTTCTCGAGCCGACGACAACCTCTATGCCGACCGACGCGAACCTCGATGCCACGGCCGAGCCAGCCGGGCCTGTACCACCTAGAACTCCGATACGCACGTACCGACACTTACACGACCGGGCCACCCGGCGCCAATAAGCCTGCCTCTCTGTGCAACCGCTCCCTAGCTCTCACCGGGCAGCACCAGACGTCACGGCCAAGCAAGCCGCAGCCAAACAGCCACCCAGTCCCCCCTCGAGGCCGTGGTAGCTTGCCTCTGCGTGACAGTTGTGCAGCAGCCACCGACGCTGCTCGCCTTCTTGACAACTTCTTGCCAGCCTTGCCGGCCTTTTTGGGAAATGTTAGGCGCCCCTCCCGTTGCCGCAGCCCTTGGAGCTCCCGTGGTCATCGTGACGCCGAGCCGCTCCATGGAAAGCCAACGCGCTGTCGAACAGCTGGCGCCCTCGGGCGTGCCGGTCCACATGACGTCTAGCACCTGGTTCACCTACGGCATAACAAAGGCCCCCTCGTTCGTCCTTGTCGTGCCACTTGACGGCGACGGCCCGCCCCTCAGCCGGCGCGGAGCGATCTTGGGCCAGGCCAGCGTCGATAACGTCCCCGAACTGCTGCGCCTCGTACGCTCCTGGCAGGACAACAAACCAGTTCGGCTCGAGCCAGCTGGGGGCTAACGGCGAGAGCTGGCACCTGGCTCAGGTCCCGGCCTCACCGCCGGGGGCACGGGGGTGCGCCTGCCATTATGTCGCACGAGCACCGGTCACTAGGCCTCACCAGCCCGTGCCAAGCCTGATAGCCCGGTGACAGGGCCAGGCCATTTGTGACTCCGGTAGTGCCGATCTGGTACTGTAAGCGCTTACTGCATTTGAGAGGATCCTCGCGTAGGCACGCCGACGTCAAAGGAGCAGCCTTGAGGTACGGCCACTTCGACGACTCCCGCCGGGAGTACGTGATCGACCAGCCAGCCACGCCGCTGCCCTGGGTCAACTACCTAGGCACGGAGGACTATTTCGGTATCATCTCCAACACTGCTGGCGGTTATTCGTTTTACCGCGACGCAAGGTTGCGACGCCTGACAAGGTACCGCTACAACAATGCGCCTTTTGACGTCGGCGGGCGCTACATCTACCTAAGAGACGATGCCTCCGGCGAGTACTGGTCGCCGTCGTGGGCACCGGTCCAGCGTGACCTCGACGCTTACCAGTGCCGACATGGCCTGTCCTACACCGCCATCTCCTCCACTTACCGAGGCGTGAGCGCCGAGACGCTGTATTTCGTGCCCCTCGGCACGAACCTCGAAGTCTGGCGCCTGAGGGCCACTAACCACCGGCACCAGTCACTAAGGCTGTCAATTTTTTCCTCGGTCGAGTTCTGCCTTTGGGACGCCCAGGACGACTCGACCAATTTCCAGCGCAACTTCAACATCGGCGAAGTCGAAGTCGAAGGCAGCGTCATATACCACAAGACCGAGTACCGGGAACGCCGGGACCACTTTGCCTACTTCGCGTGCTCGGAGCAGCTGGCCGGCTTCGACACCCAGCGCGAGGCGTTCTTGGGCCCCTACCGCGGCTTTGACCGGCCAGTCGTAGTCGAACAGGGCGCCTCAACAGGCTCGATCGCCCACGGCTGGGCCCCGCACGGGAGCCACCACGTACGCCTCGTCCTTGCCCCTGAGGCCACCAAAGAGGTCGTCTTCCTGCTCGGCTATTTCGAAAACCCGCCCGGCCAAAAGTTCGACCCGCCCGGCAGCCAGACGCTCGACAAGCGAGCTGTTGCTGAAGTCATAGCGCACTGGCTGCAACCTGAAGTGGTCGAAGACGGCCTAGCCCGGCTTCGCTCTTACTGGGACGGGCTCCTTGGGCGCATGGCGGTTTCGACCCCAGACACGGCAACCGACCGGATGGTGAACATCTGGAACGCCTACCAGTGCATGGTCACCTTCAACATGAGCCGCTCAGCCTCGTTTTACGAGTCGGGGATCGGCAGAGGCATGGGGTTCAGGGACTCAGCCCAGGACCTTTTGGGCTTTGTGCACATGGTCCCCGAACGCGCTCGCCAGCGGATCATTGACATCGCCTCCACCCAGCTACCAACCGGGGGCGCTTACCACCAGTACCAGCCGCTCACCAAACGGGGAAATGACGCAATCGGCTCCGGCTTCAACGACGACCCGCTGTGGCTAGTCCTCGCCGTAGCTGCCTACCTGAAGGAGACCGGAGACGCGTCTATTTTGAAAGAGCCGGTCCCCTACAACAATGAGCCGGGCAGCGAGCTGCCGTTGTACGACCACCTAAGGCGCAGCCTGAGCTACACCCTCGAGCGGCTCGGGCCTCACGGCCTCCCCCTCATGGGGCGTGCTGACTGGAACGACTGCCTGAACCTCAGCTGCTTTTCCACCACCCCAGGCGAAAGCTTCCAGACGACGGAGAACCGCCCTGGCGGGGTTGCAGAGTCCGTCTTCATCGCCGGCCAGTTCGCAATGGCTGCCAAGGAAATGGCAGACATAGTCGACGCCTGGGGAAGGCCACTTGGTTGGGCGGACGAGGCTGAAGCCGCAAGCTACCGCCAAGCAGCCGCCTCCATGCAAAAGGCGGTCGCCCGGCACGGCTGGGACGGTGAGTGGTTCCTACGTGCCTACGATTACTTCGGCAACCCAGTCGGCTCCCAGTCCAACGAAGAGGGCCAGATTTTCATCGAGCCACAAGGCATGTGCGTCATGGGCGGGGTGGGCCTAGATGACAGCCGCGCACGCCAAGCCCTCGACAGCGTGCGGGACAGGCTAGCGACCCCCCACGGCATAACCCTCGTACAGCCCCCTTACACCCACTACTACCTCGAGCTCGGCGAGATATCTTCCTACCCGCCCGGCTACAAAGAAAACGCGAGCGTCTTCTGCCACACCAACCCTTGGGTAATGATCGCAGAAGCCATCCTCGGCGACGGTGACGCCGCTTTCGATTACTACAAGCGCATAAACCCCTCGGTCCGCGAGGCCATCAGCGAAGTGCACCGAGCTGAGCCGTACGTCTACTGCCAGACGATCGCAGGGCCCGACGCCCCGACCTACGGAGAGGCAAAGAACTCCTGGCTCACGGGCACCGCAGCCTGGAACTACGTCGCCATAACGCAATGGGTGCTCGGCATCCGTCCCGAGCACTTTGGCCTTCGCGTAGACCCGGTGCTCCCTGCGTCATGGGAGGGCTTTAGCGCCGTCCGGCAGTTCCGCGGTGCCACCTACCGCATCCGCGTGGCAAAACCGGCGGGTTGCCGGTGCCGCGTTACGCACCTAGTGGTCGACGGCGAGACCGTCCAAGGCAACATCGTGCCCCCGGCCCCACCCGGCGCCACCGTCGATGTCCAAGCCCTCGTCGAGCCGTCCCTCGTAACAACTGGCCCGACGCAGTAGCAGGCCCTCGCCCTGGTGCCAGCGCCGCACTCGGGGCTCGGGAGCCTACCCGCTGGTAGCCTGGCCCAATGGACTACGTGAAGCTTGGCCGCACCGGCCTCGAAGTGTCCCGCATCTGTCTCGGCTGCATGAGCTTCGGCAAACCGGACCGGGGCGCCCATCCCTGGAGCCTCGACGAAGATGCCGCCGTCCCAGTCATCCGCCGAGCTCTCGACGCGGGCATCAATTTCTTTGACACCGCAAATGTTTACTCAGACGGCACCAGCGAAGAGATCGTCGGCAAAGCGCTGGCTTCCTATGCGCGCCGTGACGAGATCGTCTTGGCCACGAAGGTCAACGGCAGGATGCACCCCGGGCCGAACGGTGCCGGCCTTAGCCGCAAGGCGGTCCTGGCCGAGGTCGACAACAGCCTGCGCCGGCTACGTACCGACTACATAGACCTCTACCAGATCCACCGTTTCGACCCCTCCACCCCCATCGAGGAGACACTGGAAGCACTGAACGACCTGGTCAGGTCAGGCAAAGTGCGCTACCTCGGGGCTTCTTCGATGTACGCGTGGCAGTTCGCGAAGATGCTCTACGTCGCACGGCACAACGGTTGGTCAAGCTTCGTGAGCATGCAGGACCACTACAACCTGCTCTACCGGGAAGAAGAGCGCGAGATGCTCCCGCTGTGCGCCGAGGAGGGCATTGGCGTCATCCCTTGGAGCCCGCTCGCAAGAGGACGCCTGACCCGCGACTGGCAGGAAGAGACCGAGCGCAGCCGAACCGACGAGTTCGGCAAGACGCTCTACGCGCCCGATGACCGCACAATCGTCGAGGCAGTTGCCAGCGTGGCGCAAAAGCGGGGAGCTAGCCGCGCCCAAGTAGCGCTGGCCTGGCTCCTGTCAAAGCACGTCGTGACCGCTCCCATACTTGGTGTCACCAGGCTGGAACAGTTGGACGACGCTCTCGGCGCTCTGTCCCTCGAGCTCAGCCCGGACGAGGTCTCGCAGCTCGAAGCGCCTTACAAGCCGCACCAGGTCGCCGGCCATTAGATAGCTCCAACCCGGCGCCGTCACTGGCCCTGGGCACCATTTACATATGCCGTTGACAGCGGAAGAGCGTGAGCGCTTCTTGGCTTCTCTGCGCACCGACGAGGCTTTCCGGGAGGAGCTGCGCCGGGAGCTGCTCACGACCGAGCTCCTATCCCTCCCCCAGCGCTTCGCTGCTTTCGTCGACGAGGTGCACGCGTTCGTCGACGAGGTGCACGCGTTCGTGGAGGCTACCGACCGCCGCTTCAACGCGCTCGAGCGGGACATGGGCCAGCTAAAGGGCCTTTCGCTCGAGCACAAAATCCGCGCCAACCCCGGTTATTACCTTTACAGGTACCTGAGGAAAGCCCGGGTGGTCGGGCTCGACGAACTGCTGCAGTGGCTCGGGGCTGAAGACCTGGACGACGACGAGTACTCTGCCCTGGCTCAAAGCGACCTTTTCGTCCGGGGCACTTTGCCGCAAGATGGCCGCCCCGTGCTGGTCGTTGTCGAGGCCACTTGGCGAGCGCGCTCCGGCGATATAGACCGGCAAGTGGCAAAGCTGGACATCTTGGCTCGCCACGGGGCACAGGCCCTTGCTGTCGTAGTAGCCATGGAGCCGCCATCGCCCTCCGTCGCCCACCTCGCGAAAAACCGGGGGGTCGTCCTCCAGCACGACGCAGCCAACGCAGCCTGACAGCCCCAGGCTGAGCCCGACAGCGACGCCCGTGTTGGGCAGGCCTACCCAATTGTAAAATCTGTCACCCGCGGCCTACTTCTGCGATGATCGGTACGTGGCAGAAGCATGGCTCATCCAGCCGAGCGGGCCTCTGGTGGGCGACGTCAGGGTGCACGGGTCCAAGAACGCAGTGACCAAGCACATGGTGGCTGCCATCATGGGCCACGGGCCCAGCACCATCACGAACGTCCCCGAGGTGGGCGATGTCGAGATCACGGCCAGGATCCTCCGTGCCATCGGAGCTGGCGTCACCCGCTCCAATGGCACTCTTGAAGTAAACCCTCCCGAAGAAGCCAAGCCCGAAGTGCCGCTCAGTTTCAGTGGCCTCAACCGCATACCGGTCTTACTGCTCGGGCCGTTGCTGCACCTGACCGGCGAGGCTTTCGTGCCGCGCGTAGGCGGCGACAGGATCGGGGGACGCCCGGTCAACTTCCACGTGAAAGCCCTGCGTGCGCTGGGAGCGGAGGTGGAGGTCACCGACGACGGCATACGGGCACGGTGCCGGCGGTTGCGAGGAGCCATCATCGAGCTCCCGTACCCGAGCGTCGGCGCCACCGAGTCGGCCCTCCTGTCGGCTTCCCTTGCCGAGGGCAAGACCGTGATCCGCAACGCCGCGACCGAACCTGAGGTCTTGGAGCTGGCGCTGTTCTTGCAACGCATGGGGGCCAGGATCGAGCTCGCCCCCGATAGGAAAATGGTGATCGAGGGCGTGCCGAGCTTGCGAGGGGCGCGCACGCGCCTGGCCGGGGACCGCATTGAAGCTTTTAGCTACCTAGTTGCGGGCTTAGTCACCAAAGGAGCCGTGCGGGTGATCGGCTGCAGCCAGGACCGGCTGGTCACGGCCATTACGACCCTGCTGCGCATGGGCGCTCAGGTGAACATCGACGAGCACGGCATAGCTGCGTTCGCCCCCGACGGCCTCCACGCAGCCGCCGTCCAGACTGACGTCCACCCAGGGTTCATCACCGACTGGCAGACGCCTCTCATGGTCCTTTTCACCCAGGCTGAAGGCATGTCGGTGTTGCACGAGACGGTGTTCGAAGAGCGCTTCGTCTACGTGCCCGCTCTGCAAGCCATGGGAGGCGAGATAGAACTGTTCGCAACTTGCCTAGGTGGCCCCGCATGCCGCTTCCACGACACCAGCTACCTGCACTCTGCGGTAGTGAGAGGGCCTTCCAAACTGCACGGCACCGAGGTCGAGGTACCCGACGTCCGAGCTGGCTTTTCCAGCGTGATCGCAGCGGCCGCAGCTAGCGGGCCAACGCTCTTGCACGGGGTAGGCCACCTCGAGCGTGGCTACCACCGTCCCGCCGAACAGCTCCGCTCCCTTGGGCTCATGCTCGAAGAGAAATGAGACCTTCCGCTTGGTGAGACCGGGCGAAGCTGGCCCCGGGGACAGCCGCAAAGCCAAGGCTTGTGCCCAGCCCGGCAAAGTCGACGCCAGAACCCACCATAACGACCGAAGGACCGGCGGGGGGTGCCGGTCCTTCGGTCATCGCTCGAGGGGCGGAAGGGGGGGGACCGCCCCGAGCTAGTCCAATTGGCAGGGAGAGCCGTATGGACAGTGCCCAGCATAGCAGCCGGCTCAGCGAGCTGACCAGGTTCTCATCAAAGCTTCAGGCAGACAAGCACAGGCTCTGGCTCTAAAACCACCCCGAAACGTTCATGCACCCCGTCACGCACTTCACGCGCCAAGGCCAACAAGTCAGCCGCTGTCCCTCCCTCTAGTACGGTGAGAGCCAGTGCGTGCTTGCTTGAGATAGCAGCGCCTCCCTTGCGGTAACCACGGGCAAACCCGGCACGTTCGACCAGCCAGGCCGCAGGCACCTTGGTGCCAGTTCCAGTGGGGAAACCCGGCGCCCCTGGGGCCAGCGCCTTCAGCCGCTCCCAAGCCGGCCCGTCCAGCACGGGGTTCACAAAAAATGAACCCACGCTGCGACTGTCCGGGCCCGGCACCCCGAGCAGCATCCCCTTGGCACGGCGAAGGTGCATTACGGCCTGTGCGACCTCGTCAAGCGGCGCCCGGGCACCCAGGTCGATGCCCAAGTACCTAGCGAGCTCTGCGTAGCGCACGGGGCATGAGAGCCTGGAACGGACCAGCCTGAAGCTGACCTTTGTCACCACGTAACGGGACGTCCTTTTGAAAACGCTGTCACGGTAGCCAAAACCAGCTTCTTCCGGTAGCAACTGGCGCAGACGCCGTTCAACCCTGTCCCATACCTCCATCGCCTTTATCGCCCCGGCGACTTCCTGGCCGTAGGCGCCGATGTTCTGAACAGGCGCAGCTCCCACAAGACCGGGGATGCCGCTCAGAGCTTCAATGCCCGCGAGCCCTTCGCCCACGCAGCGCTCCACCAAGGCGCACCAGCTTTCCCCGGCAGCCGCTGTGACGACTACGCTGCCGCCCTCCTCGGCTTCAAGCTGCACGCCCCTAAGCAAGATTTGGAGCACCGTCCCAGGGAAGCCGTCGTCCGAGACGACCATATTGCTCCCCCCTCCAAGCACGAGCACAGGGCTCAGCGCGGCGTCAGCTTCCCTGATGGCACGAGCCAGCTCTGCCAGATCTCGGACTGGGACGAAAAACCCCGCTGGCCCACCCACCCCAAGGGTCGTGTACGCGGAGAGCAAAGTCTTGGCCGGCAAAGTCACCATCAATCTAATCGCACAAAGCGAC